>QAMX01000023.1 GCA_003149835.1 Clostridiales bacterium
TTGCGGTCGAAAAGGGCGATCAGGGAGACGAGGCCGTAGCCGAGGCAGATCGGGAGCTGGACGCGCAGCTTGACGCCGGACGGGGAGAGGTTGGCGCCGTTGAGAATCAACCGGTTGACGCGGCCGGGGTATTTGAGCGCAAAGAGCAGGGCGACGTTGCCGCCGTCGCTGAATCCGAGCAGATCGGCGCGCTCGACGCCCTTGGCATCGAGCAGGGCTTTGAGATCGTCGCGGAACTGTTCGAGCGTGAACGGAGCGGTTCCGCGCGGGGAGCGGCCGTGACCGCGCGTATCGACGGCGAGGACGCGGCGGGACTTGGAGAAGTAGTCGATCTGATGGACGAAGTAGTCCGAGCTTTCGCCGTTGCCGTGCAGCAGCACCAGCGGCGCGCCGCGGCCGGCTTCGCGGACGTAGAGCGCGATATCCATGCGTCGTCGTCTCCTTTCATGGCGGGCTAACGATTTGAAGCGGGGATTGGGCGCCGGCTTTGCAGGGATGGGGAAAGGCGGGACAGATCAAATCCGTCTCCCGCGAGGGGATTGGACAAACGAAAGAGAAACTGCGGGCCGGGGGTAACGCGGCCTCTACCGGTCTTTTTCTTCGCGCAGCTTGGCGCGCAGCGATTTGAAGCGGTCGGCGAGCCAATTCAGCGAGCGCGAGGCGGCGAAGAGCACAGAGGGGATTAACAGCGCGAAGACGGCGAGAATGAGCCAGCCGCGCCGGTCCAAGGCGGTGAGCGTGAAAAACCGGGGCAGAATGAGCATGGCGGCGACAAACAGCACGGCGAGTCCGCAGAGCAGGACGATGCGCTTCCAGTTAAACGGGCGGCAGATCCGATAGATCATCGCAAAGCCGACCAGCCCCATGAGGATGGTGGAGATCGTCGAGGTGATGTCGCTGTCAAGCGCGAAGGCGTGCGCAAAGAGAATGACGCCGCCGATGACGAAGAGATCGGTCACAGCCGCGGGGAAAGCCCTGAACAGCACGTTGCGCAGAAACTTGCCGCGCACGAGGCTTTCGTTTTTTTCCATGGCGAGAAAGAACGCGGGGATGCCGATGGTCACACAGCTGATCAGCGAGATCTGCGACGGCGTGAGCGGATAGGCGAAGACGGCGAAAATCGAGATCAGCGACAGCACGAAGGAGAAGATGTTTTTGACGAGGAAAAGCGAAGCCGAACGCTCGATATTGTTGATGACCTGCCGCCCCTCGGCGACGACCGAGGGCATGGAGGCGAAGTCGGAATTGAGCAGCACGAGGTGCGAAACCTGACAGGCCACGTCGCTGCCGGAGGCCATGGCGACGCTGCAATCGGCCTCTTTGAGCGCCAGCACGTCGTTGACGCCGTCGCCGGTCATGGCGACGGTGTGGCCGGCGCCTTTGAGGAAGCGCACCAGCTTGCGCTTTTGTTCAGGCGTGACACGGCCGAAAATAGCGTATTCCAGCGCGGCGTCCTGCAATTCCTCATCGGTTTCGACCGTCGAGAGGTCGATGAGCTTATCGGCGTCGGGGATACCGGCGGCGGCCGCGGCGGCGGACACGGTGAGAGGGTTGTCGCCGGAGATGACCTTGATCGCTACGCCCTGCGCCGTAAAATATTCAAACGTCTCCTTGGCGTTGGGGCGGATTTTGTTCGACAGCAGCACGAGCGCGAGCGGCGTCAGAATCCGGTCGGCGCCGAGGACGGCGAGCAGCAGCACGCGGCTGCCGCGCATCGCGTGCGGCTCGATGTGGGCGCGCCAGCCCTCATAGGCGTCTTTGAGCAGGAATTCCGGCGCGCCGAGCAGATAAGTCTCGGCTTCGCCGAAGGAGACGCTGCTCGTCTTTGTCGTCGAGGAAAAGGGGACGACGGACTGCGCCTTTCGGAAGGCGTTTTTTTTGAACCGCTCTTTGAGCGCCTTCATAGTCGCGTTGTCGGCGGCCATGTTGCCCGCAAAGTCGCAGAGAAGCGCTTCCAGCCTCGCCTCGTCGGCCGCCTCGCCGAGCGGGACGAGCCCGTCGACCTGCATGACCGGCTCGGTGATCGTTCCGGTTTTGTCGACGCAGAGCACGTCCACGCGCGCCAGCGTCTCGATACATTTGAGATCGTGCACGAGCGTGTTCTTTTTCGCCAGCTTGATGACGCTGACGGCCAGCGCGACGTTGGCGAGCAGGTAAAGCCCTTCGGGGATCATGCCGATCAACGCGGCGGTGGTCTTTTCAATGTTTTCCTTTGCGGCCAGCCCTAAAAGCTTATGCTGCTGCATAAAAAGCGCGATGCCCATGGGGATGATGATGACGCCGATGATCTGAACGAGCCGCGTCAGGGAGCGCATCATCCCCGGATGCTGCTGCTTATGGCTCTTTTTGGCGTCAAGCGTCAGGCGCGAGACAAACGATTCGTGCCCGACCTTTTCCAGCCGCGCGTAACAGGAGCCGGAGACCACGAAGCTGCCCGACAGCAGCGCGTCGCCCTCGCGTTTCATGATTTCATCCGACTCGCCGGTGACCAGCGATTCGTTGACCTGCGCCTCGCCGCTGACGACGACGGCGTCGGCGCAGATCTGGTTGCCTGCTCCGAAGAGAACAATGTCGTCGACGACGAGCTGTTCGGTTTCCACGGCGGTTTCCGCGCCGTCGCGGACGACGGTGGCCTTCGGCTCGGACAGCAGCGTCAGCTTGTCCAGCGTTTTTTTGGCGTTCAGCTCCTGAACGATGCCGATGACCGTATTGACGAGGACGACGACGAGGAAGGTCAGGTTGTTAAACGACCCGACGGAGATCAGCGCCGCGGCCAGAACGAAAAAGATAAAGTTAAAATAGGTAAAGACGTTGCTGAGGATAATTTGCCGCACCGTTTTCGTCGGCGAGGCGACGGGCAGGTTGGCGTAGCCCTTGTCGAGCCTTTCGCGCACCTCGGCGGCCGAAAGGCCGCGCGTATGCGGCGCGGCGATGCGCTGGATTGGCTGGCGCGTTTCCGCCGCTGCCGGCCGCGCCTGTTCGGTTTCGGTATGGTCTTGTCGTATCATGGTTCTCCGCTGCTCCATCAGAATCGGCTGCTGCCGTTGATTTCCATTTTTCTTTATTATATGTCAACGCCGCCGCAAAAGCAAGCGCCGGACGCAATGTTACAAATCATTCAAAACCTCGCCCCGCTCCGGGAAAACCCCGGGCGCCCGGCAGCCGGGCCCGTTGTCTCGTTATGTTGTCTCGTTATATAGATAAAATCCGGCGGCCGGCATACTATGCGTATTTAGTGTAATATAAACCATAGTACACACATTATAACGCTGCGCCCGCCGCTTGTCAAGAGGCGGGCGCGGAATCTTTCGGCGGAAAAATTTTTTTGGTTCCCCTCTTGACAGGCTGAAATGACCGTGGTATAATTCTGGTGTACTATGACACACAACACACTAACTACACAATGCGGAGACGAGAGGAGGAGACGGCGTGTTTTCGATTGACCGATATTCGCCGACGCCGATTTATGAGCAGCTGATCGCGCAGTTTGAGCGGCTGATTCTGCTCGGGCTGCTGGCGCCGAACGCCGCGCTGCCGTCGGTCAGGGCCTTGTCGCAGGAGCTTTCCATCAACCCCAACACGATTCAAAAGGCGTATGCCGAGCTGGAACGGCGGGGGCTGTGCTTTACTGCGCCGGGCACGGGGCGCTTTATTACGCTGAACGCCGCGGAACTGCTGCGGCAGGAGAAGGACGGGCTGTTTGAAGCGCTGCGCGCGCTCGGCGAAAAGCTCGCGATGTACGGGGTTCCGTTTGAGGCGGCTTCACAGGTTTTGGACGAGGGCTACCGGCGGCAGGACACGAAAGGAGAAGAGACAGTATGATTCGCGCAGAAAATGTGACGATGAAATTTCAGCAGTTTACAGCGCTCGACGGCCTGAGCTGCTCGATCCCGCGCGGGTGCGTTTACGGGCTGGTCGGCTCGAACGGCGCGGGAAAATCGACGTTTATGCGGCTTGTGGCCGGCGTTTACCGGCCGATGGGCGGCCGGGTGACGGTCGAGGACGTACCGGTTTACGATTCGCCGGAGGCCAAGGCGAGAATCGCCTTTGTGCCTGACGATTTGTTTTTCCTGCCGCACGCGTCGATGGACCGCATGGCCGATCTCTATAAAGCCAACTACGCGCACTTTTCGGAGGAACGCTATTTTGAGCTGGTCTCTGCGTTCGGGCTCAACCGCGGCGCCAACCTCGCCACCTTTTCTAAGGGGATGCGGAGGCAGGCGGCGATTATTCTCGCGCTGTCGGCGCTGCCGGATTACATTTTGTTCGACGAAACCTTTGACGGGCTGGATCCGGTGATGCGCAACCTCGTCAAAAAGGTCATTTACAGCGACGTGGAGTCGCGGCAGGCTACGGCGGTCATTTCCAGCCACTCGCTGCGCGATTTAGAGGACACCTGCGACCAGCTCGCGCTGCTGCACCGGGGCGGCCTGATTTTTGAAAGCGAGATCGAAAACCTCAAAACCAGTTTGTTTAAGGTGCAGCTCGCCTTTGCCGACGACTACGACAAACACGTCCTCGACGGCATTGAGGTTTTGAATTGGAGCAAAAAGGGCTCGGTCGCCAACGCCATCGTGCGCGGAGACCGCGAACAGGTGCGGGAGAACCTCGCGGCCAAGTCGCCGCTGCTGCTCGACATCCTGCCGCTCACGCTCGAAGAGATCTTCATCTATGAAATGGAGGCGCTCGGCTACGCCTTCCACGAGGTCTTGTAGAGCTCCGCTCGAAAGGCAAAGCTTTCGGACAACGGGTTTGCGCCCTGCGCGGCCTCCGCGCGTGAATTTCGCTTCCGCAAAGCCGGCTCATACGCCGCGGAAGCTCAAAAGGGACGGTTATCAATATGAAACAACACAAGCTGTTTAACGCACGGCTCTACGGCGACATGCTCCGCCAAATCAAGGTGACGGGGAGCATTCTCGCGGCGGCCTGCATTCTGATTTCGCTGCTGCCGCCGATCATTTACGGATTCGGTGAACAGGACGTCTCGTCGATCGCCGTCGACATCAACTTCGTCGTTCCCGCGCTCTGGGGCTTTATGTTCTTAGGCGGCGCGGGGCTGGTCTACACGGCGTTCTCCTATCTGACGCAGCGCAACGCCAGCGATTTTTATTACAGCCTGCCGAACACCGCGCGGGCGACGTATCTGTCGGTGCTCGCGGCCGTGGCGACCTGGATCGTCGGCACGGTGACCGCGACGGTGGCGCTGACCTATGCGGGTTATGCGGTCGCGGGGCTTTCGCTGAATCTGGCCTTTGCGCCGTATCTGCTCGGATATTTTACCATCGGCACGCTGCTGGTCGCGGGCGGCGCGACGGTTGCGGTCTGTATTTCGGGGACAAAATTCTCCAACCTCGTGCTGACGATTCTCATTCTCTTCCTGCCCCGCTTTATCATGACCTTTGCGGGCGTCACCATCAACGACCTGACGAGGATCATCCCGGTCGGGGAGATGCCGTTTTTCCTCAATCCGGCCTATAACATCGCCGCCGTGCCGATGTCGGTCTTCTTCGGGCTGTTTTCGGGGAGCAATACGCTGGACATCCAGTTTACGCCGGGATATCTGTATTCCTTTGTCCTCGCCGCGGCGTATTTCGCGGCCGGTCTGGCGCTGTACTGCCGCCGCCGCTCCGAGGTGGCGGGGATGAACGCGCCGTCGCGCACGATGCAGCACATCTACCGCTGCGCGATCACGCTGCCGTTTTTCGTGATTCTCGCCTTTGCCGCGCTGGCAAACGACAGGAACGTCTTTGCGTTTTACAGGGACAATTTTCCGCTGACAGCGACGATGTTTTTGCTCGCCGCGCTCGTCTATTTCGCCTATGAGCTGATCACGACGAAAAAGTTTAAGAATCTGCTGACGACCGTGCCGCTCTTCGTCGGATTGGCCGTCGTCGTGCCGGTGCTGCTGTGGATCGGGACGTCGGTCGTGTCGGACGCGATGCTCGATCACACCGTCGAGCCGCAGGAGATCAAAAGCGTGTGCATCGACCTCAGCGGCGGCCGCAGCACGCCGGAATATTCGCAGCTTCTGGCCAGAGATCTGGAATACCGCGACGGCGCGCTTGCGTCGCTGGTCGCAAACGCGCTGGACCGCACCGTAGACGACGTCAAGCGCCACAATTTCCGCTATGATCTGCCGTCCTATCCTGTGAAGATATCGACGGGGCTGACCTCGTTTACGCGGACGATCTGCTTTACCTCCGAGGAAGAGGCCGCGCTTCAATCCATCGTTTCCGGCGACAGCGGCTATATCGCGGCGAGGCGTTCGCTGCCGGAGCGCGACGAGGTGCAGCTGATTCTCGGCTGCGGCTACGTCCGCATGGAGAGCGGCGTATGGGCGCAGTATGTGGAGGAGCTCTCCCCATACAGCGGGGGAGAGTACGACGCGGCGATCAGCGAGGATCCGTATCGCGGCGAGATCGGTCTGCGCGTCCGCGGCGTGCGCGGGACGGCGGAGTTCAACTCGTTCTACCCGCTCAACCGCTACACGCCGGAGACGCTGGCGGCCGTGCTGGGCCGGATCAACAGCGACAATCTGCCGGCCCTGCGGGAAATGCGGGACAGCCTGGCCGCGCGTTCAGAGCAGGCGGGAGAGGACAAAATCGTTGGAGAAGATTCTATCCAGAACGAAGATTACATCCAGATCGATTTTCGCTTTCTGAACACCGGAAGCGACGCCGACGCGGTCATGCTGTATGCCGACAACTATACGGTCATCAATCAGGAGGCGGTCAGCGACGGCGGGCTGACGCTCTCCGCGCTGACGGCGCTGCTCGACCGGGCCGCGGAGACGGGCGACGCGGCGATCACGCCAGAAATGCCGCTGATGGCCGTGAGCTTTCATTATCAGAGATACGACGCGGCCGACGACGTCTATACAGACTATAACGGTCAGGTTTTCGCGCCGCTGCTGCCGGGCGAGGCGGAGCAAATCGCCGCCCGCTATCTGCCGGAAGCGGGCGGGGGCGAAGAGCCCGCGCAATAAGCCGGCGGGGGAAAACCAAATTTATCAAAAAAACAGCGCGCCATGGAAGCTGCACAGGCTCCATGGCGCGCCGTTTCCAAGCGCGGAGGACGGAACGGCCGCAATCAGGGCGCTGTCTCCGTGCGCGGAATTGCGGGGTCTGCGATATAGCGGCTCGCCTGTACGGTGAAGAGGCGGCTGTATTCGCCGCCGGCGGCCATCAGCTCCGCATGCGTGCCGTCTTCGACGACGCGGCCATTTTGGAGCACGAGAATCTTCGACGCCGTCGTCGCGCTGGACAGCCGGTGAGAGACGAAGATCGCCGTTTTGCCTTTGCGGAGCGCGTCGAACTGGTGATAGATCTCCTGCTCGGCGATCGCGTCGAGCGAGGCCGTCGGTTCGTCTAAGATTAGGATATCGGAGCGGCTGTAAAAGGCGCGGGCGATCGCCATTTTCTGCCACTGGCCGATGGAAAGCTCGGTGCCGTTTGGCTCAAAGATGCGCATCAGCGGCGTATCGTAGCCGTCGGGGAGCTTTTCGATAAAGCCGTCGGCGTTGCCCATTTCGGCGGCGCGCCGGATGCTCTGATCGTCCGGCTCCCGGCGGATGTCGCCGTAGGCGATGTTCTCGCGGACGGTGACCGCGTACTTGCCGAAGTCCTGAAAAACAATGCCGAACAGGTCGTAATACTCCCGGAGCTCATAGGTGCGGATGTCCTTGCCGTCCAGATAAATTGTACCGCCGGTCGGGTCGTAGAGGCGCATCAGCAGCTTCAAAAGCGTCGTTTTGCCCGCGCCGTTGAGGCCGACGAGCACGGTCGTCTCGCCGGCGTTCATAGTAAAGCTGACGTCGCTTAGCACCTCCCGGGCGGCTCCGGGATAGGAAAAGCTGACGTGATCAAAGCGCAG
>QAMX01000142.1 GCA_003149835.1 Clostridiales bacterium
GGCATGGTATAATTATCGGAAAGGGTTTGGGACAGCCGAGGATTTTTGTGACGCAAAGGAGGCGGAAGCGCTTGAAAACCCTGCTTGCGAACGCCAAGATTTACAAAGACCGCGCGTTTATCAGCGCGGATATCGTCGTTTCAGACGGGCGGATTGCCGGTATTCATCCCTCTCATCCCCCTGTCGGCGGTCTCGCCGTCGTTGATTTGAATCAGTGTTTCCTTTTTCCGGGTCTTGTCGATGTTCATGTACATCTTCGAGAGCCGGGTTTTTCATATAAGGAGACGATTCGGAGCGGAACGGCCGCGGCCGCGGCCGGCGGCTTCACAACGGTCTGCGCGATGCCGAACCTTCGCCCCGTGCCGGACGGAGACGCGGCGCTGGCCGAGCAGGAGCGGCTGATTCGGGAGAGCGCGCTGGTGCGCGTCTGTCCCTACGGCGCGATTACGCGCGGGCAGGCCGGCCGCGAGCTGTCCGACATGGCGGCTCTGGCGCCGCGCGTCGCCGCGTTTTCCGACGACGGCAGGGGCGTGCAGGATGAGGAGACGATGCGCCGCGCCATGCGCGAGGCCAAACGGCTCGGCAAGGTGATCGCCGCCCACTGCGAGGACGAACGCTATCTCGGCGGGGACGCGTGGGGCGGCGCGCCGGAGAGCGAGTGGAGGCAGGTTGAGCGCGACCTGCGGCTCGCCGCGGAGACGGGGTGCGCCTATCACGTCTGCCACGTCTCGACAAAGGAGAGCGTCGCGCTGATTCGCGAGGCCAAGCGCGCCGGCATCGACGTGACCGCGGAGACCGCGCCGCACTATCTGCTGCTGAGCGAAAAGGACCGGCGCGACGAGGGGCGGTTTAAAATGAATCCGCCGCTGCGCGCCGAGGCCGACCGGCAGGCGCTTTTGGAGGCGCTGGCGGACGGCACGATCGACATGATCGCCACCGACCACGCGCCGCATTCGACAGAGGAAAAGGCGGGCGGCGCGGCGCGGGCCTTAAACGGCGTCACCGGCCTGGAAACGGCCTTTCCGGCGCTCTACACCGGTCTGGTCAAAACGGGGATGCTTACGCTGGAAGCGCTGCTCGCGCTGCTGCACGACCGCCCGGCGAAGCGCTTTGGGATCGGGGCGGAGCTCCGCGTCGGCGCGCCCGCCGATCTGACGGCGTTTGATCTGAACAAAAGCTATGAAATCGACGAGACGCTTCTCGTTTCACAGGGAAAATGCACGCCGTTCCACGGCATGCAGGTCAGCGGCGAATGCCGCCTGACGATGACGGAGGGAAAGATAGTATGGCAGAATACGACAGAAAATTAGTTCTGGAAAACGGCGACGAATATTTGGGCCGCGCCTTCGGCGGGCCGGCCGGCGGCGCGGTCAGCGAGCTGGTGTTCAACACCTCGATGGCGGGCTATCAGGAGATCGTCTCCGACCCGTCGTATACGAATCAGACGGTGGTGATGACGTATCCGCTGATCGGCAGCTACGGGATCGCCGAGGACGATTTTGAGAGCTGCGTCCCCTCGCTTGCGGGGCTGGCGGTTCGGGAATACAACGACCTGCCGAGCAACTTCCGGTATACCAGAACGCTTGCGGAGGTTTTGGAGGAGTACCGCGTCCCCGGCATTTCCGGCATCGACACGCGCAGGCTGACCCGCACTCTGCGCGACATGGGGACGCAGCGGGCGCTGATTGTTGACGCGGCCATGCCGAAGGCCGAGGCGCTGGCGCTGATCGCGGGCACGCCGGTACAGCGCGGCGCGGTGGCCTCGGCGAGCTGTAAAAAGCGCTGGTACTCGCGGACGGCCAACCCCGTGTTCAATGTCGCCGCCGTCGACTGCGGCATAAAGCGCAGCATCATCCGCAGCCTCAACCAGCGCGGCTGCAACGTCACGGTCGTGCCGTGGAATACGGACGCCGGGGCGATTCTGGCCATGCGGCCGGACGGCGTGCTCTTTTCCGACGGGCCGGGCGACCCCGGGGAGGTGCCGGAGGTTGTCGAAACCGTCCGCGCCCTGCGCGGGCGGCTGCCGCTGATGGGGGTCTGCCTCGGCCATCAGGTGATCTGCCGCGCTTACGGCGCCGACACCTACAAGCTCAAATTCGGGCACCGTGGCTCTAACCACCCGGTCAGAAACCTGAAAACAGACCGAATCGAGATTACGGCACAGAATCACGGCTATGCCGTGGACGAGGCTTCGCTGCGCGCCACGCCGCTGACGCTCACGCACAGAAACCTGCTGGACAACACCGTCGAGGGCGCGGAGTGCGCGGCCGAGCGGGTGTTCTGCGCCCAGTTCCACCCCGAGGGAGCGTCCGGCCTGTTGGAGGCTTTTGTCGAGGCCATGCGCGATTTCAAGGCGAGATAGACGCCGCCGCAAGAAACCGAAAACGCGCGGCGCGCGGCGATTTTCTTTGCGGAGGCCGCGCCGGCGCCGATTCTGTGAACGGATACACGCTGAAAAGGAGAAACGGAACATATGCCGAAACGCACCGATTTGCATAAAATTCTTGTCATCGGCTCCGGCCCGATCGTCATCGGGCAGGCCGCTGAATTCGACTACGCGGGCACGCAGGCGTGTCTGTCGCTGAAAGAGGAGGGCTATGAGGTCGTCCTCGTCAACTCAAACCCGGCCACGATTATGACCGATACGACCATCGCCGACAAGGTGTATATGGAGCCGCTGACGCTCGAATACGTCGCCAAGATCCTGCGCTATGAGCGGCCGGACGCGATTGTCCCCGGGATCGGCGGACAGACCGGCCTGAACCTCGCCATGCAGCTCGCCAAAAAGGGCATTCTGCGCGAGTGCGGCGTCGAGCTGCTGGGGACGGGTTACGAATCGATCGAGCTGGCCGAGGACCGCGAGCAGTTCAAGGAGCTCTGCGAACGCATCGGCGAGCCGGTTCTGCCGTCGGTGATCACGCACTCCATCGAGGAGGGCGCGGCTGCGGCCGAACAGATCGGTTATCCGGTCGTTCTGCGCCCCGCCTTTACCCTCGGCGGCACGGGCGGCGGCTTCGCCGACGACGAGGAGGAGCTGCGCGAGATCATGAAAAACGCGCTGGCCCTGTCGCCGGTGGGGCAGGTGCTCGTCGAGAAGAGCATCAAGGGTTACAAGGAGATCGAATACGAGGTCATCCGCGACGCGGCCGACACGGCGCTCACCGTCTGCAACATGGAAAACGTCGACCCCGTCGGCATTCACACCGGCGACTCCATCGTCGTCGCGCCGTGCCAGACGCTGTCGAGCCGGGAATGTGCGATGCTGCGCGACAGCGCGCTGAAAATCATCCGCGCGCTGAAAATCGAGGGCGGCTGCAACGTCCAGTTTGCGCTCGACCCGTATTCGTTTCAATACTATGTCATCGAGGTCAACCCGCGCGTCTCGCGCTCGTCGGCGCTCGCGTCCAAGGCGAGCGGCTATCCGATCGCCAGGGTTTCGGCGAAGATCGCCGTGGGGCTGAGGCTCGACGAGATCATGCTCGCCAACACGCCCGCGAGCTTCGAGCCGGCGCTCGACTATATCGTCATGAAGATGGCGCGCTTTCCCTTTGACAAATTTGCGACGGCCTCGAACCGGCTCAGCACGCAGATGAAGGCCACCGGCGAGGTCATGAGCATCGGCCGGACGCTGGAAGAGAGCCTGCTGAAAGCGGTGCGTTCGCTGGAAACGGGCGCGACGCACCTGTATCTGGCGAAGTTCGACGGGATGACGGCGGCGGAGCTGCTCGATTACGTCTCCGAAGCGACCGACGACCGCGTCTACGCCATCGCGCGGCTGATCCGCTCCGGCGCCGATCTCGGCGTCATTGCCGACGCGACGCAGATCGACATGCTCTTTCTGAACGCGCTGAAAAATATCGTCGATTATGAGCGCGTGCTGGAAGCCGGGCCGCTCGACGCGGAGGCGCTGCGCGGCGCCAAGCGCATGGGCTTCTGCGACGCGGCCATCGCGGGGCTCTGGAAGGTTAACGAGAGCGAGGTTTACGCGCTGCGGGAAGCGCACGGGATTTTCCCGGTCTATAAGATGATCGACACCTGCGCCGGCGAATTTGACAGCTATATCCCGTATTTCTACTCGACGTATGAGGACGAAAACGAATCCGTCGTCAGCGGCCGGAAAAAGATCATCGTCCTCGGCTCCGGCCCCATCCGCATCGGTCAGGGCGTCGAGTTTGACTACTCCACCGTGCACGCGGTGACGACGATCAAAAACGCCGGCTATGAATCGATTATCATCAACAACAACCCCGAAACCGTCTCGACCGACTATACGACCAGCGACAAGCTGTATTTTGAACCGCTGACGGTCGAGGACGTGATGAACGTCATCCGGCTTGAAAAGCCGTTCGGCGTCATCGCCTCGCTCGGCGGACAGACGGCGATCAACCTCGCCGAGCCGCTGATGAAGCGCGGCGTGAAAATCATCGGCACCGACAGCGCCGCAATCGAGCGCGCCGAAAACCGCGCTTCCTTCGAGGCGATTTTGAAAGAGCTGGACATCCCGCAGCCGCCGGGAGACGCCGTGACGGATATCGAGGCGGGCGTCGCCGTCGCCGAGCGCATCGGCTATCCGGTGCTGGTGCGGCCGAGCTATGTGCTCGGCGGCCGCGCCATGCAGATTGTGTCCGGCGAAAAGGCGCTGCGGCGCTATCTGAAAACCGCCGCGGCCGTCAACACCGAGCAGCCCGTGCTGGTCGATAAATATATTAATGGAAAGGAACTGGAAGTGGACGCCGTCTGCGACGGCGAGGCCGTCTTTGTGCCCGGCATTATGGAGCACGTCGAGCGCACCGGCATCCACTCGGGCGACAGCATCAGCGTCTATCCGCCGTTTTCGATTTCGCAGCGCGTCCGCGAGACGATTCTCGACTATACGCGGCGCCTGGGTCTGGGCATCGGCATCGTCGGGCTCTATAACATCCAGTTCATCGTCGACGGCGACGAAAACGTCTATATCATCGAGGTCAACCCGCGCTCGTCGCGCACCGTGCCGTTTCTGTCAAAGGCGACCGGCTATTCGCTGGCCGACATCGCCACGCTGGCCATCCTCGGCCATTCGCTGCGCGAGCAGGGCATTGAGACGATCTATCCGCAGGAAAAGGAAAAATGGTACGTCAAGGTGCCGGCCTTCTCGTTCTCAAAGATCCGCGGGCTGGACGCGTATCTGTCGCCGGAGATGAAATCGACCGGCGAGGCCATCGGCTATGACAAAACGCTGACGCGCGCGCTTTACAAGGCGCTGCAATCCTCGGGCATGCACGTCGTCAATTACGGGACGATTTTCGTCACCATCGCCGACAAGGACAAGGACGAGGCGCTGCCGCTGATCCGCCGCTTCTACGATCTCGGCTTTAACATCGAGGCCACGCACGGCACGGCGCAGTATTTGAAACAGCACGGCATCCGCACGCGCGTCTGCGCCAAGCTCAGCGAGGGCAGCGACGAGATTCTGCGCTCGCTGCGGCAGGGCCACATCAGCTACGTCGTCAACACGCGCGACCTCGATTCGCTCGGCCAGGAGTCGGACGGGTATCAGATCCGCCGCTGCGCCGTCGAGAACAACGTGACGATGTTCACCGCGCTCGACACGGTGCGCGTGCTGCTCGACGTGCTCGAAGAGACCACGCTCTGTATCTCCACGATCGATTCGTAAATTTACATATGACAGCGGAAAGCGCGGCGGGATACGCCGATCTGGCGCGCGGCGCGGACGGGACGGTTTACGTCGTCTATGAAAACAGGGACTGCACGGAACTGCGCATGGCGAGCTTCGGCGAGGAAGCGCTGCGATGACGGAAGAGAAGGCGCACATCCGCGGACAAGTGCGGGGAACGGAAGAAAGGAAACAAACGGTGCAGAAAACGCTTTTGACAGTGACGGAAAACGCTCCGCTGACGCGGGACGTTTCCAGAATGACCCTGCGCGGCGCGGACACGGCCGCATGCCGCCCGGGGCAGTTTATCGGGCTTTTGCTCGACGGCCTGACGCTGCGGCGGCCGATTTCGGTCTGCGACGCGGCGGAAAATACGGTCACGATTCTCTATAAAATTGTCGGCGAGGGGACGGCGCAGATGGCGCGCCTGAAAGCCGGCGCACAGCTCGACACCCTGCTGTTTCTCGGCAACGGCTATGATACGGCGAAGAGCGGCGCGGCGCCCGTCCTGCTCGGCGGCGGCGTCGGCGTGCCGCCGCTGTATCTGCTGGCCAAAACGCTTCTGGCGGAGGGAAAACAGCCCAGCGTCATTCTCGGTTTCAACACGGCGGCGGAGGTCTTTTACGCCGAAGAGTTTGCGGCGCTCGGTATTCCGGTGACCGTGACGACCGCCGACGGCAGTATGGGAACCAAGGGCTTTGTGACCGACGCGCTGCGGGAGATGAGCGGCTATACCTATACGTTTGCCTGCGGGCCGGAGCCGATGCTGCGCGCGGTATACGATACGGCCGCCTCCGACGGGCAGTACAGCTTTGAAGAGCGCATGGGCTGCGGCTTCGGCGCCTGCATGGGCTGCTCCTGCAAGACGAAATACGGCTCCAAGCGCATCTGCAAGGACGGGCCGGTGCTTGAAAAGGGGGAGATTGTATGGTGACGGCGGTCGAGCTGAGCGGCGTGACGCTGAAAAATCCGCTCATCGCCGCGAGCGGGACGTTTGGCTACGGCTATGAGATGGCCGAGCTTTTCGACATCAACTGTATCGGCGGCATTTCCTTTAAGGGCACGACGCGCGAGCCGCGCTTCGGAAATCCGACGCCGCGCATCGCCGAGACCCCTTCGGGGATGCTGAACGCCGTCGGCCTGCAAAACCCGGGCATCGACGCGGTGATTGAAGGCGAGCTGCCGAAAATGCGCGCCTGCTTTCATGGCGCGGTCATCGCCAACATCGGCGGCTTCTCCGTGGAGGAATACGCGGAATGCTGCGAAAAGATCGGCGCGGCCGAGGGCGTTTCGCTCGTCGAGGTCAACATCAGCTGCCCCAACGTCCACGACGGCGGCATGAGCTTCGGCACCTCGCCCGCCGCGGCCGAGGCGGTGACAAAGGCCGTGCGGCGCGCGACGAAAAAGCCCGTCTACATCAAGCTCAGCCCCAACGTCACGGATATCGCCGAGATCGCGCGCGCCTGCGAGGCCGGCGGCGCCGACGGGGTGAGCCTGATTAACACCCTGCTCGGGATGCGCATCGACCTCAAAAGAAGGCGGCCGGTGCTCGCCAATACGGCGGGCGGCCTGTCGGGGCGGGCCGTCCTGCCGGTGGCGCTGCGCTGCGTCTGGCAGGTCTACGAGGCGGTGTCGATCCCGATTATCGGCATGGGCGGCGTTTCGACGGCAAAGGACGTGTTGGAAATGATGCTCGCCGGGGCGCGCGCCGTGCAGGTGGGCGCGGCGACGCTGGTTGATCCCTTTGCGCTGCGCGACATCGCCGCGGCGCTGCCGGAGGAAATGCAAAAATACGGAATTCACGATATCAACGAAATCATTGGAGGTGCGCACAGTTGAAGAGAGACGTCATCATCGCCGCCGATTTCAGCGGCCGGCGCGAGGTTTTTGAGTTCCTCGACGCGTTCGGGGAGGAACGGCCGTTTTTAAAAATCGGCATGGAGCTTTACTATGCCGAGGGGCCGGAGATTGTCCGCGCGCTCAAAGAGCGCGGACACCGCATTTTTCTGGATTTGAAGCTGCATGACATCCCCAACACCGTTTCCAAGGCCATGCGCGTGCTCTCCTCGCTGGAAGCGGACATGGTCAACCT
>QAMX01000063.1:0-4450 GCA_003149835.1 Clostridiales bacterium
TATTACTTCCCCCGCCGCGCAGGGTATGCGCGGCGGGGGAAAATCATGATCGGTTCTGTCCGCAGACTCAGTACTGCCGGCCCCAGACGACGAGGTGCTTTGCGGGCTTGCCGCAGCAGACGCAGGTGTCGCCGACCGGCTCGCCCTCAAACGGAATGCAGCGGCTCTTGACGCCGCCGGTCTCGTCTTTGAGCGTATTCTCGCATTCCTCGTCGCCGCACCACATCGCGCGGATGAATCCGGGCTGATTTTTGGCGATGTCGAGGAATTCGGCGTGGTCGCGCGCAATATGCGTTTTCTGGCGGAGGTTATCGAGCGCGCGCTGATACAGCCCGTCATGCACGGCTTTGAGCGCGTCGGCGACCGCCGTTTCGAGCGCGTCGAGCGAGACGGCAATCTTCTCGCGGTTGTCGCGGCGCACCAGCACGCAGGAGTTGTTTTCAATGTCGCGCGGGCCGATTTCGAGCCGCAGCGGAATGCCCTTCATCTCGCACTGGCTGAATTTCCAGCCGGCGGAGTTGTCGCTGGCGTCAACAGAGACGCGGAACGCGCTGCTGAGGCGGCGGCGCAGCTCCTCGGCCTTGTCGAGAACGCCCGGCTTGTGCGAGGCGATCGGCAGAATCATCACCTGAACCGGCGCGATGCCCGGCGGCAGAATCAGACCGCTGTCGTCGCCGTGCGTCATGATGACCGCGCCGATCATGCGCGTCGAGACGCCCCACGAGGTCTGATGCGGATAGCAGAGCTGGTTGTTGCGGTCGGAGAAAGTGATGTCGAAAGCTTTCGCAAAGCCGTCGCCGAAATAGTGCGACGTGCCGCCCTGCAAGGCGACGCCGTTGTGCATCATCGGCTCGATGGTATACGTCTCCACCGCGCCGGCAAACTTCTCCTTTTCGGTCTTTTGGCCGGTGACGGCGGGAATCGCCAGAGTCTCGCGGTAGAAATCCTCGTAGCATTTGAGCATGCGCAGCGTCTCGGCGCGGGCATCCTCCTCGGTCTCGTGCATCGTATGGCCTTCCTGCCACAGGAATTCGGAGGTGCGCAGGAACGGCCGCGTCGTCTTTTCCCAGCGCACAACGCTGCACCACTGGTTGTACAGTTTCGGCAGGTCGCGGTAGGAGTGGATGATATTTTTATAGTGTTCGCAGAAAAGCACCTCGGAGGTCGGCCGCACACAGAGCCGCTCGGCGAGCTGATTCTGCCCGCCCTGCGTGACCCACGCCACCTCGGGCGCAAAGCCCTCGACGTGATCCTTTTCCTTTTGCAGCAGGCTTTCGGGGATAAACATCGGCATATAGACGTTCTCGTGGCCGAGCTCCTTGAAGCGCCGGTCGAGATCGTGCTGCATGTTCTCCCAGATCGCATAGCCGTACGGCCGGATGACCATGCAGCCCTTTACGCCCGAGTAATCCGCCAGCTCCGCTTTTCTGACGACGTCTGTGTACCACTGTGCAAAATCAACGTCCATCGACGTGATCTGCTCAACCATCTTTTTTTCCTGCGACATATCCATGTCCTTTCGTCGTATGTATTTCTGTCTGTTTGGTTTGCCGGAGACACGCGGCATCAAATGCATGAAAAAAACGTCAAAGCGCCGCTTTTCAAGCCGGCGTTTTCCCTGCGATCGGCTTGAATAAATCGTCCTGTACGCGCCTCGTCCCGGCGCGTTTACGGCACGGGGTTGGCCTCGACGATCCGCGTCTGGCTCTTGTAATAGCTTTTGTTGGCGAGCCGCCGCTCCACGAACGTATCGCCGCTGTAAATCAGCTGATACGTCTCGCACTGATACCCGTCCTTGCCGCTCTGGGTCTGGCGCTGCGTCCCGTATTCGAGGGCTGTATTGAGCACGTATTCCGTTGAATACGGATAGGTGTTTGTCGTCACGGTTTCGACCTCGACGCGTTTGCCCGCGTCGGTCTTGGTTCCGTACAGCGTGACCGTCAGCGTTCCCCCGCTCATCACGGCGCTGATTTTGACGGGATAAGCGGTGTTATTCTTAAATTTGTAATCGAGATAGCCCCACTGAACCGTCGCGTCCTGCCCGAGCGGGACGTAATCGACCTTATAGGCGTGGACCGCGCGCTCGGTGACCTCTAAATCAGCCCGCAGCGTCGCGAGGTAGATCGTAGAGGAGACCTGACAGATGCCGCCGCCGATCCCGTCGACCAGCTCGCCGCCCGCAAAGACGATCGCCGGCTTAAAGCCGCGCTCCTCGGTGCGTTCGCCGACGATCTTGTTAAAGGAAAACTCCTCGCCCGGCAGCAGGATGATGTCGTTGACCTTTTCGGTCGCCAGCGTGACGTTTGTCGTGCGGTTCGTCTCGGCGCTGTTGTAGGGCGATTCGGCGGTTCCCAAAACGTCGCGGAATAGAGCCGAGGTCAGGATTTCCCGGGTCACCTGCGGCGTCGTGTAGACGAACGGGTAGGTTTTTTCCGTCCAGTCGGTCTTCTGCATGTCCTCGTTGATCTGATAGATATCGACGTCTTTGCCGATGACCTCGTCGACAATTTTATAGCCGCGCGAGCCGGATTTTTCGATATAGGCGTCCTGCGCCGGAACGCAGAAAGTCTCGCGCAGAATATTCCAATCGGGGATCTTCGCCTCGGTCACCGTCGGCTCGACGACATATTCGCCGTATGTCCCCGCGGCGAGCATGCCATGCACCGCGTCGCCCAAGGCGGCTCGGTTGACCTCGATGCCGTCGCTGCCGCGCGTAATCGTCAGGCCGGTATCGCTGAGAATGTAGCTGTAACTCTTGTATTCGCATTCGACGGAGTCCACCAGTTCGGTCAGCAGCCGGTCGACCTTCTCCCTGTCGTAGCCGTTGAGCGCGGTAACCGGGAGCGCATGGGTTTCGTCGGAGCGCAGCAAGCGGTAGCGCTTGAAAACGGATTTGTCGCGCCCATACGCATAAG
Organism: Clostridiales bacterium; assembly: GCA_003149835.1. Lineage (GTDB taxonomy): Bacteria > Bacillota > Clostridia > Oscillospirales > QAMX01 > QAMX01. The sequence continues at coordinate 2,916 of QAMX01000063.1, forward strand.
CCTGCTCGGCGATCGCCTCGGCGTCAATGCCGGTCATAATCTCCCGCGCCTGAATCGTCACGCTCTGGTCCAAGCATTTGACGACGAGCTGGCGGCCGGAAAAGTAGTTTTCACTGTACTCGTTGAGCGCCTCGACAGCTTCTTCTTCCGTCATTCCCCCCAGATTGACGCCCAACGCCGTCACCCCGGGGTAGATCTCGCCGTATCCGTTCACTTTTGTGATAATGGTCGTGAGCATAACCGTTCCGAGGATCAGCACCAGCGCGAACACGCCGATACAGATCCAGAAAAAAGTCGGGCTGACGCCTAAAATCTTCTTTTGGGGCTTTGCCTGTATATTGATCTCCGTTGTTCGGAATTGCTTGTCGTCGCCGTTGTCGTCCGGCATCTGATCAAGGATCTTTTTCCAGTCGTTCAAAACAATCGTCTCTCCTTTCGGGAAATCGCACCGCACCGCCGCCGGAAAGCCCGGCGGCCGGTGTATGTATTATATCGCCGCCTGCAAAATCAGGCAACAACAATGCGGTTACGATTCGGAAACGGATGAATTACAAATGTTTCGTTCAAAGCCCGAAAAATTCCTTTGCGTTGTCGTGCGCTATACCCGCGACAATCCGTTCCAGCAGCTTTTTGTCGTTGGGGAATTCGCCGTTGTCCACCCAGGTTCCGATGAGGTTGCAGAGAATGCGGCGGAAATACTCGTGGCGCGGATAGGAGAGGAAGCTGCGCGAATCCGTGAGCATGCCGACGAATGTGGACAGCAGGTTTAAGCTCGCGGTCTCGCGGAGCTGGCGCTCCATCCCGTCCTTGTGGTCGATAAACCACCACGCGGAACCAAACTGGGTCTTTCCCTTGACGCCGCTGCCGCCGAAGCAGCCGCAGAGCGCGAGCATCGCATAGAAATCTTTGGGATTCAGCGTGTACAGAACCGTTCTCGGCAGCGCCGATTCACAGTCGATGCGATCCAGAAGGCGCGACAGGCTCGCGGCGACATCGTAGTCCGACATCGTGTCGAAGCCCGTATCCTTGCCGATTTTTTGGAACATCTTCGAGCTGTTGTTGCGCATCGCGCCGCAGTGCAGCTGCATCGTCCAGTTCTTTTTGGCGAAGTAACCCGCCAGACAGACCATGAGATACGATTTGTAGCCGTCCGCCTCGGCGACGGTCAGCGTGCCGCCGTTCATCTTTTTGGCAAAAATCTGCTCCGCCTCGGCGCCGTCAACGTGCGTCGCCGGCAGACGGCCGAAATCGTGGTCGGAGAGCACGCAGCCGTTGGCCGCAAAGTAATCTACGCGCGCGAACAGCGCCGTCAGAACGTCGTCGACCGTTTCGATGCGCATATTGGCCGCCGCGGAGAGCAGCTTGATATAATCGGCAAAGTCGTCTTTTTCGATCAGCACGGCGCGGTCCGGCCGGAAAGTGGGGCGAACCGTGCAGCCCTTGACGGGGTTTGCCGCGATGGCGCGGTGCGCTTCGAGCGAATCGACGGGGTCGTCGGTGGTGCAGATGGCCTCGACGTTCGAGGAGGTGATGAA
>QAMX01000063.1:8061-21854 GCA_003149835.1 Clostridiales bacterium
AGTTCGCGGGCGTTCGACTCGGTCAGAGCCTCGTCGATGCCGAAGAAATGGCGCATTTCCAGATGCGTCCAGTGATACAGCGGGTTTCCGATCGCACATTCGAGCGTCTTGGCATAGGCGAGAAATTTTTCAAAATCGTCGGCTTTTCCGGTGATATACTCCTCGTCAACGCCGAAAATCCGCATCAGACGCCATTTATAATGGTCTCCGCCGAGCCATGCCTCGGTGATGGTCTCATAGCGGCGGTCGGCGGCGATCTCCGCTGGGTTCAGGTGGCAGTGATAATCGATGATCGGCAGATTTTTCGCCACAGAGTGATAGAGCTCCTGCGCGGTCTTTCCTCTCAGCAGAAAATTATCGTCTAAAAACTTCATGTGTAAATTCCCCTTTTTATTCGGATCGGCCAAGCAGCAGCCCGGCCGCCTTGTTGACGTTGCCCGCTCCGCAGGTCAGGATCAGATCGCCCGGCGCAGCCAGCTCCGCGAGCCGTTCGGCCGCTTCTTCGAGCGTCGGCGCGTATACGGCGTTGGGCAGCTCCGCGGCCAGGTCGGCCGAGGAAATCCCGTAGGTGTTTTTTTCGCGGGCGGAGAAAATATCGGTGAGCACGGCGACATCGGCCAAGCGCAGCACCTCGCAGAAGCGGTCTCTGAGCAGCGCCGTCCGCGAATAGGTGTGGGGCTGAAAGAGACAGATCACGCGCCGGTATCCATAGGAACGCGCGGTTTTGAGCGTTGTTTCCAGCTCGTCGGGGTGGTGCGCGTAATCGTCGACGATGTCGGCGCCGCGGAAAGAGCCGAGCCGCTGGAAGCGGCGCAGCACGCCGGTATACGAGGAGACGCCCGCCGCGATTTGCTCCGGCGCAAACCCGTAGCCGCGCAGAACGGTTGCCACGGCGAGCGAATTTGAAACATTGTGCAGCCCAGGCACCGACAGCCGGATCTCGCAGAGCACCGTATCGTCCTCGGTCAGCGTATAGACATAGCAGCCCCGCTCGGCTTTCAGAGCCTTGGCGCGGTAACGACCGTTTTCAACGCCGTAGGTGAGAATCCGGCGGTCAAGACCGGCGACGGCGCGCATGGCGTTGGCGTTGTCGGCGTTGACGACGACCGCGCCGCTCTGCGGCGTATGCGCGGCGAATGCCGCAAACGCGCCGACGATCTCCTCAACGCCGGAATAGTAGTCGAGATGGTCGGCCTCGACGTTGAGGATGACGGCCGTCTCCGGGTACAGGTAGAGAAACGAGCGGCAGTATTCGCACGACTCGGCGACGAACCATTCGTCCTCCCCGAGCGTATACGTCCCGCCGATTTCCGGCAGCGCCGCGCCTAAAAAAGCGGTCGGATGCCGGCCGCTTTGGAGCAGCGCGTGCGTCAGCATTCCGGATGTGGTGGATTTCCCGTGCGTTCCGGCGACGCCGACGGAGCGCGGATATTCGCGCATGATGTGGCCGAGCACGTCGGGGCGCTCGAAAACAGGGATCCCCGCCTGCCGCGCATAGGCCATGTCGGGAGAGGAATCGGCGATCGCCGCATTGCGGACGATGACCGCCGCGCCGGCGACAAACTCCGGCAAATGCCCGATGGAAACGGGGATTCCGCTGCGCCGCAGCATCGCCACGGTCTCGGAGTCATTGCGGTCGCTGCCCGTTACCTGCGCGCCGCGGCGTTTGAGTTCCAGCGCCAGCGACGACATCATCACGCCGCCGATTCCGATAAAATGAATCCGCGCTTTTTCCGCAACCGCTTTTTCAAGCTGATCCATACCGAACTTTTTTCCTCCGATCGCCGGCGCTCACATGCGCTGAATCTGCCGCTTGCGCGAGATGTTGATCGAACCTTCCTGCATCATCATGATGTTGTCGAGGGCCTTTCCTGTTCCGTAGGCGACGCAGGAAACGGCGTCGTCGGCGATGTGCGTCTCGATGCCGGTGTGCGACGAGATCAGCTTGTCAAAGCCGTAGACAAGGCAGCCGCCGCCGGTCATGGTGATGCCGTTGGTCGAAATGTCTGCGACGAGCTCCGGCGGCGTGCGCTCCATGACCGAGTGAACAGCCTCGATGATGTTGACCGAGACTTCCTCAAAGGCCTCTAAGATCTCGGAAGAACTGACCATAAACACTTTCGGCAGGCCGGTCATCAGGCAGCGCCCCTTGACGTCCATGGAGATTTCCTCCGGGCGCGGATAGACGCAGCCGATCTTGATTTTCAGCTCCTCGGCCGTGCGCTCGCCGATGAGCACGTTGTGCTTTCTCTTTATGTACTTGATGATCGCCTCGTCAAAGCGGTCTCCGGCGATTTTGATCGAGCTGGATTCGACGATTCCGCCCAAAGAGATGACGGCGATGTCCGTCGTCCCGCCGCCGATATCGACGATCATGTTCCCGTTGGGCTTGGAGATGTCGATTCCCGCGCCGATGGCCGCGGCGACCGGCTCTTCAATCAGGTAGACCTGCCGCGCGCCCGCCTGCAAGCCCGCGTCGAACACGGCTCGCTCCTCGACCTCGGTAATACCGCTCGGAACGCAGATGATGATACGCGGCTTGACAATGCGGAAGCCGCAGACCTTTTTGATAAACTCCTTGATCATCCGCTGCGTCACCTCGTAATCCGAGATCACGCCGTCGCGGAGCGGACGGATCGCGACGATGTTGCCCGGCGTTCTGCCGAGCATCTTCTGCGCCTCCGAGCCGACGGCGAGCATGCGGCCGGTATCCTTATTCAGCGCGACGACGCTCGGTTCGCGGAGAACGATCCCTTTCCCCTTGACATAAACCAGAATCGTGGCCGTGCCGAGGTCAATTCCGATGTCGCTTGTAAACATATCGATAACCACAATCTTTCTTCAAACGGCGCAAAGCGCTCAAAATCTGATCTGTTTTCCGTTTTGTTTTATGAAAACCCTATATTATATTATACCGCATTCGTCTGTCGATTTCAACCGTTTCCTGCTTTTTTCCAGCTCTGTCTGCGCAGCGGCGACGCAGACAACGCTCGCCGGCAGCAGAAACGCGACGGTTTTGGCGGCCTCCGCCATGGTCGCGCCGGTTGTAATCACGTCGTCGACCAGCAGAATATGCTTTCCGGCGGCGAGAGCGGCGTTTTTTTCCACGGTCCGATACGCCCCGACGACGTTGGCGCGCCGCGCGCGCTCGTCGAGCTCCGACTGCGCCGGGGTGTCGCGCGGTTTGTCCAGCAGCCGCGCCAGCGGCAGGCCGAGGCGCTTCGCCAGCTCCGCCGCAAAAAGGCGCGCCTGATCGTAGCCGCGCTTTCTCAGCCGCTTCTTCGAGACCGGCACATAGGTGACGAGCTCCGGCATCAGAATGTCGCGGTTTTCCACGGCTCTCCGCACGGCTTCGGCCGCATACGCCGCGAACACGGGCGCATACGACTGCATGCCGCTGAACTTATAGCGGACGAGCGCTTCGCGGACCGCGCCTTTGTAGTAAAACGGCGCGACGACCGCGGCGGCAAACTCGATATGCTTTTTCCGCGCGTCTAAGCATTCCTCGCCTCTGCCGGCGGCCATCGGCAGATTCTTTTCACAGGCTGGGCAAATCGTATCGTCCAGACCGCCGACGAGACGGCGGCAGCAGATGCAGCGCGACGGAAACAGCAGCGCCAGCAAATGCCGCCAGGCGCTCTCTGCGGCGCGTTTCAGGCGTTTCAGCACAGTTCCGCACCGTCCCGGTACGCCGACAGCCGCGCCAGCAGCCCGCTGTACCGCTTTAAGCGCCGTTTGTTGGACACCATCGCCGCGACGGATTCGGGGTTGCCGACGATGATGAGCAGCTCTTTGGCGCGCGTCATCGCCGTATAGAACAGATTGCGGTTTAAAAGCCGCGAGCGCACCAGCGAAGCGACGAACACCACGGCCCGGAACTCGCTGCCCTGCGCCTTGTGAACCGTGACCGCGTAGGCGTGCTCCAAATCGTCGAGCATGTCGAAAGCGTAATCGCAGGATTTGTCGTCGAATTCCACCGTCACCGTCTGCGCGGGGATATTGATCTTCTTCACCACGCCGATGTCGCCGTTGAAGACGCCGCGCCCCTCGCCGATGTCGGGCGCGCCGGGCGGCCGCTTCCATTCGAGGTCGTAGTTGTTGCGAACCTGCATGACGCGGTCGCCCTCGCGGAAAGTGACGCGCCCGTTCGGGCGCTCCGCTTTGCCCTCGGCGGGCGGATTGACGAGATCGCGCAGGATCTCATTGAGCCGGACGACGCCCTCGGCGAACTGGCGCGACGGCGAAAGCACCTGGATATCCTCAGGCGGAATGCCCATGTTTTTGGGCAGCCGCCGCGTACAGAGATCGGCGACCGTGGAAATCACCTCGTCGCTGCTGCGGCGGTTGAGAAAGAAGAAATCCTTTTTGTTGTTGGCGAGCTGCGGCATCTCGCCGCGGTTGACCGCGTGCGCGTTCATGACGATGTCGCTCTCCTGCGCCTGACGGAAGATCTCATCCAAATGCACCGAGCAGGCGATGCCGCTGCGGATGATATCGGCCAGCACCGTTCCCGGGCCCACCGACGGGAGCTGATCCGGGTCGCCCACCAAAATCAGGCGGCAGCCGTTTTTCAGCGCCGTCAGCAGCGCGGCAAACAGCGGCAGATCGACCATCGACACCTCGTCGAGGATGACCGCGTCGGCGTCGAGCGGGTTTTCTTCGTTGCGCGCAAAGCGGATGCCGCCGTCGGCGTATACGACCTCCAAGAGGCGGTGGATGGTCTTTGCTTCCCGGCCGCACAGCTCGCTGAGGCGTTTGGCCGCCCGACCCGTCGGCGCGGCCAGCAGGGTCTTGGCGTTCATGCGGTCGAGCAGGCCGAGCATGCCGCGCACCGCCGTCGTCTTGCCCGTGCCGGGTCCGCCGGTCAGCACCATGACCGGCTCGGTTACCGAGGCGATCACGGCCTCGCGCTGTTTTTCCGAAAAGTCGATGCCAAAGCCCGCTTCCAGCTCCGCCAGCGCCAAATCCGCGCCGCGCGGCTTTTCATAGCGGCGCGACGACAGAAATACGAGGCGCCGCGCCGCGTATTCCTCGGCCTCGTACATCATTTTGAGATAACACATCTCCATGCCGCCGACCGTACAGAGCACCACCGTGCCGTCGGCGGCCATCAGCGCCATGGCCTCGGCCGCTTTTTCCGGCGCAATCGACAGAAACTGCGCGGTGACCTCGACGAGCCGCTGCGCGGGCAGACAGACATGTCCCTCGTTTTCGTTGTAATACAGTTCAAACGCGATCCCCGCCTCGATGCGTTCCAGCGATTCGACGCCAAAGCCGAAGCTCTGCGCCATGCGGTCGATCTGCCGGAAATCCACGCAGTACGGTTCCAGCACCAGCTTATACGGATCGGCGGTGACAAACTCGCGGCTCCTGTGGCCGTAGCGCTTATAAACCGCCATCGCCACCGACATATCGATGCCGTATTCGGAAAAAAAGGTCATCAGCTCGCAGACGGCGATCTTTGTGCGCAGCTCGTCCGAAATCGTTTCGGCGCGCGCATGCGTCATGCCCTTGATGGCGAGCAGCTCCTCGGGGCGGTTCTCGATGACGTCGAAGGTCTCGATTCCGAATTTCGAGACGATTTTGCGCGCAGTGACCGGCCCGATCCCCTTGACCGCGCCAGAGGCGAGATAGCGCAGGATCGCGCCCGCCTCGCCCGGCAGCATCCGATCGATGTGCGCGCATTTGAACTGGCTTCCGTAGACGGCGTGCGTCGTATACGCGCCCTCGGCGAAAATGCTTTCGCCTTCTCCGGGGTACGGAATGATGCCGACGGCGGTGACGACCCCGCCCTCGGCCAGCTCGACCTCTACCACCGAATACCCGTTTTCCTCGTTGGTATAGACAACCGACACAATGTCGCCGCTGATGGACGCCGTACCGCCGCTCTCCCCTGTGTCCGCGCCCGGAAAAGCGCCGTATTCCTCTGTCAAGCGTTCGTCCCTCCTTCGTCATGCAGGTTTGCCGAGTCGTTTTCATTGGCTTTTTTCTTTACAAACGGCCGGCCGATTCCGCTGCGCCGAGCAATCGCCGCGACGGGCAGGCTCAAAAACAGCAGCAGACAGGCGTTGCAGAGCGCGTGGGAAACCTCAAACCAGAAGCTCGCCGCGCAGGAGGCGATTACGGCCGCCCACGTAAACGGCAGAAAGCCGTCCACAAAATACACCAAATTTGAAACCCAGCCGAATACAAAGCCCCATACAAAGCCGTATACGGCCAGCAGCCACAGCTTTCGCGGCAGATAGGCCGCGCCAAGCCCCATCAGGCCCCACAGCATCATCCGCCACGGCGTATAGATCGAGACGACCGACAAGAAATCAAACAGCAGCGCGCTCACCGCGCCGGCCGCGAGCCCCGCGCCCGGGCCGAGCAGCACGCCCGCCATCATCACCAGAAAGCTTGTCGGCTGAACGCCGGGGATCGCCCGCATCGCGGCGCCGAGCGCGCCCGCCAGCGCGCAGAAGACGCCGATCAAAACCATGCCGCGCGTTCCCACGCGGCGAATATTTCTGCCGTAGACGACAAACAGCGCCACAAGCGCGAGCAATAACAGGACTTCCGGCGTGCCAAACATTTTAATGGCGGCGATTATCTTGTCAAAAAAGCCCATTGTTCTTTCCCTATTCTTTCGTATTCAGACGCTCGTTACAGCACGGCGTTCGCCAGCGTCACCAGCAGCGGCACGGCGACGAGCATGATCAGCGCCGTTGCCGACAGCAACCGGGCCGCAAGCAGATCGTCGGCGCCGCTGTTTTTCGCCACCAGCACCGACTGATTCATCGCCGGCATCGCCGACATCAGCAGGTAGACGCGCGCGGGCGTTCCGTTCAGCCCCGTCAGCAGGCAGACGGCCAGAACGATCAGCGGGCTGAGCACGGCGCGGCCAAGCATGGCCAATACCCCTGCGCGCCCGAAACGGAACATCTCCCGAAAGCCGAGCTTGGCAATCGACGCGCCGACCAAAATCATACAGATCGGCGTATTCATCTGCCCGATGGCGGAGACGGCCTTGGCAACGGCTTTGGGCACGCCGAGGCCGGTCAGCACGAAAAACAGACCGAGCAAAAAGCCGAGCAGCGCCGGAGAGAACACGCGCCGCAGGCTTTTCAGGTTCAGCCGGATTCTCTCGCCGCCGTCCGCGGCGATCATGCCGGCGCCGATGGTCCAGAACAGCACGGTATTGGCCGCGTAGTATAAAATAACAAACGGAATCCCCGCCTCGCCGAAAATCGACGTACAGACAGGGAGGCCGATGATGATCGTGTTCGACATGGAAAACACCGACGCCGTCAGGCCGCGCCGGTTCGCTTCGACGCGGCACAGCCTGACGAGCGCAAGCGCCAGCGCGAGGCTGAGCGCGATCGTCAGAACCGGCAGAAGAAAACAGAGCGGGTTTTCTACGGAAAGCCCGTCGCCTAAATAAGCGACGGCGTTTGTAAACAGCGCGCACGGAACGGCGATTTTCAGCGCCAGCTTGACCAGCAGCGCCTCGCCCTTGGCGTCGATCCACCCGGCTTTATACAGCGCGAAGCCGACCGCCATCATCAAAAACAGTGAAACGATTCCATTGATCGTATCCGCCAAAAAAAAGACCTCCCACGCCCGCGGCCGGCCAGCAGCCCCACGGGCGGATGTTCCTTTTTATTTTACATCACCATCCGCTAAAAAGCAAGGAATTTCTGTGCGGCTCAGACGTTTGCACACATTGGCTCGCGCGCGTTTCAGAGCAAATCCGCGGTCTTTCCGCCGTCTTTCCCGGCGCGCAGCGATCATCCGAGGCGCGTCTATATGGCAGCGGTTGTTCATTCAGACCGTTTTGGCGGCAAAAGGACTTGACTTCATGCGCAGAATCCGGTATCATTACCGTATCCTAATTTTTCAGATTGATGATAAAGGGGCGTATCGGTTATGACAGGCAAAGAACGCATCTCCAATCTGCTGCGGCGCCGTCCCGCAGACCGGATCGGCCTGCACGAGCACTTCTGGAACGACACGCACTCCTCCTATATCGCCAAGGGCGCGATGAAGGAGGGGGAATCGTTCGAGCGCCGGTTCGGACTTGACATCAGCGAATCATGGGCGTTTAACCTCGTAGCAGATCTCGATTTTCAATCCAAGGTCGTCTCGGAGGACGAAAAGACCGTCACCATTTTGGACGGCAACGGCGCCTATCTGCGCCGCCACAAGCTTCACGACACCACGCCTGAGCATATCAAATACACCGTGACCGCCCGGGAAGAGTGGGAGGAGGTCCGGCCTCTGCTGTTAAACGCCGATGAGCGGCGGATTCATTTTGACGGCTACCGCGCCGCAAAGCAGGCGGCGGAACGCGACGGGCGTTTTTTTGTGTGGAGCGGCGTCAACGTCTTTGAGGCCATCCATCCGCTGATCGGTCACGTCAATCTGCTCATGGGCATGGCGCTCGACCCCGACTGGATCCGCGACATGGCGGATACCTATGCAAACCTGATGATCGCGCTGATGGAAATCCTTTTTGCAAAAGAGGGAAAGCCCGACGGCATCTGGTTCTATGAGGACATGGGCTTCAAGGAAAAGCCTTTCATGTCGCCCGAAATGTACCGCGAGCTGATCGCGCCGTATCACAAGCGCACCATTGACTTCGCGCATTCGCTGGGGCTGCCCGTCATCATGCACTCCTGCGGCTTTGTCGAGCCGCTGCTGCCGGACATGGTCGCCGCGGGGATCAACTGCCTGCAAGCCATCGAGGTCAAGGCCGGAATGGATCTGCTGCGCATTTACCGGAATTTCGGCGAAAAGATCGCGCTGATGGGCGGCATTGACGTGCGCTGTCTCTATTCAAACGACCGCGCCGTCATCGACCGCGAGCTGGAAGCGAAAATCCCCGTCGTCAAACAGGGGTTTGGCTACATCCTCCACAGCGACCATTCGATTCCGGCGACTGTCGAGCCGGAAACGCTCGCCTATTTTATCGAAAAAGGGCTGACGCTCGGTCAATATTAGCGTCTGCCTGTGCCGCAGTCAGGAAAATTTTGCAGACGCATGCCTTCCGCACAGAGATCTCTTTCCTTCGCAGAAAAGGGCGGCGTTTCACCGAACCGGTGAAACGCCGCCCTGAACAATTCGCTTTTTGTTTGAAAAGAGCTTTACAGATACTTTCCGACCGCCGCCGCAACCTGCTCCGCCGCCGCCGCGTAGCCGTCCGGCGTCAGGTGGATGAAATCGCCGCAGATCCATTCCGGGTGCGCGGCGACGAGCGCGTACAGGTCGTTGATTTCGACGCCTTCCTCCGCCATCACGGCTCTGGCCACATCGTTTAATTCCATCACGTCGGCATTGTATGTAAGCTGGTTTTCCGGCCGCGTCGGCGTCGAGGTCGCAAAAATGACGGCGGCGTTTGGCCGGCGGCGGCGCAGTTCGCCGAGGATGGCGCGCAGATTCCGCGCGTATTCTTCATTGGATACAAGGCGGCCCGCTTCCGCAATCGGCCTTGAAGCGTCCCAGAGGCCGTTATTCCAGTGAATCACATCGGCCTCGCTCCCCGTCGCCTTTAAAAACGCCAGGACGTTCCACGCCGTATAGAGAGAAAAACGGCCGTTGTCCTCGATCCCGCCGACCTCTGCGCGCCCTTTCAGAAGCTCCGTCAGATACGGCTGGTAGCCGAGCCGGATCGAATCGCCGAGCAGAACCACCTTTTTCATCCGAATCCCCCGCTTTATGGTATTTTAGCCGCAGTCAATCCGCTTGCAGCGACTGTGCATGGCGGAAACGCTTCTCGTATTTCCTTTTCTTTTTTTCAACGGCGCTTGTCTTGTAGGCGATCGGCTCGACCAGAAGCGTGTGAATACCGGCGCAGTTTCCGCCGGCGATATCGGTAAAGATCTGATCGCCGACGGCGACCGCCTCCTTCCGCTTGACGCCTAATTTCCTCAGCGCGCGGAAATAGCCGACCGGCAGCGGCTTCATCGCCATCGGCACGCATTCGACGCCGAGCCTTTTGCAGAACGGGAGCACGCGCTTCTTTTTGCCGTTGGTGAGAATGCAGAGACGAATGCCGTTTTCACGCATCCGCCTAATCCATTCGGTCAGCCTGTCGTTCGGCGTCGTGTCGTAATAAGGCGTCAGCGTGTCGTCAAGATCGCAGATCAGCGCTTTTACGCCGCGGCTTTTCAGCCACTCGGGCGTGATTTCATAGATGTTATTCATCTGAGTCACGGGATATAATTTTTTGCTCATGGCGGACCTCCGTCATAAATGTCAAATCCCAAAAATATGGATAATACCGTGTATATCGTCAACCGGCCGGCGCAGATTCGACCCGACGCTCCGATTTGAAAATATTATACCACTTGGCTGTATAAAAATCCACCGCATATTATGTCGCCGGCGTAAATTATTTTGCGCGGCGCGGCCGGCCGGCGCCGGAAAAGCGAGCAAAAAAAATCTCTGACTGCGATTGAATAAGAGGGAAACGCATATGGCGGAAACAGCAGGCACACAAATTATCCGGGTGCTGCCGCCCGGCGTCAAACGGACGGGGCCGGCAAACGAAAAAATCATGCGGATCGGCTGGCGCGCCGTCGCCGACGGCCTTTTGGCTCCGAAATCCGCGCTTCGCTGCGACGTGCTGCATGTGGCCGGCGATCCGCCGCGCGACGCGGAGCCTCTCGCCGCGGCGATCGCCGAGGAATGCCGCCGCACCGGAGCGGAGGCCGTTTTTTTTGAGTTTCCCGAGCGCGCGCAGGCTACGGCCATCGAGGCCGCCGGAGCGCTGCGCGAGGCGTTCGGCTTGACGGCGTACTCGACTTTCACCGGCGGCGGGTTGATCGCCACGGTTCCCGATACGCAGCCGTCGCCGCCGGAGCCGCCCTTTGCTCTCTGCGTCGCCTTTCGCTCCACTCTGACCGAAATCAGCGGCAAAAACGCCGAAAAGCGCAGCGTCACGCGCGGCGAGCTGAACGAAATCATTCAGCGCCATGCGCCGCAGATTACGTTCTCACAGGAGCTCTCCGCCAATTACTTTACGCTGCATGCGGACGGCAAAACGCTGTTCGCCGTTTTCGACACCGACGAAACCATCCGCCTGCGCATTGACAGGGCGCGCGCGGGCGGCGCATGCGCCTGCTTTGTATGAGCGTCTGCGGGACGGATCGGTCCGGCCGCCTTTCTGCGCGCCGCCCGGTCCACAGGGTTTGGGTTTTGACAAAATACGCAGTATTTGGAAAAAAATTCGTTGCGGATCGGTAGGGTTTGTGTTATAATCATAGTGGCAGACTCGGGAGATCTCCTCTGCCCCAACACACAATTTGAGAGGATGAATCGCAATGGAAAAAGTAAAGGTAGCGTTCTGCGGCTGCGGCGGCATCGCCAATTTTCATCTGAGCCACCTGGTCCTGTTCGACGACGTCGAATTCGTCGGCTTTTACGACATCCGGCCGGAACGCGCTGAGGAAAAGTGCAAAATGGCCGGCGGCGGCAAGGTCTATTACAACGGCCTCTGCGAAATGCTCGACGACTGCAAGCCCGACATCCTGTACATCTGCGTCCCGCCCGATCAGCACGGCGAGATCGAATTTGAAGCCATCAAGCGCAAGATTCACTTCCTCGTTGAAAAGCCCATGGCGCTGAATATGGAGCTCGCCCATTCCATCCGCGACGCCGCAGAGGCCGCGGGCATCATCACCGCCGTCGGGTTCCAGGACAGATATCTCGACGTCATCGCCAGGACGAAGGAATTTCTCAAAGAGCACACCGTCGCCTTCGTCGACGGCGCATGGGTCGGCGGCATCCCGGGCGCATACTGGTGGCCGACCTACGCGACCTCCGGCGGTCAGATCGTCGAGCAGAACATTCATCACTTCGACATGGTGCGCAATCTCTTCGGCGAGCCGGTTTCGGTCTACTGTACCGCGCGCAGAGGTTTGGTCGAGCGCGACGGATATGACCTGCACGATTGCTCCATCGCCGCGATTACCTTTGAAAACGGCGTCATCGCCTCGATCTTTACGGGCTGCTACACAAACGGCCACCCCGGTTACCACAACGGCCTGCACATTCACTGCGTCGACGGCGAGGTCGATTATCAGCTCCGCAACAACGTCACCTTCAAAACCAAAAACGAAACGCTGAACTATCTCCGCGTCGAGGACGCCGGCGTCGCCGAGGACAGAACCGTCATCGACGCGATCAAAGCCAACGACCAGTCGCTGATCCGCTCCCCCTACCGCGACGCCTGCAAGACGCTGGCGCTGACGCTCGCCTGCAACGAATCCATCAACACGGGCAAGGTCGTTCAGCTCTGAGCTTCCGAAGTTCCGCCGGCAAACGGCGGTTCACCGAGCCCGTCCGAGGGCTGAAATAATAAACGGGAAAGGACGTCCTTTTCAGTATACGCCCGCTTGGGACAGGCCATGCTGTAAAGAAACGAAGGGATTTTTCTATGTTTACGCTTTCCGCTAACGCCGGCTGGTTCGAGGGCGACTCCTATGCGCGCTACTTTGAAGCCGCCAAGCGCGGCTTTAAGGCCATGGAGGAGCTGGGCTGGCTGCATCTCGACCTTGACCGGGCGCGCGCCGCCATTGACGAGAGCGGCGTGGCCCAGTCGGCTCTCCTCTTCCAGTCGCGCTGCCCCGAAAAGGCCGAGCTGATCTCCAACAAGCACGGCATTGTCTGGGCCGATTCGCACGACGCGTTCGCCGCCTCCATTGAAGAGACGCTCGCGGCGGCGCTGAAAATGAACGTCAAAAACATCGTCGTCACCTCCGGCAACGAGCGCAGCGACGTTTCGCGCTACGTCCAGCACACCAACATCGTGACCGCGCTGCGCAAGGGCGCGGAGCTTGTCAAAGGAAGCGGCGTGCAGCTCGTGCTCGAACCGCTCAACGTTCTTGTCAACCACAAGGGCTATTATCTCGTGACGACCGCCGAAACCGTCGATATCATCGACGAGGTCGGTTCGCCGGATGTGCGCGTGCTCTACGACGTCTATCACCAGCAGATCAGCGAGGGCAACGTCATCGACACCATCAAGGCCAACATCTCCAAGATCGGCCACATCCACACCGGCGACGTCCCCGGCCGCAAGGAACCCGGTACGGGCGAGCTGAATTATAAGAATATTTTCAAGGCCATTGCCGAAACCGGCTATCAGGGCTTCGTCACCTTCGAGTGCGGCCGTTCCGCAGACGCGGATACGGTCTGCAAAAACATGTTCGCGCTGCTCGAATGGTAAACGCTTCCGCTTCAACCGTATCAGACCGGAACCTCCCCGCCCGCCGCTCACCATCCGGCGGGCGGGGAAACGGTTTTCTTTCCGCAGGTTTCCGGCCGGACGCAGGTCATTTGAGTATCCATCACTTTTGAGGACGGTTTTCTATGGGAAAGGCAAAATATCTGGTCAAGCGGGTTTTCAGAATCGACTACGGCAGGCTTTTCAGAACGATTCGGCAGACGGCGGACGCCGCCGGCCGGTCGAGGCTCTATATCGCCTTTGACATGCTCCGCTGCGCCGTGCGCTATACCGCCGCGCCCGCCGACTACGCGCTGTTTGAATTCTGGGCGCTGACGCCCGAACAGCGCAAAACCTATGTGACGCGCGGCGTCAACGACCGGCTTGTCAAAAAATACAACGACCGCTCGCTCTGGCATGTGTTTGACAACAAAGACGAGTTCAACACCCTCTACGCGCCTTATATCGGCAGAGAATGGATGCGGCTTTCTTCCGACGGGTTTGAGGAATTCGACGCCTTTTTGTCCCGGCACGGCTGTGTCTTCTACAAACCGCTCAATCTCTCCTGCGGCTGGGGCATTGAAAA
>QAMX01000145.1 GCA_003149835.1 Clostridiales bacterium
GCGGAAGCGATAGGCGCCGTCCGTTGTTTTGGCCTGCAAAATCAGGCCGTAGGTGATGTGAATGAGCTGGCGGCAGTCGTTCTGATCGAAAAGCGACGGCAGCGCGCCGTCCGAAAGGCTGTCCAGCGGCGGAATTTTCGACAGGTCTGTCGTGACCTTGTAATACTTCTGCGCCTCGCTGAAATGCTCGAGCGCGAAGGCGTGGATCTCCCGGTACAGCGCGGGCTGCGCCTCGGCGACGACGCGCATGGCGCAGAGCCAGTTCGTCCCCGCTGTTTTGAGGTGAAAGCGCCCCTGCGCCGCCGCGGCGACCGCCGGAAAGACGGAGAACTTGTCCGAACCGGAGTGGACGCTGAGCTTGTAGCCGAAGCTCCGCGCGATGGCCGCATGGACGCCGAAACCCTGCGCAAACGCCTGAGCGTCGCCGATATAGTCGACGCCCTTCTGAAATTCGCCGGGAAAGCGCGGCGCCAGCGTCTGAAAGCGCACGCCGCGGCGCACAAGCTCCGAAGCGACGTACCAGTGCTGAGCCGGGGTGGTTTCCGTGTCCGTCTCGTCGACGGAGATTTCAAGGTCGGCCGTCTCCCTGCCGGCAAAGCACTCCCGCCAGACCTGCCCGGCGAAGTCGAGCGCCCGGTCATAGAGCAGCCGCGCCCGCAGATATTCGGCGCGGGAAATGAAAATTTCATGTCCCTCCGCGCGGAACGTTTTGCCGGCGTAAAGCGCGCCGCGCTCGTCGTTACGATCATCGGCGGCGAGCAGCTCGGCTTCGCTCATCGCGGCGGCGGCCTTGTCGATAAAATCGCTGACGTCGAGCGTGATCATCGTGTAGCCGAGGCCGAGCGCGCTTTGGATGTCGGCGATGGTTTTCAGGTGATCCCCGTCCGCGCCGAAGCCGCCGCGGTAGCCGGCGCGGAATACCGCGAACGTCGCCGCGTCGAGCACCTCTTCATAGCTCCGGCCGGTGAGGTCGAGTTCGCGCATCGACTGCTGCGCGAGCACGGGGACGAATTCGGGGTATGCGTTCAACAGCCGGCAGTGCGCCGTTCCGGCGATGCCGAGCCGGTCGCCGAGGCCGACGGTCATCGGTTCGGCGAGCACGCGCCGCGGCGCGCAGAAAGGAAACATCTCCCGCAGAAGCGCGGCGTTCTCATGCGTGAGCGGGGCTTTTATATACTCCACCCGCGCGAGCTTCACCGGTTCGCCTACAAATCGCGAACCAGCGGGCGCAATGAGGAAGTCTTCTCCGCCGCAATCGGCCATGAAGACCGAGCCGCCCTCGCACGGCGCGACGGATTGCTGATAAGCGACGCCAAATCTCTTTCCCATCTTTATTTCTCCTGTTCCTGTTGTTTGACAGATGTGCCGCCGTCTGCGCCGCCGCCGTTTTCCTGCGCCGCAGACTCGGCTTTCGCCTGTTCGGCGAGCTTGGCCCGGGCGCGGCGGAAGCGCGCCTGCCGAATCGAAAACATCGCCGCGATATAAACGGCGGCGGCCGCGCCGAACGCGATCAGAAGCGCCGTTGTGTCGATGGTCCTCCCATCCTTCCCGAGGCAAAAGCCGTTTTTGTCAGACGGAGCGGCGGCGCGCGGAAAACGCGCACCCGCCAAAATCCCCGCCGACGCTTTCTATTATAATACATCGTTCTGCCGGATTCAAGCAATTTCCGGCGAAAAAGGGGGAAAATACGGGGCGGCGAGGTTTCGATTCCAAACGCTTTCGCCGATTGCCGGCGGCTCGACGGAAACAGACGCTTATGCATGGAGCAGCGCCAGCGCAGGCCGCACCTCGTTGAGCAAAACGCCGTCCGCGCCCCATTCGTCGCGCCAGAAAAGCAGCGTTTCCGGCGCGGTATAGCCGACAGCCTGCCCCGGCGCCTTCGCCATAATCCACAGCTCTTTGCCGGTTTGTCTGACCGCCCGTATGGTTTCCGGCGTCAGCCAGCTCTCCCAAAGGCGGATCGCGTCCGCGCCGGCGGCCGCAAATTCGGCGATACGCTCCGGCGCGGGCAGAAACGCGAGGATGGCCGCGCCGCTGTGCTCGCGCGCATAGCGGATGTCCTCGGCGCTGGTCAGGCCGAGCACGATCTGTTCCTCGCACCCGTAACGGCGGCACAGATCCAGCAGCGGCTGCAAGCGCGCGCCGCCCTGCTTGACATGGTATAAAATCTGCCGCACGCCGCACCGCAGAAAGTCTTCCATGGTGTGAGAGCAGAAGGCCGGATCGCTTTGACGGCGCAGGGCGAGAAACTCCGGCAGCGTCATTTCGGCGATGCGGCGCGGGTCGCCGAACAGACCGGCCGCCGTGTCGTCGTGATGGATGACCGGAACGCCGTCGGCGGTGAAACGGACGTCCATTTCCACATAGGCCGCGCCGGCGGCCAGCGAATGCCGCGCGGCCGCGACTGTCAGCTCGGGATAACGGTCGGTTCCGCAGCGGTGCGCGATGATTTTCATGCTCTCAGTCGCCTCCGTAGAAAATTTGCCTCCGCGGTTCGGGAATAACGGCCGCCGGCGTAGTTTACTGCGGCGGCAGGCCGACCTCCTGCCACTGCGCCACGGACGGCACGGCGATATACTTGCCGGCCACCGAGACCGTGCCGTCGTTTTTGAGAAGCACCGAACACTCGGTATCGCTGGCGAGTACGGCGATCACGCCGGTGTACAGCGCGAGCTTGTTCTGCTCGTTTGACGTGTCGCCGACCGAATAAGCCGTGCCGTCGCTTTTGAGAAGCAGCGTGTTTTTCTCCGCAGTGGAGACGGCGATGACATCGGTGTATTCTTCAATTTCACACTGGCCGTAGGCGTTGTCGCCGGTGGCGACGAGCGTGCCGTCGCTTTTCAGCCCGATTGTGTGATAGGGGCCGGCCGCGACCATGACGATATCGGTCCAGCCGGCGACGTCGCACTGGCCGTCGTCGTTGCTGCCCGCGGCGACGAGCGTACCGTCGCTTTTCAGACCCACCGTGTGCATATAGCCGGCGGCGACGGCGGAGATACCGGTCCAGCCGGCGACGTCGCACTGGCCGAATTCGTTGTCGCCGGCGGCGACGAGCGTACCGTCGCTTTTCAGGCCCACCGTATGCATATACGCCGCGGCGACGTCGACGATATCGGTCCAGCCAGAGACGCCGCACTGGCCGTAGGTGTCGTCGCCGGCGGCGAGAACCGTGCCGTCGCTTTTCAGCCCTACGGTATGGCGATATCCGGCGGCGAGATCGATCAGGCCGTCCCAGCCGGTTAAGGTGAGCTGTCCGGCGCTGTTGCCGCCCGTGGCGTAAACGCCGCCGCCGGCTTTCAGCGCGAGCACGCTCTGGTGGCCGGCGGCGAAGACCCGCGCGGCGGAGGGGCCTAAGGCCCGGGCGTAAACGGCGCTGTCACGGATTTCGGGGATGGCGACGAACAGCGAGAGCGCGCCGAGCGCGTCGCCCGCATCGGCGAGCGAGACGGCGTGTTCATACGCGAGCAGCCGCGTCTCGCCGGCCTTTTCAGCCGCGCCGTCGGTTTCGCCGGCGCGTTCATAGAGCCGCAGCGCCGTCAGATAGTCCTGCGCGTCGACCGCGGCGTCGGCCATATCGCAGTCGATGCGGGCGATCATCGCGTCGCTCTCGCCGAAGCCGTACAGCCCGACCAGAGTTTGGCGCGCCGTTTCCAGCTCGCCCGCCTCGTACTGCTGTACGGCGAGAGCGAAACCGGCCTCCTTGGCGAGCGTGCGGCTGTCCTTGTAGTCGCCGAGCGCTTGGAAGCGCTCGGCCGCCGCCGCGCAGCTGCCCTGCTCCAACAGCCGCTTCGCGCGGCCGTAGGCCAGCGCGTCGTCGAGCACGGTTCCGTATAAGACCAGACCGATGCAGACCAGCGCGGCGGCGGGGAGCAGCCAGCGCAGGCAGATGCGCCGGATTTTACCGGCCTTTTCTTTTTTGGCGCGCTTGACCGCGAGAATCCGCTCCGCCTCGATGCGGACGGATTCGGGGAGGTTGTCCGGATGGTTTTGGCGGTTGGAAGAGTTTGCCATGGTAAAACGTTCACTCCTTGTGTGCGCGCGGCACGGGTTGATCAGGGGCGGCGAGAGAAAACGCCGCCCGCCGCCGCTTTTTTTAAAACCGGGGCCGAAAAAAGCGGGCGCGCCACCGGCCGTTCCGATGGGCGCGCCCGCGCCGCACGGTTCGCGGCGAATTTGCGGCTGCGTGCGCGCGGAACCGGCCGTCTGGCGGAGATGCCGCGCGGCGGCGCTGCCGACAGGATGTGCCTCCCGGCGCGCTTCCGCTGAAAATCAATGCGTCTTCATTGTATCACGGCGCGGCGGCGGTTGGTGAAGAATTTGTAAAAAATGGCGGCGCCTTATCGCATGTAGCTGCGGATACGGTGAAAGGTGATAAAATTGGCGTTGTGGAAATTCTCCGCGCCGTTGACGGCCGTGCGCGAAACCGCGAGGATATCGTCGCCGTCGAAAAGGAAGCTCGGATACTGAAAGCCGACCTTGTCCTCGCCCTCGGGAAAGCAGTTGTCGGCGTAGTTGAGGATGTCGCGCTTAATCTGCCAGTGAATCAGATCGTCGGAAACCGACAGGGTTAGGACGTTGCGCTGGTTGAGCGTTTCCGTGGTGACGCGGTTGGAAAGCGCGTAGTAGCGCCCGTCCGACGGGGAGCGCAGAATATAAAACTTCGAGAGGTTGCCGGGAAACTCGACTGTGCGCGCGAAGCGCGGCGGCTGATCGGGGTGTTCGGCGTCGAGGAGGGTCATATACGCCTTGCCGTAATTGGGCACGCACGTCGCCGTCTGATACCGCAGGAGATCGACCAGCCCGCCGTCGGGCGCGACGAGGACGTTGCCCTCGATGGTTCCGCCGATCGGATAGCCCCGGACGTCGGAGACCTGCGCCGGATCATAGGGCAGAAAGCCTGTGCAGACCCATGATTCGGGGCGCATGAGGTCGGCGTTTACGTCGGCTGAGACTGCGCCCGGACAGTGCATCCGCTGCCGCCACGAGCCGAATTCCACGCCCGACCAGAGCCGGCCGGCGTGTTCGATGACCGGCATGGGCGCTTTATGAGGCCCGCCCTCCTCCGAAGAACCGCCTTCGAGGAGCTGAACGGGGCCGCGCCAGCTCATGCCGCAGTCGGAGGATTCGTAGAGCAGCAGCGCGCCGTATTCCGTGGCGGTCGCGAGCAGATAGACCTTGCCGCGGTGGACAAACAGCCCGCCCCAGAAGCACGGCGACAGCGCCGAGGCGAAGCGCCATGTCTGCCCGCCGTCCTCGGAACGGTAGACGTGGGTCAGGTTCTGGCCGCCCTTGCTGCGGTAGATATCGTGCGAAACCAGCAGCGAACCGTCCGGCGCGGCGCAGATCGACGGGCTGCACGTCGCGTTGCCCGAGGCGATAAACGTATCGTCCTCGGGGTGAAGATAGGCGACGACCGTCCCCGGCACAAAGCCGCAGCGGAACAAACGGTCGGCGCTGCGGCAGAGCACCGTCCCGTCCGGCGTTTCGGCGGTGATGCGGATCTCATAGTCCGCGCCGTTGAGGAGCGGAGCGATGGTCGCGCTTTCGCCGCGGCACGGATACCGGTCCCACTCGCCGGAGGTGAGCAGGCGGACGTTGGCGAAGAGCGCCGCGCCGGCGGCGGAACCGCCCGCGGAGAACTCGAAGGTCAGGCGCTGGTCGCCGGGCGCCATGCGCACAATCGAGACGGACGGGGCGGGGGTTGCATTCGGTTCGGC
Source organism: Clostridiales bacterium (assembly GCA_003149835.1). Taxonomy (GTDB): domain Bacteria; phylum Bacillota; class Clostridia; order Oscillospirales; family QAMX01; genus QAMX01. The sequence goes on from QAMX01000145.1 coordinate 5,718, forward strand.
GGACATTGAGAGCATTCCTCCTATTTTAAGGGTTGGCCGGCCGCGGCGGGCGCGGCGGCGGGACGGACGGGACAAACGGAAACGGACGGCGGGCGGAACCGAGCGCCCGCCCGCCGTCAGAAAGGCCGTTTCCTGTTTTCGCCGCGCCGAAACGCGGCCGTTTGTAAGCGCGGTTACACACGCTCTGTGTCGAAATGCATGAGCGGGAGCGGAAGCCAGCTGTTGACCAGCCGCATGACCGCCGCGGGCAGGTCAAAGCCGGTCAGCGCGGCGGGCGCGGGGCCGCAGAGCGCGTAAACCGCGTCCAGCGCGCTGAAACACAGGTCGGCCGCCGCGCCGGTCGGCTCGACGGAAACCGCGCCGTTGCCGTAGCTCAGCGCATACCGGCCGCTGCCGGCGATGTCTAAGACAAGCGTCCCTTCTTCCAGCGTCGCGTATGTGGCTTTGAGCGCCAGCAGCGCCCGGAACGCCGCCGGCCAGTCCAGCACGTTCCACATCGCGTCGCTCGCCGCCGAGAGGCCGCCGCTGATGCGGAGCAGCCCGCCGAAATGGCGGAGCTGCCACTCTCCGAGCCGCAGGCTGACGCGCTGCCGCGTCTGCAAAATATAGGAAAACACCACGCGCTCGCTGTCGGCGTCGTCTTTCAGAACGATTTCGCGCACGTCGCTCCTGCCGTCGCGCGCGCCGGTCATGGCCAGATAGCCGAGCAGCTCGCCGGAGGCGGAGTAAACCGCATAGGGCGTAAAGCCCGACCAGCTGTAAAAGCGCAGGGCGAAATCGTCGCGGTCGTAGACATAATGGACGCGCTTTTGCGCATAAATGGCGTGCAGCGCGTCGATCAGCTCCGTCTCCGCGGCTTCAAAGGCGCGGAAGGTGAACGCGGAGCCGTCGTCGCCGCGGCAGACGTCGCGCACGGCGTCATACGACAAATCGGTGCGGTAGCTGACGCCGCCGATCTCGTAGCCGAAATGGTTGTAGCGCGAGCGGCGGCCGCCCAAGTTGGAGAGCGCCGCGCCGCTTTTTTTCATTTCTTCCAAATTATAATTCATCAGCATCGACATAAAGCCGCGGCCGCGGGCGCGCGGATGGGTGGCGACGCTGCCGATGCCGAATACTTTCAGCTCTGTCCCGCAGATCGAGAGCGTCCGCGGATAGGCGAGGATCGAGGCCTTGATGACGCCGTCCTCGCGCAGATTGATCAGAGCGTCCATGCACGCCTCGGTGCGGCGGTAGAGGTTCGGGTACATCAGGGGAAAATCGTGCGACGAGCTGTTTTTGGAAAAGACGTAGTCGAGAAAGTCAATGACTTCTTCAAACTCGGAGACCTTTCCGCGGCTGATTTCAATCATGCGGGCTCAGACCTTTCGTTTCAGTTTTGGTGGAGGCGCGGCAGCCAACGTTTCAGCCGCGCCGGAAGCGATGACTAACGTTTGCGGATATTCTACCACAAATGCAGGGCAATGTAAACGGGATTGTGTGAGCTTTTCTCCGGCGGCCGGGGGCCGGCGCGATCCGAACCGCACGGACGGATTGGACAGGCGATTTTACGCTGCCGGCAGGGGAAACCGCGGCGTTCAGGCGAGCAGCAGGCCGCGCAGCGCGCGGACGCTTTCCGCCGTCCAGTCCGCGCCGGCGGCGGCCAATTCCTCCCGGCCGCCGAACCCGTACAGCACGCCGGCCGCAGGGAGGCCGTTGGCGTGCGCGCCGAAAACGTCATGCTCGCGGTCGCCGACCATGACGGCGCCGGGCGCGCCGCGGAGTCCCGCCTTGTCCAGCGCGTAGGCGATCACCTCGTCCTTGCGGACGCGCGCGCCGTCGAGGTGGCTGCCGGCGATACAGTCAAAATACCGGTCGATGCCGAAATGAACGGCGATTCGCTCGGCGTATACGTCCGGCTTCGAGGTCGCCATCACCAGCGTCTTTCCCGCGCGGCGGAGCGCGGCGAGCAAAGCGCGCACGCCGCTGTAAACGGCGTTTTCAAAGATGCCTTTGTCCTGAAAATATTCGCGGTAATAGGCGACGGCCTCTTTGGCCTGCGCGGGCGAAAAACCGTAAAAGCGCTCGAACGATTCCGCCAGCGGCGGGCCGATAAACCGGTACAGCGTCCGGCGGTCGCCGACGGCGACGCCGTATTTGCCGAGCGCGTAGGCTACGGACTTGGTAATGCCCTCCTTGGGGTCGGTCAGCGTCCCGTCAAGGTCGAACAGGACGGCGGATGCTTCTGAAAGCTTTCGCATGGCGCACCTCCGATCTGTTTTTTTGAGCCGGATTCGCAGCTTTCTTTTTCCTTTATGCCGGTACGGGCGCGCCGGTGCGCCGGGCTGCCGCCCGCCCCGCCGCGCGCCGGATGGTTTCTCTGCGACTCATTATATCACAGGCTGCCGGTTCTGACAACTGCGGATAAAAAAAGTCTGTTTTTATCTTGACAAACGTATTTTTTTGCGATATAATCTTTTTTGCGCAATCTCTGAGCAGAGGGCAAACGATTTTTGAAAACGGGCCGGGGTTTCCGGTCAAGAGGAATGCATGCCGATGGTCGTCAACTTAAAATCGCTTCTCGACGGAAAAGTCAACGTGCTCCGCTTCGAGCAGAGCGAAGATCTGTCGGATTTCGAGATGTACGGCGTGCGGCCGTTTCAGAGCGGCCTGACCGTCGAAGGCGTCATCGAAAAGCATTCCGGCCTGATCACGCTGCGGCTGACGCTTTCCGCCGTGCTCGACACGCTGTGCGCCAGCTGCGGGCGGCCGATTCGCTGTCCGTTTGAGGTGACGGTCGATTATCTGCTCGCCAAAACGATGATTGAGGACAGCGACGAGATTTTGCTCTACGCGGACGATAAGCTCGAACTCGGCGAGGTGGTTCGCGATCTCGCGGCGCTCAACCTCGACATGCGCCCGCTGTGCTCGCCCGAATGCAAAGGCGTCTGCTTTTCATGCGGCGCCAACCTGAACGACGGGCCCTGCGGCTGCGGCGAACAGGCGGAGAACTGCGCGCCGGACAAATGACCGAACGCCCGCGTTTTTTCAGCGCGGGCTTGACACAAACAGGAGGTGTAACCCAGAATGGCTGAACCGAAAAGAAAACACTCCAAGGCCAGACGCGACACGCGCCGGAATTCCCATTGGAAGATGACGCTGCCGTCGATCATCAAGTGCCCGCAGTGCGGCGCGGCGCGGCTTCCGCACAGAATGTGCAAGGAGTGCGGCTATTACAACGGCCGCGAGATCGTCAAGGTTGAGGAATAATCACCTGCCGTAAGCGGGGAAATAAGACAAACTTTTCTGGGGCGATAATTTCATGCGCCCCTATTTGTCTTACGAAATAATTGAAAAAGCCCCCGCGCCCGGCTGTTCGCTCCGCTTTGCGGCGAGGGGCGAAAAACGGGGCGCAGGCGCGCCGGCCTGCGCGGCGGAAAGGCTGCCGCGGCGCAGACCGCGCGCCCTGAGCGCACAGACAGGAGGAGAGCGGCGTACATGGCGTCAAAGATCACATCGGTAGACAAGGGGAGCCCTGCTTTCCGCGCCGGGATATCCGCGGGGGAGACGCTTGTGAAGATCAACGGAAACGAGATCCACGACGTGCTCGACTACCGCTTCTATTCCGCCGATCCGGTGCTGGATTTGGAGCTGCTCTCCGCGGACGGCGCGGCGAGGACTGTGCGCATTGTCAACCGCAGCTACCGGCCGCTCGGCCTGGAATTTGAAACCTATCTGATGGACAAGCAGGCGCGCTGTCATAACAAGTGCGTTTTTTGTTTCATCGATCAGCTGCCCGGCGGAATGCGCGACAGCCTGTATTTTAAAGACGACGACATGCGGATGTCGTTTTTAATGGGCAATTATGTGACGCTGACAAACCTGACCGCCGAAGATTTTGCCAAAATCAAGCGGATGCGCATCAGCCCCATCAACATCTCCGTCCACGCGACCGACCCGGAGGTGCGGCGCAAAATGTGCGGCAACCGTTTCGCAGGCGACTGCTATAAGATCATGCACGATTTGGCCGCCTCGGGCATTACGATGAACGCGCAGATCGTCGTCTGCCCGGGGCTGAACGACGGAAAGGTGCTCGAACGCAGCCTTGACGATCTGATTCTGCTTTACCCCTATGTTCAGTCGATTTCCGTCGTCCCCGTGGGGCTGACAAAGCACCGGCAGGGGCTGTACCCCTTGGAGCCGGTGACGCGGCAGGGCGCGCGGGAAATTCTCGATCTCTGCAATCAGCGCGCCGCCGCCGCGCTGCGGCGGCACGGGTCGCGGGTCGTTTTTGCCGCCGACGAGCTGTATATCAAAGCCGGCCGGCCGCTGCCTTCTTATGAGGAATACGAGGATTTCGCGCAGCTCGAAAACGGCGTGGGCATGCTGGCGAGCCTGATCGCCGAATTTGACGAGGCGCTGGCGGACACGGCGGACAAGCCCTGCGCGCCGCAGGCGTTTTCAATCGCCACAGGCACGGCGGCCGCGCCGTTTCTCCGCGAGCTGGCGGAAAAATTTATGCGGAGCTGTCCCGGCTCGCGCTGCGGCGTATACGCGGTCGAAAACCGATTTTTCGGCGAACAGATCACGGTGGCGGGGCTGATTACGGGCCGCGACCTGATCGACGCGCTCCGGGGCAGGCCGCTCGGCGGGCGGCTGCTGATCGCTCAGTCGATGCTCCGCTACGATCAGGCGGTTTTTCTCGACGACGTGACGCCCGCCGACGTCGAGGCGGCGCTGAACGTCCGGCTGGTCGCCGTGCCCAACGACGGCGCGGCGCTGCTGCGCGCCATGCGCGGGGAGCTGTGAAACAGCGGAGCGGCCCAAAGCTTTTGACCCGGCGGCCGTTTGAAAAGCGGTTTTCAGGGAAGGGCCGAGGTTTTGAGAAATCCCCTGCCGGCGGCGGTTTTTTTATGAGATTTCAGACCATATTAGAAATGGATTTGTCTCAGCGATTTGTTGAAAGGTTCAGGTTGACGGACTATGCAGAAGCCCATCATCGCCATCGTCGGCAGACCCAACGTCGGAAAGTCGATGCTGTTTAACAAGCTGACGGGGACGCGCAGCTCCATTGTCGAGGACACGCCGGGCGTCACGCGCGACCGGCTTTACGGAGACGGGGAATGGCGCGGCCGCTCGTTCAAGGTCGTCGATACCGGCGGCATTGAGCCGCGCGCCGACAGCGAGATTTTGCAATTTATGCGCTTACAGGCGGAGATCGCCATTGAAAACGCCGACGTCGTGGTATTTGTGACCGACCTTTTGTCGGGCGTGACCGCATCGGACAGCGAGGTCGCCGCTCTGTTGCAGCGCTCCGGCCGCCCCGTGGTGCTCTGCGTCAATAAGGTCGATAAGCTCGGCGCGCCGCCGCCGGAGCTGTATGAATTCTATAATCTGGGCCTCGGCGACCCGTTTGGAGTTTCGGCGCTGCACGGACACGGGACAGGCGACCTGCTCGACGCCTGTCTGGCGCACTTCCCGCCGGAGAGCGGCGCGGAGGAGGAGGACGGATTTATCCGGGTCGCCGTTGTCGGCCGCCCCAACGTCGGCAAGTCGAGCTTGGTCAACACCGTGCTCGGCGAAAACCGCGTCATCGTCAGCAACGTCCCGGGGACGACGCGCGACAGCGTCGACGCCTCGTTTGAAAACGAATTCGGAAAATTCTGCTTTATCGACACCGCCGGCATCCGCCGCAAGGCCAAGGTCAGCGAGGCGATTGAAAAATACAGCGTCCTGCGGGCGATGATGGCCATCGACCGCGCCGACGTCTGCGTGATTATGCTCGACGCGGCGGACGGCGTCACCGAGCAGGACGCGCGCATCGCCGGCATGGTGCACGACCGCGGCAAGCCCTCGGTCATCGCCGTCAACAAGTGGGACGCCGTCGAAAAGGAGACCAACACGATGGCGCGGCTGCGCGAAAAGGTGCGCGCCGACCTGTCGTATATGGCGTATGCGCCGATTGTGTTTATTTCCGCGAAAAACGGCTCGCGGCTGCCGACGCTGTTTGAAAACCTGCTGCGCTCCAATGAAGAGGCGCAGCGGCGCGTGCCGACGGGCCTGCTCAACGACATGCTCAACGACGCGACGGCGCGCGTTCAGCCGCCGACGGACCGCGGCAAGCGCCTGAAAATCTACTATATGACGCAGGTGGCCGCGCGTCCGCCCGCTTTCGTGCTGTTCTGCAACGACCGGGAACTGTTTCATTTTTCCTATCTGCGCTATCTGGAAAACCGGCTCCGCGAGGTGTTCGGATTTGAGGGGACGCCTGTCAAGATGATTGTGCGCGAAAAGGGCGAAAACGAGGAGCTGCGCGTCTGAATTTGCTTTAAAGGGGATAAGCGCCATGAAATATATACTGGCTGTCTCGACGTGGTTTGTCGAACTGAACTCTTGGTTTCAGCTTCCGCTGATCGCGGTCATTTCTTACCTGCTGGGCAGCATCAACACTTCGATTATCGTCTCGAGAGTCGCGCTGAAAAAGGATATCCGCGACTATGGCAGCGGAAACGCCGGATTTACCAACGCGGTTCGTTCGATGGGCTGGAAGCGCGGGCTGATCGTTTTGTTCGGCGACGTCGGCAAATGCGCGGCGGCGATTCTGCTCGGCCAGCTCATTTACAGCGGCAACATGAGCTTCGACGGCGGCGCGGGCGGGCGGCTGCTCGCGGGGGCGTTTGTCTTTCTCGGGCACATCTATCCGCTGTATTTTAAATTCCGCGGCGGCAAGGGCGTGCTGACGCTGGGAACGACCATGGCCCTCTACGACTGGCGCATTTTCCTGATCGCGTTCAGCGTCTTTCTGATTATCTCCATCACGACGAAATACATATCGCTCGGCTCGATCTGCGGTTCGCTGACGCTGCCGGTCATGGTCTATCTGTTCTCCCAGACTTCAATGACCGACGTCAATATGTCGCTGGGCTATACCTTTGTCGCGGCATTTATGGCCGGGCTCGTCATTTTCAAGCACCGCAGCAACATCGTGCGGCTGATCAAGGGGACGGAGTCGAAGTTTTCGTTCAAGGGCAAGGCACTGATGGAGAAGGCCGACGACCAGCTCTGAGGCGGCGGGGACGCATAGAATTTGAACGGTTCTGCGCCCGCATGGGCGCAGGCGCAGAGCCGTTTCGAAAATGCTTGCGCGGCGCTTTGGCGGTTGGAACGGGGAGCAAGGTTTTTTAGCCCTTGCCCTTGACAAACGCGCGCGATTTCCGTATAATAAGATACGATCTGAATGTTAAGCCGGAATGATGGAATTGGCAGACGTGCTGGACTCAAAATCCAGTGGTAGCGATACCG
>QAMX01000137.1:0-14368 GCA_003149835.1 Clostridiales bacterium
ACATAATCGCCATTATGTAGTCAGCAGCGCCCGAACCTGTTCGAGGCTGTCGGCATGCCGGTATCCGGCGTCCATGGTGTAGATTCTCGTGGTGTTGACGTTGCTGTGGCCCAGCAGGTCGGCCAGCCGGACGACGTCCTTTTCGAGGGTATAAAAGGTCTGGGCGAAGAGGTGCCTGAGGTTGTGGGGAAAGACTTTTGCGGGCGACACGCCGGCTGCGGCGCAGAGACGCTTCATATCCCGCCAGATGTTGGAGCGGTTCAGCGGGTTGCCGTTTTTGCTGACAAACACCGCGCCGCTCGGCCGGCCGGTTTTTCGGATATACTGCCGGAGCAGCGCTTGCAGCGACGCGGGGATGAAAATGACCCGCGTTTTGTTTTTGCAGTTTACCGTCGCTTTTCCGGCGCGGACCGCCTCTGCCGTGATATATTGCAGCTCGCTGATGCGGATTCCCGTGCAGCAGATGGTCTGGATGACGAGGGAGAGCCGCGTGTCCCCTGCCGCTTGGAGCAGCCGCCGGTATTCCGCCGCGGTCAGCTCGCGCTCCTCCCGCCGGAAGATCTGGCGCTGCACCTTGATCTGCCTGACGCAGCAGGCCGGTTCGCTGATAAAGCGCAGAAACGAATTCAGCGACGCCAGCATGGAGTTGACGCTCGCCGGGGCGTAGCGGCCGGCGAGACGGCTCTTATAGGCGATCGTTTCGTTTTTGTTCAGCGGCCGGTCTTCGAGAAAGCTGAGAAAACCGCGGACGTCCCGCATATATTTTTCCACCGTGGCCGGGCTCTTCTCCTCCTGCAACAAAAACTGTCCGTAGTCGTATAGATGTTCGCTTAGCGCGTGAGGCATTATGAATTCCTCCGTGTTGTTATAGATTCTCGTTTATCATGCTCGCTCCGACGCGTAAATATAAGCCGCGGCAATCATTTCCAGATAGGATTCGGCGCGGAACGATGGACGCCGCAGCTGTCGAAAAAAGACGTTTTATGTTATTTTACTGTAAAAAAGACTCGGTGTCAAAGGTTATCAAACGATATCATTACTGATTCGATCGCGAGGACTAATGAAAACATATATTATGAAAACATGAGATATACGCGCGGCCGGTTTCGCCAAGGGCCCCGAAAATTTTCGGCGTCTAAGCGAAACCGGCGCTTTTCGCGCCGGTTTATTTCGATTCGTGATATAAAGGCGAAGAAAGCCGCAGAAAGCTGCCTTTTCGGCGGCCAATATCGCCGCCGGCCGCCGGATTTCGGCTCAGAGGGCGGGCGGTTTGTTTTCGCCTCTGCTGCGGTCTTTTAAACAACGGCCGCCGTGAAACTTCACGGCGGCCGTAAAAAACCTTTTATTTTGTTGTGGAATTATGTTATACTATAAAGAAAAAAAGGGAAGAGACGGAATGGAACGTTACAGAGGCCCTGATTTTGACGAAATGATGCCGCAGGTGTTCGCGGCGATCAAAGCGCTCGGCGGCTCCGGCACAGTGGAGGAGATCAACCGCCGGACGCTCGACCTGCTGGCGCTGCCGGAGGAAATCCGGCAATATCCGCACGGGGACAGCGACAAGTCGGAAGTCGAGTACCGCCTCGCGTGGACGCGCACCTATATGAAAAAATTTGGGATTTTGGAAAATTCCGAGCGCGGCGTCTGGGCGCTGACCCCGAAGGGGCAGGCGCTGGAAACCGTCGACTATAAATTTGTCGTCAACGAGGTGCGCAGGCTCTCCTGTCTGACGCTGTCGCATGTGATCCCCGTGAACGTCGGAGCAGACGAGCCTGTCGCGGACGGCGTCGATGTGCCCGACGAGATTCAGAGCTGGCGCGACAAGCTGAGAAACGTGCTCTATAACCTGCCGCCCGCCGCGTTTGAACGCCTGACGCAGCGGCTGCTGAGGGAATCCGGCTTTACGCAGGTCGAGGTGACCGGCCGCACGGGCGACGGCGGCATTGACGGCACGGGCATTATCAAGCTCAACGGGATCGTCAGCTTTCACATGCTTTTCCAGTGCAAACGCTATCGGGGCGCCGTGTCCGCCAGGGAAATGCGCGACTTTCGCGGCGCCATGCAGGGGCGCGCCGACAAGGGGCTGTTCATCACGACCGGCCGCTTTACCGCCGCGGCCGTCTATGAGGCCAACCGGGTGGGAACGGCGGCCATCGACCTCATCGACGGCGACGAGCTGATCGACCGTCTGCGCGAGCTGAAACTGGGCGTCCAGCCGGTGCTGGACTACCAGATCGACGAGGGATGGTTCGCGGCGATTTAAATGGGGAAAAGATGTTTTTTTGTGCCGATTGTTGTTGAATATATCTTGATAGATGTGGTTTCTTGTGCTATACTGTAAACGGCGCGGCGGCCGGAGGACGGCGGGGGTTACAGGAACAGGGCGAGAAGCTGCTCGATCATTTCCGGCTCCGTCTCTTTCAAGCACCTGACGAGCTGTTGCAGACAGGGCGGATAAGCGTCGCCGCACATAAAGAAGAGCGCCGGGTCGGTTTCAAGGCAGCCGCAGATTTCAAAAAACTGCCGCATGGAGGGCAGGGCTTTGCCGCTGGCAATGTTATGAATATAGCCTTTGCTGAGGCCGAGTTCATAGCTGAGCCGGTATTCCGACATCCCCTTTTCCAGCCGCAGCGCCGTGAGCCTCTCCCGCAGCAGGCGAAGATACGCTTCGCAGAATTCGGAGGTTTCGTCCATAGGGTTTTCCTTTCTTGGCGCAGGGGCCTGAATGAAGCGCTTAGCTTGTCAGGCCGCTCTCGTGAAACACCTCGACGGCAAGCCGCATGCCCAGCCGAAAGCCGGAGGTGAAAGCCTGCATGACTTCAAGCGAACAAACCCCGGCGTATTGGTCTAAGACGGCATCCAGCTCTTTGCAGAGCGGCTCCGGCAATTTACTTTCCAGCGCATCGACGGCTTGGTACAGCGCGCGCGTCTTCTGCTTCTGTTCCGGCGTTCGCGGCGCCATTTCCTCGCTGGGCGCGATGTTTCCGGCAAACAGCTCCTCGATGATTTTCGACATACGTTATCCCCTTTTGAAAATGGATCATCCTTTACCGGCGATAAACCGTGTTCAGGCTTTCTGTGATGAAACTCATATGCTCTCCCTACGGCCGGATTGTTCGGCGCGGCGATTTTTTGGTTTTGAGCGGGCTTGAATGATGGAGAATTTTACGATAAAGCGTTAATAACGCCGGTTGATTCGATATGATATAATGTGAAAGTAACGGGGATGAAAATTTTAACCGCTGCTTAGGGTTGTTCTCTTCGAAAAACAGTATATCACTTTTTTCTGCATCGAATGACATTTGCTGCGTGTCAAAGCAATTTTTATGAGATACAAACACGATAGGCTTTGATCTGACTCGCAGATGGACGCAGGAATCTATGACGATGGGGTCATTCTAAAATAAAAGGGAGGCAAAACTATGTCCAGAAACAACATCATTCCGAATGTAAGCGGAGAGAAAATCGCGGCTCTGAGGAAAGCCGTAGAACCGCGCATGTCACAGGACGCGCTGGCCAAAAGGATGCAGCTGGAAGGCGTCGATGTGGACAAAGGCACGGTTCAGCGAATTGAAGCGGGCAAACGGTCCGTAAGCAGAGAGGAAATCAACGCCATCGCCAAAATTCTCAAAACGACGCCGGAGGCGTTCAGCACAGACGAGGGATCTGATGAATAACTGATTTTTTGCGCTGCAAACAAAAGCGGAGCACGGGTAAAGCAAACACAATTTGAAATAATTAGTCCAACTTGAAATAATCAGTCCAACCATTACGACTTTGACGCCGCCTGAGCCGTATGGCGGCGGATCATTTGAAGAGGAGGGCTTTTTGTGTTGCGAAACAACATCGTACCCAATGCAGACGGGAGAAAGATCGCAGAGATCAGAAAGGCGAAGGTACCGCGCATGTCGCAGGACAGCGTGGCCAAGAAGTTGCAGTTAGAGGGCGTCGACGTTGACAAAGGCGCTGTCCAGCGGATTGAGGCGGGCAAACGCTCGCTCACGAGACAGGAGCTCAACGCGCTCGCAGCGATTTTACAGGTTGAGCCGGAGGCGCTGCTGGCTGAGGAGCGCGGCGGGTAAGGGCGGCTTTTCGGCAGGCCGCATGAGGGGAGAGCCATGGGCCCGCCCGCCTGAACGCTGGCCGGAACGGCAGAATCTGCCGAAAACGCGTACCGCCGCGCACGGGAGATTCGCCCGGCGAAAAAATGAAACGCCGCGCCCTGCATTTGCAGGGCGCGGCTCTTTTTCTCTCAATCGATCCGGTTACCTCCGGCCCGTATCGTCGAGCAGGTTGTAATAGCGCGCCGTCCAGTACGGCATGGTGAAGATACTGCCGCAGAACAGATAGCCGCGGTCATACAGCGCCGCCGACGGCTCGCCGCCCGCGTCGGCGGTGAACGGAGAGGAGTTTGCCTTGTGCATACGCCGTTCGTCCACGGGGATGACGCGGTTGGCCTGATCCTGTTCGTCGTCAAAGGCGGCGGGGATCATAACGATGTCGTTTCGGACGCTGTTTTTGACCGGGAAGGAGCGCAGAGCGAGCGGCAGACGGTTGAGATAGTCGACCGCGGCGCAGAGATCCACGCCCTCGGCGCCGCGCAGGGCGGCGTAGGGGTAGATATAGAAGGGGTTATCCTCGCGGCGCATGTTGTCCCACCACTCGTCGAGGCCGGCTTCGAGGATTTGGCGGCGGCTGTCGTCGGTTTCCAGCTCGATGAGCGGCCAGAAGGCGAGGATGGCCAGCTCCTCGTCGGAATAGTTGATGCCGACGACGTAGTTGCCGTCTCCGGTCAGCTCGGCGCAGCGCTTGGAGAGCCGGGAACGGTACTCGCCGAGCAGCGAGGCATAGCCCGCGCCGTTGGTGACGCCGTCGAAGGTCGCGTAGCAGCGCTCGTATTCGGCGCGCGCGCGCCGATAGCTCTCCTCATACCCGGGCGCGTCGTCAAACAGCGCCATGCAGACGCGCACGGTGCACATCCACTCCGCGCCGTTCAAAGGCCCGTCCAGATAGGCGTAGGAGGGGTGGCGCCACGGTTTGTCCTTGCCGTCCCAGTCCACGAAATAGTCGGCGAACCATTTGCCCCACTGGGTCGGATTGCCGTGTACGTCGCGGAGAGAGAAGTTGTTTTCGAGCAGGTGCGTGAGCACGGCGTCGGCCGTCTCGCGGACGAGCGCGAGCAGCTCTCTGTCGTCGGGGCTGGAAGCGTTGCGCAGGAAATGCTTCCATGCGAAATAGTAGAGCACAAACGCCGCGATGACCTCCTCGGACGAGGTGTCGGTTTTGAAGATGATGTCGTCGTCCGTGCTGGCGGGGTAGTCGCGGGGATGATAGGGGTCGGCCTCGCGGTAGAGCCTGGCCAGCCGCTCCGGCACCTCGGCGGGCTGCGGCACGGTCATGCGGAAGCTGTCGGTTACGGGGCGGTCGGCGTCGGTGCCGAGCCGGGCCTTGACCTCGTCGGTCAGCAGGAAGTTTTTGCCGCTGGCGTCGTCGCGGCCGAAGCGCGCCAGCGCGGTGTCCTCGACGCGGCAGAAGGCGTTGCCCTCGGCGTCGTGCTCGCCGGATTTGAGCCAGAAGCCGCTGGTGTCGATGTGGCCGTCCTTGACGAAGAAGCGGTCGCGCGCCGAGACGTAGCCGCGGCAGACAAAGCCGTTGCCGAAGCGGTGAACGTGGCTTTGCAGAAGCACGTTTTCCAGCACGCGCATAAATTTCGCCTTGGCGTCGCGCGCGCCGGTGATATCGCCCTCGGCGCAGAGCACCGAATAGCGCTGCGCGTCGCCGATGGCCGTGAGCACCGACCAGAGCGCGTCGTTGTTGGTCGAATAGCGGCGGTCAGGGGTGAGGCGGTCGTTGCCGCAGTCCTCAGGCGCAATGTAGTTGATGTCGCAGAGCGAGCCGCGCGCCGAATGCAGCTCCCACGTCAGCCGGTCGTACCAGTCGGCCTTCTCGCGCAGCCGGCGGCGGAAGCGCCGGATGTGCACATAGCCCATGGCGTTTTCGATCCAGAGCCCGCCCTCGCCGTCGGAGGCGACGCCGCACACGCTGTTGTCGGCGCCGAAGAGATAGCGCCCGCCTGCATACAGCTCGACGCGGCGGCGGTCATAGGCGACCTCGGCGGCAAAGTGCATGACGCCGTCGGCAAGCGCGACGTAGCGGCCGGTCTCGTCCGAGCAGACGGCGGAGACGCCGCCGATGGCTGTCAGGAGCGCGTCGGGCTGAAACTCGCGCGAGGCGGCGAGGCGCTCGGCGATCTCCTCGGGGATGTCGCTGCCGGCCGGATAATAATTCGGATCCTTCTGCCGGGCGGCGGTACGCATCGCCGCCGTCCGCACCGCGGGCACGGAGAAGCTGTAAACGCATTCGCCGCACGCGGCCCACAGCGTCCCGGCCGACGTATAGAGCGCCTGAACGGGCGCCGCGCCGGTCAGCGCGGAGACGTCTTCGACCGCGCCGGTGAAAAGATTGCCCTTGCGGAGCAGGCCGCCCTGCGGGTCGGCGAACCAGAGCGTGCCGTCGCCGGAGAGCGCCGAGCAGACGATTCCGCCGATGGGCAGCGCCGAGGGCGCTAAGGTCAGGCGCTGGTCCAAACGCTCGGTCTTGTCAAGGACCATACGGCGGTAGAGCAGGAGCTGCTGCGGGACAGAGGGATCGTCCCAGCCATGCCGGAGAGATTGGAGCATGATTCAGTCCTCTTTTCTTGTAATTTTGTGCGTCGTTTGGGTGTTCTGCTTTGAGAGACGGGCGAGGGAAAAATGCATAGGAGCGCCGGCGCGCCCGGTTTTTTTGGGAACAAGAGGCTTCAAAAGGTGTTTCCACAGCGCGTGACGGGAGGAAAAACGCACGGTACAGGGGTGAAAGCGGGGCGGTTTTACAGAGCTTCGGCCGAAAACGTGCAGAGGAGAGGGAAATGGTCGGAGGGGAACTGTCCGCCGCGCTTGGTGGCGAGGATCTCGGCGATCACGGGGCGGAGCGCGCCCTTGGAGTAAAACACGTGGTCGATCGGCCCGCCGCCGAAGCTCAGCCCCGACGGCTCAAAGCCATTGCTGGAAGCATAGTCGGAGCATTCGTCGGCGGTCGTGCGCGCGTCGTAAAACGGCGGCTGATTCATGATCTGAAACGGTTCGGCGTCGGGTTTGGCGTTGTAGTCGCCGGCGATGAAGCACTGATATTTTTCAGTCTCGGCGGAGAAAAGCTCGCGGAGCAGCCGCGCGCCGTTGCGCCGCGCCAGAACGCCGTCGTTGTCGAGGTGGAGCGAGGCGACGCAGACGGCCGCGCCGCCGTCGCGCGGGGCGAGCACGGCCTTGGTGCAGATGCGGTTGTGCGTCGCGTCCCAGCCGCGCGAGGGGCGGTCGGGCGTTTCGCTGAGCCAATAGGTCGCGCCGTCTGCGAGCGAAAACCGCGCGGTTTTGTAAAAAACGGCGGAGAACTCGCCCTCGCGCGCGCCGTCGTCGCGGCCGACGCCGAAGCTGGCGTAGCCGGGGACATGGCCGGACAGGTATTCCATCTGCGGCCAAAAGGCCTCCTGCACACAGAAAACGTCGGGCGAGCGCGCGGCGATGAGCGCGGCGACGTGCGCCTTGCGGTTGTCCCACGCGTGCAGACCCTTGTCGTCGCGCATGTTGCGGATGTTATAGGTCATGAGCTGAAAACGGTCCATCTTTCGTTGAGCCAGCCTTTCTGTTTTTTAGAAGTGTAAAATCAAGGTTCGGCGGACGGGCAGGCGCAAAAACGGAGGGACAGCCGCGCGAATCCGCCTGCCTACGACGCGCATAGCTCGTAGATCAGCGTTTCGAGCACGGCCTGCCGGTTGGCGGTATTGCCGAACATCGCCTGCTCGGCCTCAAAGCAGAGCACGGCGGCGCGCCGCAGCGATTCGGGCCGGAACCGGCGCGCCTGCGAAACGACCTTTGAAGCGGCGTAGCTGCTGGGAATGCGCGCCATCTGCATAAATTCCGCCGTCGAGAGCTGTTTGCCCTCGGCGAGCGAGGCCGCGTAGAGCTGGCGCATGGCGCGGCCAATGGCCTGGACGGCCGCGGTCTCGTCGTTGCCCTGTTTCAGATAACGGTCGAGCTGCGCGACCGCCGCGCCGATGCTCTTCTGCGCGACCGCGTCGGTGATCCGGTAGACAATGGCCTCGGCGAGCGGCATGGCGACGGCGTCGATGTCCTCGGTGCGGATCTGCGGCCCCTTTGCATAGGCCGCGACCTTGGAAAGCTCCGGCAGAACGGCGGACATCAGGTCGCCGCAGAGGTCGAGCAGATAAGCCGCCTCGCGCTCGCCGCAGCCCTTGCCGCAGGCCTCGAAGCGCCGCGCGACCCATTTGATCAGATCCGCACGGCTCTGGCGCGCAAACTCGACGCGCTGCGCGTGCTGGTTGACAACGGCCTCCATCTTCTTGTTCCTGCGCCCGCTGCCGGGCGGCGCGTCGCCGTAGGCGAAAATCAGGCAGACGGAATCCGGCAGCGCCGACAGCAGCGGCTCGGCCTCGGCGGCCATCTTCGCGTCGGCGCAGACGATGTCGTAATCGCGCACGAGCACGAGCTTGCGCTCGGCAAAGAGCGGAAAGCTCTCGACGGCCTCGGTCAGCGCTTTCGGCGTGCAGGCCTTGCCGGTCAGACAGCAGAAATTATTTTCGTCGTCGGCGACGAGCCGCTTTTTGATCTGCCCGATGTAGTGCTCGCGCAGATAGGCCTCCTCGCCGTAAAAGAGATAAAAGCGGCCGATCACGCCGGCGGCGAGCTCTTTTTTGAGGCGGGCGAGAGACGCCGCGCCGCTTCTGTCGTTCTTCGCGGCCAAGTGTCCGCGCCCTCCCCTCCGCCGCGTCAGCGGAAGCGGATGCGAACCGTTCCCTCTTCGGCGGTATTCAGTGTTCCGGCGGGCTGGCCGCCGGTTTCGTTTGAAGATATTATAACATATTCCGCGGAGCTTTTCATCAAAAATTTCGATTGTTCCGAAAAAATTGCGGAATGCCGCGCACAGACGACGGCGCCGGCATCCGTAAAGCGCGCGTCGCCGGCCAGACGGAGGAGCGCGCGGTCGGACACGTCGCCGAGAACGGCGGCCGAGCCCTTGTCGCATTCGATGAGCACCGCGCAGGCGCCGCGGTGCGCCTTGCGTGAATCCGGCGGCGCGACGACGGTCACGGTCATGGCTCCGGCGCGGAGCGTCACGGCGTCGGAAACGGCCGTTACGGCCGTGCCGCAGGCGCCGGCGGCTTCGGTCAGTTCGGCGGCAAGCGCCGCGTCGCCGTTGGCGGGCGAGATCACCAGCCGCTCCGCTTTCTCCATGACCGCCGCCGCGCCGTTTGTATGGTGCGGGGCGTTGACAGTCAGCGCGAAAACGTCAATTTCGAAAATATTTCGACTTTTGAGATGCGAACGAAGGACATTGGCGCTGCCCGCGCGCGTCGAGCCGCAGTCGACGACGACCGTGTCGCCGCCGTATGTGGCGACGACGCACTGTCCGTAGCCGACGTCGAGCACGGCGAGCTCAAAAACCGTCCGCTTGGCGTATTCGCTGGCGCCGAACGCGGCGCCAAAGCCGGCAACGGCGATACAGAGCGAAACGGCCGCGGCGCGCTTGGAGCGCAGAAGCAGACACAGCGCCGTCAGCAAACACACGGCCGCGACCCAGACGGACATAAAAACGCCGTCTGTGCCGACCGACGCGTACGGGACGGACGCCAGCGCGCCGATACACGCCTCCAAGGCGCGGCAGGCCGCCGTGATCGGATAAGCGAGGAGGGAGCCGAGCGGCAGCCAGAGCGCCGAGAGGAGCAGCGCCGCCCAGCCGAAGACGGTGATCAGCTCGATCACCCATAAAATCAGGAGGTTTGCCGCGACGGAAATCAACGAAATTCGACCGAAATAGAGCGCGATCAGCGGCAGAGTGAAGAGCTGAGCCGCGGCGGTCATCGAAAACGCGCCGCCCAGATAGGCGCGGAGCCGCCGCAGGAGCGGCCGGAACCGCCCTGTCCGCGGCGGGCGGCGGTTCAGCCGCGCTGAAAAATAGCCGTTCAGGCGCACGCCGAGCGTCAGCAGACCCAGCACCGAGAGAAACGAAAGCTGCAGCCCGACGTCGGCGACCGCATAGGGGTTGCCGCAGAGCAGGAGCAGCAGCGACGCCGAAAGAGAGGTCAGGCTGTCGTTTTCGCGCCGGAAAAGCGGCGCGGTCAGCACCGAGGTCTGCATCACGGCCGCCCGCACGACCGAGGCGGAAAAGCCCGTGACCGCCGCGAACAGGAACGCGGCGGCAATGGCCAGCGCGCAGACCCAGCGCCTGTTGCGGCCAAATACGAGGATGGCGCTTACAAAAAAGGACAGATGCATACCGGAGACGGCGAAAATGTGCGAGACGCCGGTGTCGGCGACCTGCTCGGAAAAAGAATCGCTGAAATTCGACTTGTCGCCGATCAGCAGCGCCCGCATCAGCGGCGCGCCGCCGCGGAAGAGCCGGTCGGTCTGCGCGAGCGCGTATTTGCGCAGATACAGAGGCAGCGTCGCCGGGGAAAGCGAGCCGGATTCGATCTGCTCGACGTGACTTAGCGTGCCGGTGAGAAAAATGCCCTTGGCCGCCAGAGAACGGCCGGCGGCCTCTGACGCGCGCACGGGCGCAAAGCCAACCTCGGCGGAGATCACGTCGCCGGGCGACAGGCGGCGGGCCGCCTCGCCGTAGCAGTAGACCCGCGCGGCGGCCGGATAGGCGCGGCCCTGCCCGTCGAGCACCTTGACCGAGACGCGCCGTCCAGCTCCAGACGGCTCCGGCAGGCCGGTGACGCGCATTTGAAACGCGCCCTTTTCGCCGCAGAGCGCTTCCACGGCGCGGCTCACGCGCGCCTCGCGGAGGAGAAACGACGCGGAAACCGCCGCCAGACCGATACAGACGGCGAGACACGCCGCCGCCGCGGCGCGGACAGACGCCGGCCGGAGGAGCGCGCGCACAAGCGCTGCGGACAGGCCGAACGCCGCCGCGGCGGTCAGCAGGCTCGGCGCAAAACGCCCCGCGCCGTAAACAAGGGTAAGCGCGCCTGCGAGCGCGCCCGAAGCGCAGAACAAAAGCGTGCGTTTCATTCCGAAGCCTCCTTTGCAAATCGCCTTTCCGCGCCCGAAACCGGCGCGGAAAGGGGGAAAATAGGACGGGCAAGGATTTTTACAGGGACGGCCGGCACAGCCGCCGCGGGCGGGCGCACACGCAGGTGCGCCCGTGCGGAGATCGGTTGACGTCTTGGCAACCGCGTTGCAACCGGCCGCCAACCCTCGTAGGGGCGAACCTATGTGTTCGCCCGCGTTGCAATCGGCACAGCCGCCACGGGGCGGGCGCACACGCAGGTGCGCCCCTACGGCGGTTGGTCGACGTCCTGATACCCGCATTCCAACCGGCGCGCCCGTGCGTCGACCGGATACCCGCGTTCCAACCGGCACAGCGCCGCTCCCGCAAAAAGATTCTGCGGTTTCCGGCCGCGACTATTGATAGATCCTGTCGAATATGGTACAATAAATAAAAGACGCTTTTATGGGGAAATCGGAGGTGCCGACAGGCGGTTATGTTTGACAAAATGAGGCGTTTGGAGTTGTGCATGCGCGAATGCGCCGCGACCTTCGGGTGGAGCCTGTCGGGGAACTGTCTCGCGTGCAGCAAGGGCTATCTCTCGTTTCTGCTGCTGCCGACGATGGACGACGACAGAATCGATTATTCGCTTTCCTACCGCTATTCCTCGTTCGACCGCGTGTATCACGCGCTGACGAGCGCAAACCTTTACCCGGGCACCAAGGTCGCAGAGGGCAGTCAGCCCGTGGATTCATGGGGGCTGATGTCGGTCTCCACGGCGATGCGGACGCTGACGAGCCGGACGGACCGCTTCGCCGCCGCGCTCGCCGAAAAAATCATCAGCTTAGAGGACAACCTCGATTTTCTGCGCTATCTGCACGCCAAAAGCGTGCGCGAGTTCGAGCCGCCGCTCGACTATTCCAGCGAGCTGATTTTTACCTGTCTGCTCAAAGGCGACTTTGACGCGGCCGTAAAAACGGCCGCCGCCGCCCGGAAAAACGGGGACAGCGGCGGCGAGCTGTATGCGAGCGTCGTGAGCTATGCCGGCCGGCACGGCGGTTCGGCCGACGGTCAGACGGCGTATTGAAAGATCGGCCGGTCCGTTTCCGCGCGCTCAAAGGCGACGTCGGGGAACAGGCGGCCGAGCCGGGCGATCAGCGGGTCGAGGATCAGCCGCTCGGTCTCGTAATGTCCGGCGTCGATCAGCGAGATGCCGAGCCGAAGCGCGTCCGCCGCGTGGTTGTGGCGAAAATCGCCGCTGATAAAGACATCCGCGCCGCTTTTGACGGCGCATTCAAAGAAAGACGCTCCGCCGCCGCAGCAGACTGCGGCGGTTTTAATTTTTCTGCCCGAATCGACGAGCCTGACGCACGGCAGACCGGCGCAGTCCCTGACCCGCTCCGCCAATACCGACAGGGTGGACAGCGATTCGGGGCAGCGCGCCAACGCCGCGCAGCCGTCCGTTCCCTCGACGGCGGCGAGCTTTTCCAGCCCGATGGCGGCGAGATAGACGTCGTTGACGCCGCCGCCGGCCACGTCCAGGTTGGTGTGCGCGGCGAGCAGGGCGATCCCGTGCCGCGCCGCCTCATAGACGGGATCCTCGGCGGCGATCGACCGGACCGGCGCGTAGATGGCCGGATGGTGCGAGAGGATGAGGTCGACGCCCTTTGCGGCCGCCTCGCGGACGATGGCCCGCGTCACGTCGACGACGGCGAAGGCGCGGCGCACAGGCTGGCCGCGGCTGCCGAGCGTGACGCCGCAGTTGTCGGTCGGACGGGCTTTGTCAAACGGCGCGAAAGCGTCGATGGCGTCGTAGATATCTCCGACGGTCGTCATACAATCATTCCTTTCTATGTTTGGTTCATGCTTTAAAGCCGGCGGACAGCGGGAGACGGCGGGACAGAGCCATGAGCTTCCGATCGGTTTCTCCCTGCCGGTCTGGACGGAGGGACAACACCGGCTTTGCGCAAAACGGCCTCACTGGCCCGTCTCCGCGGCGAAGACGGTGGTATCGTAGACACAGAAGGCGTCGCGCAGGGTTTTCAGATAGACGCCGTCGGGCGCGGCGATGCCGTCAAAGAGCTTTGTCGCGCCCGAGCTGTTGGAGAGCGCGCGGCAAAGCGAGGCGGTTTCCCCGCCGGTATCCAGAAAATACAGCTCCAAGCCGTCGTGAAAAAACGACGGGTAGACGCAGCTTGTACCGGCTCCGCCGTGAATCAGGAGCGTTTTGTCGTTGGCGTAAACGAAGACGCCGTGCGAGGCCGTTTCCGTTTCGCCGAGGCCGTAGGCGGCCATGCTCCCGTCATAGGAGATGCAGACGCCGAGCAGCGGCGCATAGCCGCCGGGCAGATAGGTATAGGAGCGGGTCGCTAAGTCGAGGCGAAGCAGGCTTTCGTATTCGTCGGAGCTGCTTTTGTAAGCGCAGGAGAGCAGAAAACGGCCGTCGCCCGAGACGTGCAGCTCGCCGGAGGCGGTGATCTCCGGCGTCCGGCCGTTGAGGTCGGACAGCGCGCCGTCGATCACGGAAAACGCATACAGCTCCTGCGTCTCGGCGTCCGGCGCGCCGACTGCGAGGTAACAGGTGCTCCCGTCAGGCGACCACGCGACGGGGCGCGGCACGCTTCCGGCCGGAAACTGGGCGGCCGGATAGACGTCCGGCGCGTCGGAGCCCGGCACGGTGACGCACAGAGCCGTCAGGCGCGTCCGGCCCGCGTCGGCGAGGCAGACCGAATAGACCGCGCGGGAACCGTCGGGAGAAAAGGCCGCGGCGGCGATAAAGCCGTTTTCCGGCTGGGCGATCAGCTGCGCGGCCTCGCCGGCGGCGGGGTCGAACAGCGTCACGCCGTTGACGCGCGAGAGAAACGCGGCCTTGCCGCCGTAGTCGCACAGATAGTCGGCGTTGACGGCGGCGAGCATGTGCCGCCCGCCCGAGAGCGGCGCGCAAAACACGTCGCTGGCATTTTTATAGTAGACATACTGCCCGTCCGCGGAAAAGACCGGCGCGGAGATCCGCCCGCCGGAGCACAAAAGCTCGATCTCGCCGGTATCAAAGCGGTAGAGCGTCAGCCCTTCCGCGCTGACGTAGGCGGCCATGCTCCCGCTTCCGCGCGGCGACTCGCCCGGAGAACAGGCGGGCAGAATGAGCAGCGCCGCGAGAAGGATAAGCGCGGCGAGCCGTTTGAATGCGGGTATCGTCGTGCCTTGCATTCTGTCAGGCTCCTCCTTTCCAGAAGGTGTGAGAATAGATGCCGCAGGTGTACACCTGCGTGTCCGCCCGCGTTCTGACCGGAACGCCGAGGCGGGGCGGGCGCACACATAGGTG
>QAMX01000137.1:14993-25661 GCA_003149835.1 Clostridiales bacterium
CGCCGCTCCCGCAAAAAGATTCTGCGGTTTCCGGCCGCGACTATTGATAGATCCTGTCGAATATGGTACAATAAATAAAAGACGCTTTTATGGGGAAATCGGAGGTGCCGACAGGCGGTTATGTTTGACAAAATGAGGCGTTTGGAGTTGTGCATGCGCGAATGCGCCGCGACCTTCGGGTGGAGCCTGTCGGGGAACTGTCTCGCGTGCAGCAAGGGCTATCTCTCGTTTCTGCTGCTGCCGACGATGGACGACGACAGAATCGATTATTCGCTTTCCTACCGCTATTCCTCGTTCGACCGCGTGTATCACGCGCTGACGAGCGCAAACCTTTACCCGGGCACCAAGGTCGCAGAGGGCAGTCAGCCCGTGGATTCATGGGGGCTGATGTCGGTCTCCACGGCGATGCGGACGCTGACGAGCCGGACGGACCGCTTCGCCGCCGCGCTCGCCGAAAAAATCATCAGCTTAGAGGACAACCTCGATTTTCTGCGCTATCTGCACGCCAAAAGCGTGCGCGAGTTCGAGCCGCCGCTCGACTATTCCAGCGAGCTGATTTTTACCTGTCTGCTCAAAGGCGACTTTGACGCGGCCGTAAAAACGGCCGCCGCCGCCCGGAAAAACGGGGACAGCGGCGGCGAGCTGTATGCGAGCGTCGTGAGCTATGCCGGCCGGCACGGCGGTTCGGCCGACGGTCAGACGGCGTATTGAAAGATCGGCCGGTCCGTTTCCGCGCGCTCAAAGGCGACGTCGGGGAACAGGCGGCCGAGCCGGGCGATCAGCGGGTCGAGGATCAGCCGCTCGGTCTCGTAATGTCCGGCGTCGATCAGCGAGATGCCGAGCCGAAGCGCGTCCGCCGCGTGGTTGTGGCGAAAATCGCCGCTGATAAAGACATCCGCGCCGCTTTTGACGGCGCATTCAAAGAAAGACGCTCCGCCGCCGCAGCAGACTGCGGCGGTTTTAATTTTTCTGCCCGAATCGACGAGCCTGACGCACGGCAGACCGGCGCAGTCCCTGACCCGCTCCGCCAATACCGACAGGGTGGACAGCGATTCGGGGCAGCGCGCCAACGCCGCGCAGCCGTCCGTTCCCTCGACGGCGGCGAGCTTTTCCAGCCCGATGGCGGCGAGATAGACGTCGTTGACGCCGCCGCCGGCCACGTCCAGGTTGGTGTGCGCGGCGAGCAGGGCGATCCCGTGCCGCGCCGCCTCATAGACGGGATCCTCGGCGGCGATCGACCGGACCGGCGCGTAGATGGCCGGATGGTGCGAGAGGATGAGGTCGACGCCCTTTGCGGCCGCCTCGCGGACGATGGCCCGCGTCACGTCGACGACGGCGAAGGCGCGGCGCACAGGCTGGCCGCGGCTGCCGAGCGTGACGCCGCAGTTGTCGGTCGGACGGGCTTTGTCAAACGGCGCGAAAGCGTCGATGGCGTCGTAGATATCTCCGACGGTCGTCATACAATCATTCCTTTCTATGTTTGGTTCATGCTTTAAAGCCGGCGGACAGCGGGAGACGGCGGGACAGAGCCATGAGCTTCCGAGCGGTTTCTCCCTGCCGGTCTGGACGGAGGGACAACACCGGCTTTGCGCAAAACGGCCTCACTGGCCCGTCTCCGCGGCGAAGACGGTGGTATCGTAGACACAGAAGGCGTCGCGCAGGGTTTTCAGATAGACGCCGTCGGGCGCGGCGATGCCGTCAAAGAGCTTTGTCGCGCCCGAGCTGTTGGAGAGCGCGCGGCAAAGCGAGGCGGTTTCCCCGCCGGTATCCAGAAAATACAGCTCCAAGCCGTCGTGAAAAAACGACGGGTAGACGCAGCTTGTACCGGCTCCGCCGTGAATCAGGAGCGTTTTGTCGTTGGCGTAAACGAAGACGCCGTGCGAGGCCGTTTCCGTTTCGCCGAGGCCGTAGGCGGCCATGCTCCCGTCATAGGAGATGCAGACGCCGAGCAGCGGCGCATAGCCGCCGGGCAGATAGGTATAGGAGCGGGTCGCTAAGTCGAGGCGAAGCAGGCTTTCGTATTCGTCGGAGCTGCTTTTGTAAGCGCAGGCGAGCAGAAAACGGCCGTCGCCCGAGACGTGCAGCTCGCCGGAGGCGGTGATCTCCGGCGTCCGGCCGTTGAGGTCGGACAGCGCGCCGTCGATCACGGAAAACGCATACAGCTCCTGCGTCTCGGCGTCCGGCGCGCCGACTGCGAGGTAACAGGTGCTCCCGTCAGGCGACCACGCGACGGGGCGCGGCACGCTTCCGGCCGGAAACTGGGCGGCCGGATAGACGTCCGGCGCGTCGGAGCCCGGCACGGTGACGCACAGAGCCGTCAGGCGCGTCCGGCCCGCGTCGGCGAGGCAGACCGAATAGACCGCGCGGGAACCGTCGGGAGAAAAGGCCGCGGCGGCGATAAAGCCGTTTTCCGGCTGGGCGATCAGCTGCGCGGCCTCGCCGGCGGCGGGGTCGAACAGCGTCACGCCGTTGACGCGCGAGAGAAACGCGGCCTTGCCGCCGTAGTCGCACAGATAGTCGGCGTTGACGGCGGCGAGCATGTGCCGCCCGCCCGAGAGCGGCGCGCAAAACACGTCGCTGGCATTTTTATAGTAGACATACTGCCCGTCCGCGGAAAAGACCGGCGCGGAGATCCGCCCGCCGGAGCACAAAAGCTCGATCTCGCCGGTATCAAAGCGGTAGAGCGTCAGCCCTTCCGCGCTGACGTAGGCGGCCATGCTCCCGCTTCCGCGCGGCGACTCGCCCGGAGAACAGGCGGGCAGAATGAGCAGCGCCGCGAGAAGGATAAGCGCGGCGAGCCGTTTGAATGCGGGTATCGTCGTGCCTTGCATTCTGTCAGGCTCCTCCTTTCCAGAAGGTGTGAGAATAGATGCCGCAGGTGTACACCTGCGTGTCCGCCCGCGTTCTGACCGGAACGCCGAGGCGGGGCGGGCGCACACATAGGTGCGCCCCTACGGGCAGAACGGAACGTTTTGGGAATTTATGTGACGTTCCGGCCATCCGAACGGGCAAAACGGAACGTTTTTGGATTCCGTGTAACGTTCCGGCCATCCGCATGGGTAAAATAAAACGTTTTTTGATTTTATATAACGTCCCGGTCGGCCGTAGGGACGGACCTGCGTGTCCGCCCGCCCTGCGGCATTTATTCCCAGCGCACGAGCGTCAGCGACGCGGGCTCGAGCGCCAGCTCAAACACGGTTTCGCCGCCGCCGCGCACCGGCGTATAAATATCGGGGAGCGCATGCGGCTCCGCAAGGTTAGTTTCGCCTCTGCGCACCGGCAGATACACGCGCCCCGTCCGCAGGTCGGTGAGCTTTTCAGCCCCGCCGCGCACATGCAGCGAGACGACCGAGCCGTGCGGCAGATAGGAACGCAGCGCCGCCGAGCAGCCGCGGCGCGGGAAGAAGGCGATCTTCGCCTGACCCTCGACGTAGGCGGGCAGGCCGGAGGACAGGTATTTGCGGAGATAGTTGAGCACGGGCGCGGGGATATCGTAAACATCCGAATAGCTGTCGGGGATGTTGAGCACATAGGCGCGCCCTTCGGCATACATGCTGTACGCGAGCAGGACGTTGGGCGACCCGTCGCGCAGCTGCATGGCGAGGAAAACGCACTCGTTGGTGATCCAGTCGATGACGGGCAGAGAGATCGGGTGCGGCGCCTGATAATAGGCCGTATCGGCCGACCAGCCGTCGTCAAAGCCGCCGAATTCCGCGCCGCTCTGGCTGCGCGCGGTCACGCGCATCGCCGTGCAGTCGGAAATGCCGCGGTCCTGCAAAAGCGCAAGGCAGCCGGAGGTCATGCAGACGTCGCCGCCGCGCTCCAAGTGCGCCTTGATTTTTGCGACGAGATCTTTGTCGCAGCAGGAGGCTGCGGTCAGCAGCACGAGGCCGCGCTCGGGAAACAGCGCCACGGGGTCGGCGGGGATGCCGCACATGCCGAGAAAATCAAACACATGGTCCTCCCCGCGCGAATGGAACGGGAGATAGACGGGAATTCCCGCCGGCGCGTCTAATTTTGCGGCCGGCGCATGGAACTTTTGCAGCCGCGCGCCGAGCGCGGCGACCGACTCCGCGGCGGGCGCGTTCTCGCCCGCGCACAGCCCCCAGCAGAACAGCGTGATCTCCCGCGGAGCGGCGAGCAGGGTCAGCTCCGCCTGTTCCATGTAGATATCGGCGCTGCCCGCGCACTGGATGGGGTCGAACCAGCCGCCGCGGTTGTTATATGGCGGCAGGCTTTCCAGATAACGGATCAGCGAATAGGAGGTGTAGCGCGGGTTGCGGAACAGCGAATAGGTGGTGTGGCGCGTCTCCGTGCCGGCGTAGATCTCGTCGAACATCGGCGGCTGCGTCTCGGTGTTGTAGCCGAGCCATTGATACGACTCGTGCCATGTCGGGTATTTCAGCGTCAGCTTGACGTTTGGATTGGCTGCGCGCGCCGGAGCGATCAGATGATTTTTTGAAAAATCCGTCATCAGCGCGGTGCGGAATTCCTGCCAGGTGCGGTCGCCCTTGGCGGCGCGGCAGCGCGGACAGGTGCAGTCGGTGGCGAACGAGTCGTCGACCATAATTTCATCGAATTCCGACGCGGCAAAGCCCAGCATCTCGTCGAACAGCGCCTCAACGGCCGGATCGGTAAAGCAGATCATGCGCCCGGTCGGCGAATAGCGCGCCGAGACGGGCATGAGCCCGGTCGCTACGCGCAGGCCGCGCGCCTTGAAAAAGTCGCGCGCGGTCAATAAAAGCGCCCTGTCCGTGCATTCGCCGCGGAAGAACTCGACGTAGACCTTCGTCACCGCGAGGTGCTTCTGCAAAAACGCCAGCTCGCGCTCGGCGCGGCCCGGCTCGGAAAAGACGCTCTCAATGTCGCCTCCGGTCATATAGACCGACAGCTCGAAGTTTTCGTATTTTAGATTCATACGGGCAGCCTCCATCTGTTCTGAATACGCCTTTTCAGGGGTGCTGTTTTGCAATTTTTTTCCATATGCCATCATACCATAAGAGAAACCGGTTGTCAACGGTTTTTCCCGGCGCCTGCGGCGGAGCCGCGGAAAAGCGGGACGAAGCGCCCGCCGCCTTTTCAGAGCGCGCCGGCGCGGGGCGTTTTTTAGAATGATCTGTAAAATTTTCGGAATATCGGGAATTGTGACTTGACAAACGGCGCGTTTTGATAGAAAATATAAGTAAGGGAAACGTCCTCTCCGCGGCGAAGCCGCGAGAGCGGAAACGGACGGAAACAGGAGGATCGGATATGAAGAGGGGAAGAATACTGAAAAGCGTCGTTGGGGCGGCATTGGCGGTTCTGCTCGCCTTTTCCGTATGGGTGCCCGCTTTCGCCGCGCCTCCGTCCGTGAGCTCGGATTATTATATATTGATGGACGCGGCGACGGGGCAGGTGCTTTTGGAGAAAAATTCCGACGCGCAGCTCCCGCCCGGAGGCCTGATTAAGATTTTGACCGCGCTCGTCGCCGCTGAAAATATCACCGACGATACGAGCAAGCTGACGGTGACCTCGTCGGCGCTCACGCCGCTCGGCACCGGCGTCAAGAGCATCGGGCTGACGGCGGGCGAGCTGATCTCGATCGCCGACTGTATGTACGCGATGCTGATGACCTCCGCCAACGACGCCGCCAACGTCGTCGCCGAATCGGTCGGGACGTCGCTGGACGGGTTTATGACCATGCTCGGCAACCGCGCAGTCGAGCTGGGCGCCGACAAGACGGCGCTGAAAAATCCCAACGGCCTGCACGCCGACGGGCAGGTCAGCTCGCCGCGCGATATCGCGCTTTTTTCCCGCGCTGCGCTCGCCAACGAGGCGTTTATGAAATATTTCGGCAAGGTCAGCTACACGCTTGAACCGACCAACAACCGTGCCGAGGCCAAGCCCCTGACGACGAGCTTTTTGATGCTCCGCGACAGCGATTACCACTATGACGGGATCCTCGGCGGCATGGTCGGCTTTACCAGCGCCTCGAAATACGTCATTATGGCCACGGCGGAGCGCGACGGGCGGCAGCTGATCGCCGTGGTGATGAAGGCCGAGACCGAGGCGGAGATGTACCAGGATGCGGCGAAAATCCTCGATTACGGCTTTTCCGATTTTGTCTCCGTAACGGTTCCCAACGATCTGGTGCTGTTCACCGCCAACCTCGCGGAGAACGGCGTCAAGGTGGGGACGGTAGAGTTTCGGATGAAGACCCCCGTATCGATTCTGCTGCGCAGCGATTACGACGTCTCCAAAATCGTCGCCTCGCCCAATTCGATCCCGACGGTTCTGAACGTCGGCGCCGAACAGGAATATACGGCTGATATCATCTACCGGCCGAATGCGGACGATCCCGCGCAGGACGTGCGGCTGCTCTCCGGCGTCACGCTGTCTGCGGACACGAAAACCGACGGCGCCGCCCAGACAACGGATCCGAACGGCACCGGACCGGTCGAAACCGACGAGAGCGGCAACCCGGTCACAACCTCCGGCGAGCCGTCCGGCGGATTTCTGAAAGGCGTCGGGAAGTTCTTTAAGGTCTTCTTTACCATTCTGCTGATCATCATCGCCGTGGTCGTCGGCTTGGCGCTGCTGTTTATCGCCGCGCTCTTTATCATCCGCGAGGTCAAGCGCCGCAAACGCCGCAAGGCCCGCGAGCGCGCCCGGCAGAGAACCTATCAGGACAGCGACAGGCAATAAAAAAGGCTGATAAACGCCGTCCCTGCGCTTGCGGGGGCGGCGTTCCAGATATTTTTTACCAAGAAATCTGCGCCCGCGGCCTGCGCCGCCCGCCGGATTCGCAGCGAAAGGAGTCTTTCCCAATGAACCAATTCGACGTTTCACCGGCAGTCCGCTATGCCGGCGTAGACGACAAAGCGATCGATCTTTTTGAAGGGCAGTACGTTGTTCCGAATGGGATCAGCTATAATTCCTATGTAATTCTTGACGAGAAAATCGCGGTCATGGACACCGTGGACGCGCGCGCGGCGCAGGAGTGGCTGGCGAACGTAGAGGCGATCCTCGGCGATCGCGCGCCCGACTATCTCGTCGTTCACCATATGGAGCCGGATCATTCGGGGAGCATCGCCGCGCTGGCGGAGAAATACCCGCAGATGCGGCTCGTCGGCAGCGAGAAAACGGCGGCGTTTCTGCGGCAGTTTTTCGGCGAAGCCGTCGCGTCGGCTGCCGTGACCGTCAAAGAGGGCGAAACGCTGCCGCTCGGCGCTCACGAGCTGAGCTTTTATATGGCGCCGATGATACACTGGCCGGAGGTCATGGTCAGCTATGAGCGGAGCGAGCGGCTGTTGTTTTCCGCCGACGCGTTCGGCACCTTCGGCGCGCTGAGCGCCGACACGCCGTGGCTCGACGAGGCGCGGCGCTACTACTGCAATATCGTCGGCAAATACGGCGCGCAGGTGCAGGCGCTGCTGAAAAAGGCGGCTGCGCTCGACATCGCGGCGCTCTGCCCGCTGCACGGTCCGGTTCTGCGCGGCGACCTCGGTTATTATCTCGAAAAATACGACCTGTGGAGCCGCTATGTCCCGGAGACAAAGGGCGTGCTGGTGGCCTACGCCTCGCCGCACGGGCATACCGCGGCCGCGGCGCGGCACATGGCGGCGCTTTTGGAATCGCGCGGCGAGACCGTCGCCGTCGCCGACCTGGCGCGCTGCGACCTGGCCGGCGCGGTGGCCGATGCGTTCCGCTTTGACCGCCTCGTACTCGCCTGCGCGACCTATGACGGCGGCATGTTCCCGCCCATGGAGCGGTTTTTGACCCATCTGAAAAGCAAGGGGCTGCGCGGCCGCCGCGTCGGCCTGATCGAAAACGGCACCTGGGCGCCCGCCGCGGCCAAGCTCATGCGCGCCGTTTTGGAATCGATGAAGGACATGGCCGTCTGCGAGCCTTCCGTGTCGCTGCGCTCGGCCGAGCAGCCGGCCGACGCCGAGGCGATGGAGCGGCTGACAACGGCTATTTGCGAATAGCCGTGGCTATTTGCGAATAAGCTGCGGCAGTCTGCGAATAAGCTGCGGCAGTCTGCGAATAAGCTGCGGCAGTCTGCGAATAGTCGCGGAGAAAAACGGAGCTGTTTTCACAGGCGCGGTACCGCGGTTTCCGGAGAGAGCGGCGCTACCGCGCGGAGATGGAGGTGTAAACGGATGGCTGCGGGAATCGAATATCTGAGCGGTTTGTGTGACGAGATGGCGGTCTGCTGGCCGAAAAACAGGGCGATCAACATCGTCTGCCACGGGCACAGCGTTCCCGCCGGGTATTTTGCCACGCCGTATGTCAATCCCTTCGGGGCCTATCCCCATCTGCTGCACAGGATTCTCAAAGAGCGGTTTCCGTTTGCCGTCGTCAACGTCATTGTCACGGCAATCGGCGGCGAGGATTCGCAGAGCGGGGCGGAGCGCTTTGAGAGAGACGTTTTAACCCACAAGCCCGATGTGATTACCGTCGATTACGGCCTGAACGACCGCAGAATCGGTTTGAAAAAAGCGGAGGCCGCGTGGGTGCGGATGATCGAAGCGGCGCTGGAAAGCTCGAAAAAGGTGATTCTGCTGACGCCGTCGTGGGACAACACGTATTTTAAGCAAAACGACGCCTGGCATGAGCTGGAAAAGCACAGGGAGCAGATTGTCGCTCTGGCCGACCGCTACGGTATAGGCCTGGCGGACAGCTTCGGCGCGTTTGAAAAAAACATTCAGACCGGAATGGATCTGGTTCAGTATCTGTCCCATGGCAATCATCCGACCCAAAAGGGTCATGAGCTGATCGCCGCGGAAATCGGGAAATACTTTTTGGCGAGATAACGTGCGTTCGGCGGGGTCAAAAGGCGGCGGCCTTTTGCGCGGAGCGGAAGCGCTTGCCGGGCGGCACCGGTTTGAAAATGATCAGAAAACAGGCGGGCTTTGCATTTGGTGCGGGGCCCGCCTGTTTTGTATACAGCCGGTGAGGGGCAGAAATGGCCGGGCGGGGAAATGGGATAAAGCTGTTGGCCGCCATGCGTTTTCGCGGAAAAACAGCAGCATACGATCATCAAGTGATCACTCGATGATCAGCAGATTATCAAGTGAATATCATATGTTTATTGTTTATCAACTTTTTATCATTTTGAGTAAAACTATTGACTTGCGTACAAACGTATGCTATACTGAAACCGTCCTCCGGAGGGGCAAAAGAGAGAAATTCGCACAGCAGACACAGCCGCGCAGGCGGCAATAGAAATGAGGAGGAAAAAATATGGCATCATTCGGACACCAGGCGTATGCGCTTGGGTCAAAGACAGTCTATCTGAAATGGATCAAGACCAACCACAGGGATATCCGCATCGTCAGACCGGGCGATGACGAGAACGTGCGCAGCTACTGCGAAAAATCGGGGCTGTACGGCGTCAACGGGACGTTTTACTATACCTATATGGATACGCCGCCATCTGGGTACAAAGCGTTGGACGTCCACAGAATTTCCATGTACAACACAAATCCGGGCGACCGCGAGAATCCTACGGCGGCACAGCCCGTGCGGCCGATCGGAACGACAAACGTCGACAACGCAGGCTTTATGTTTTGTCAGGAACATACGTCGACGGCAATCCCGAATTACATCTATTCGGACAGGCATCAGGGAACGCTTGCCAGCTACAAGTTTCAGGGTCAGCACAGCCTTGATATGACGAATATCAGATGGGCGGTCGGGGGCTTTGGCCTGCATCTGGATGGAGATTTCGGCGACAAAGACACATATGACGAAGCGTTAGGCGATGAAGGCGCATGGTCAGGTTTATTTGGCCAAGCTCCCAGAACAGCGATCTTCTACATCGGCGGACAGTACATCGGCGAAAATATCGTGCTGCTCACGGTATTTGGGGATTCAAAGCTGTACGATCCGGCGAATGAGTCTGCAACACTGAGCGCAAGAACGAACTGCGGTGTTACACCCAGTGAACTGCGCAGCATCATCAAGGACGTTTTTCCTAGTGCAACGACGCACGGCATCATGCTTGACGGCGGCGGCTCGACCGGTATCGCGTATAAAAACGCTTCGGGTCGTTTGGAAACGCAGATGGTTGGCAACCAAATTGGCAATACCGGTGTATTTATCCCCCGTAACGCCAACACCATGATCGTCACACCAATGTAATCCCCGCGCCCATACGGCGCGGCAAGCAGCCCCATCCCCGCGGACGGCATTGCCGTCCGCGGGGATAAAGGCTATCAAAGGAGGCCTTGTGAAGATGAAGCGAACTTCTCTGTACAGGCGGCTGACCGCCGCGATTCTGCTGCTGGCGCTCTGTCTGAGCGCCTGCGGCGGCGAACCGGCGCAGAATTTGACGGACACAACGCCGGAAAGCGCCGCATCTGTGCCGGGCAGTTCTGCCGAACCGGGCGGCGAAACCGCGCCGACCGGTCACACCGAGCCGGCCGCGCCGGACGAAACAGACAAGCCGACCGGGCAGACGGAACCGGCCGAGCCGTCCGACGCGCCGGAGTATACGTCCGCCGCGGCCGGAAAGATCGCCTCTGTCTCCGTGGGGACGCCGGAGGAATGGAACCGCTTTGCCCGCGACTTTAACGCCGGGCGCGAGCGCTTCGCCGAATCGCTCGACGTTTTCATCGAAAAGCAGCTCTCCTTTGCCGGAACGGCGTTTGTCGCGCTGACGGAAACGTTTTCCGGGCGCATTCA
>QAMX01000064.1 GCA_003149835.1 Clostridiales bacterium
TTGTTATCCCGTAAGGTGTCGATACCGTCATTCATGGCGATATAGCGCACCCCGTTTCTGGGAAAGAAGTCCTCAATCAAATGCCCGGTTTGCAGATAATTACGCCCCAGTCGGCTAAGGTCTTTCGTGACAACAAGGTTGATTTTCCTGCGTTCAATGGCTTTCAACATTCTCTGTAAGTCAGGACGTTCCATGTTAAGACCTGTGAAACCATCGTCTCCCCGTGTCAAGATAAAACTAAAAAAATCAGGAGATTTTTATGTAAACTTTTTGCGTCCAAGCCTTCAAAGGCTCTTAAAGCAGCCTTTGAAGGCGGTCAAGCTCGAAAATCTTCACACCGCAGTCTTGCATACGCCTTGCAAATTCAAAATATAGAGGTGCGCTGCGAAATAACCTTGATATATCCGTCACTACAACCGCGTCTATTTTTCCCTCGGCGGCGAGGGCTTCCACACGGGTAAGCTCCGGTCTGTCGGCACGGATACCCGATCCAAATTCCGCGGCGGCGTCAACTACATCAATACCATGTTCTCCGGAAAACGCTTTCAGCTTTTTGACCTGACGAACAAGCGCAAGCTGATTGGAACAAGCGACGCGGGCATATAAACAAACCTTCATACAGCACTCTCCTTTACGCTTTCCTTGTATTCATCCTTGAAATTCCAGACGATCTCTATCGCCTGACCGCTGTAAACATAGATTTTGTAGATCAGAGCATCGGCGATCTCCCGTGTGAGCGTGCGAAGATTGGTATGCGGAAGAAAAGCGTCGGCTTCTGGACTTCGGACGATTTCTTCCTTTTTCCGCCGCTCCTCCAAAGCGGATATTTTTGCTTCGGTGGTACGGATATAGGCGTCGCAGCGTTCGCATTTGGCCTGATACGCCTTCTGCGTGATCCGGCCGGAAACCATATCTTCAAACGCCTGCATTTTCTCCTGCGACTTCATACCGATAACCGATTGTAAATCGGAAATCTTCTCCTGAAGCGTGTGGGTGCGCTTTGCGGTTTTGTCCTGTTTTTTCTGCATCTCGGCTTTCGTCTTATGAAATAACTGCGCTTGCTTGCGGATGGCGGCAAGCACGATCTCGGCTATCTCGCTTTCGTAGATTCGCTCGTCGGGACAGCTTGATTCCGGGTTGTCTTTATAGGTTTCGCAGACATAATACGGATTCTTCGATACCTTCCGCGTCATTGCAAGACGGCAGTACCCGCATTGGATTTTCCGATGGAACAGCACATTGCTTTTCATGGCGGCAGGCGCAGCTCTGTCCGTGTGCAAAGCCGCCTGAACAGCCGAAAAGGTTTCTTTCGGAATAACAGCCGGAAACATATCGGGAACGACCGTCCATTCCTCCTTCGGCACGGCAATGCTCTTGCCCGAACCGACCTTGACGCGTTTCATCTTCCCGAAAACGGCGCAGCCGGTATATCGTTCGTCCTTTAATATCTTGCCGATAATCGAACCCGTCCATATATTGCTGTCGTGCGATTTGCTGTTCCAGTTGCGGGTGACGTTCTTCTGCCGTTTTACCATCATCGGCGTCGGAATCCCGCGCAGATTGAAGTCGCGCGCAAGCTCCGTCGTGCTTTCGCCGTTTAACGCGCGCTCAAACAGCTCGCGGACATAAACCGCCGTGCTTTCGTCGATCATCAATTCGTGCTTGCTGCCGGGGACTTTCTCGTAGCCGTAAAACGCATACGGAGAGAGAAAATAGCCCTTTTCGGCAAGCTGCCTTTTCGCAGACCTGACCTTTTCGGACAGTTCCTTTGAGTAGAGGTCGTAAATGACATTCTTAAAGGAGACATCTATCAGTCCCGCCGAGCCGTAGGGATGGTCTATACTGTCGTAGTTGTCGTTAATGGCGATAAAGCGGATACCGAGAAACGGGAATATCTGCTCCAAATAGTCGCCCACTTCGATGTAATCGCGTCCGAAGCGGCTTAAATCCTTGACGATAATGCAGTTGATTTGCCCGCGCTTGGCGGCGTCCAGCATCTTTGATACGCCTGTGCGCTCAAAGTTCGTGCCTGTCCGTCCGTCGTCGCAGAACTCGATGATCTCAGCGCCGGCAAATTCGGGACGTGCGGCGACAAAATTACGGAGCATATCGCGCTGCGCGGTTATACTGTCGCTCTCGTCCTTGCCGTTTTCGTTCTTGTCACGGTCGGCGGAGGACAGGCGGATGTAGAGCGCGATAATATAGCGTTTCAGTAGTTCAGACATTTCCGTTTTCTCCTTCCTTTGCAAAATCGAACAGCTTTTTCATCTCGTCCTGATATTTCAGCGCAACCCGCACCGATTTGTCGCCGTCGATATAGATTTTATCCACAAGCTCGGCGAGCATTAAGCGGGACAGTTCCTTTCTGTCTTTGAATTTATAGTAAGCGGCGTACCATTTGTTGTCCTTCGCCGTATGTTCGGGCAGCACGGAAAGCTCGCCGTTCATTACGGTTAGCTCGGCCGCAAGATTCTGATCCTCGGCGTCGTAAGAAGCGGTGAAATATTCAAAATCGGCTTTGCTCACGACCTGATTGATATAGTTTTCAAACAGCGTCATGCGGTTTGCCTTGATTTTCTTCCGGCGTTCCTCGGCGGCGGCGATTTTCTCCGCAAGCTCGGTGCGCCGTTCACGGAAACCGGAGAATTTTCTGACGCGCTCGATGATCTCCTCCGCCTTCACAAGCAGTTCCATTTGAGAGCGCAGTACGTCGAATACGATCTCCTTCAGCTTTTCTTCGTGCAGCCCTCCGGCGTTGCCGCATTCGGCCGGGTGCATGGAGTGAAGCGGGCAGATAAAGAGATAGGCGATATTTCTGCCCTTATTGTAGACCTCCTTGTAGCGAACCATATTCTTTCCGCAGGAGCCGCAGGCGACAAGACCTCTGAAAATGTTCTCGCTCTTGCCGAGATGATCATATTTGCCGAGCCTGTCGTGATACTCTGTTTTTTTCTCGGCAAGAAGCGTCTGCACGCGGTCAAACTGCGTCTGCTCAATAATGGCGGGGTGGGTATTCTCAACGATGATCCAATCCTCCTGCGGCATTCTTTTCTGCGGCTGATTTTCATGCAGCTTTGTGATTTTCTTGCCCTGTACCATGTGTCCGAGATAGACGGGATTCATCAGTATGTTTTTGACCGCCTGATTTCCCCACGGGGTATTTTCCGCAAAACGCTCGGTGTAGACAACGCCCTGACGGTAGCGGTGATTGCTCGGATTCGGAACGCCCTCAGCGGTGAGCGTGCGGGCGATGGCGGTCGTTCCCGCGCCGTTGTCCTTCATCTGAAATATGCGGCGCACCACCTCGGCGGCTTCCTCGTCGATGATCAGCCTGTGCTTATCTTCGGGGGACTTCATATAGCCGTAGGCGGCGAAGTTGCCGATAAACTCGCCCTTGCGCTTTTTTGTGTCAAGAGCTGAATACACCTTTGCGGATATATCCTTTGCGTAAATGTCGTTCATCAGATTTTTCAGAGCGACCGACAGTATATCGCCGCTGCCGGCGCTTTCGCTGTCGTAGCCGTCGTTGACAGAAATGAAGCGAACGCCGAGAAACGGCAGGATACGTTCCAGAAAGTTGCCCGTTTCCAGAAAGTCGCGTCCGAAGCGGCTTAGATCCTTGACGATAATGCAGTCGATCCTTCCGGCGCGCACGTCGTCCATCATACGCATGAAGCCGGGACGCTGAAAATTCGTACCCGTTTCGCCGTTGTCACGGTAACACTCAACAAGGCTGAATTGCTCTTTCCCGCGAATGAAATTCGTCAGCAGCTCCATCTGCGTTTCAAGGCTTTCGCTGTCCTTTTTATCCCGCGTATCCATGATCGAAAGCCGTCCGTATAAGGCGGTTTTCCATACCTTTGTTTTCACAGCGGTCTGTGCCGCTGCGATTTTGTTTGTTCTTCTGCTTACCCGTGCCATTTTATCCTGCCTCCTTTGTGTTTTCGTCCTTGATTCTCTGTTCGATGTAGGCGAGCGCCGCCCTGTATTCGTTGTGGTGCTTAAAGATGATCTCGATCCGGCCGCCCTCGTGAATAAGGATACGGTCGATCAGCCGGACAAGGCAGGCGCGGTCAAGCAGATTCTCTTTGAACCGGAACGCCTTGAAATGCTCGATCCAGTTGCTTTTCGGGTTTCCCGCGTTCAGGATCGCGTCAAGCTCTTCCTGCCGTTTGGCGATTGCCCGTTCAATTTCTACGCATTTTTCATTGTATATGGCGGTATAATTCTGATAGGTCGCTTTGTCTATCAACCCGCTGATAAAGCTCTCATAGGTTTTCATTTTGAAGGTCATATACTGCTCATGGTCGGCTTTCAGCTTCTCGATCTGCTTATCCACCTTCTTCGCGCCGGTCGTTTGCTCCGGCAGCGCGGCTATAAATTCTATCGTCTTTTCGATATTGATAACGCTTTCGATATGCGTGTGAATGGCGGCCTCGACCGCCGCCATAAGCTGCGGCTCGCTGATGTTGTGCGTGGTGCAGGCCGTCTTGTCGGCGCGGTTGGTGGAACAGGTGTAATACAGATACCTCTTGCCCTTTGCCGGAACGGTCTTGCGAACCATGTTCTGCTTACAGTCGGCGCAGAAGATCAGACCGGACAGAGGATAGACCGTCGTTTCAGAGGACGGGATACGCATATCCTTCCGCATAAGTCCGTTTACCGTTTCAAATTCTTCCTTTGTTACGATCCCTTCATGGGTATGTTCAACCACGATCCACGTTTCCTGCGGTTTGGGAGCGAGCGTCTTTATTTTGTAGTTCGGGCGTCCGGTTTTTCCCTGAACGGTAGAACCGATATACAGCGGATTGCGGAGAATCCGTCCGACAGCCACCGCCGTCCATTTGGCGTGGGGATTGCATTTGAATCCGGTGTGATACTTCATGCCGAGAGACCGCTTGTATTCCGCGGGGGAAAGCACGCCGTTTTCGTTCAGCCTGTCGGAGATACCCTGCTGGCTCATGCCTTCCAGCTTCCATTTGAAAATATCCCGCACGACCTCGGCGGCATATTCGTCAACGACAAGTCTGTTTTTGTCGTTCTCGTCCTTCATATAGCCGTATCCCGCAAAAGCGCCCACAAACTCGCCCTTGCGTTTCTTGACTTCAAGGTGGCTGCGGATCTTGACCGAAATATCGCGGCTGTATGAATCGTTCATCAGGTTTTTTATCGGCAGCAGGATCGTGCTTGCCTGTCCTTGCAGATTCGCCGTATCGTAGCCGTCGTTAATGGCGATAAAGCGAACGCCGAGACGGGCAAATTCTTGCAGATACTTTCCCGTGTCGATATAGTTGCGGCCGAGACGGGAAAGGTCTTTTACAACAATGCAGTTGACCTCGCCTGCGCGGACTTCCTCAAGCATTTGCTGAAAACCGGGACGAAAAAAATCAACGCCTGAAAATCCGTCGTCTGCCCGTTCGGAGCAAACGCGGATTTCCGGCATTGATTTCAGATATTCCCGTATATATTCCTTTTGGTTGACGATGCTGTCGGATTCCTTTGTTTCGCCCTTGTCAGCGTCGTCGTCGGAAAGACGGGCGTATATAGCAGCGTTATAAATACGGCTGCCGGCGTCATAAAGGACGCCGTTTGTCTGATTCATGTATGCAGACATGACAAAACCTCCAATCAATTTGTTTCGCCGAAACACCTCGATTGGAGAACGCAGTTATAGTCTGTTATTATTATACACGATGAACGGCTTCGCGTCCAGAGGTGTTTTTGTAAACTCTTTGCGTCTAACCGAAAGTGTTCCGAAAGTAAGGCGCTCAAACCGAGCGCAGATAGCTTTCAAACTTGTTTTCAAAGGTATCCTCCGTATCGGCAAAGCCGACCTTTACGATAACCTTGCCGTGCTTGAAGCAGTAGGGATTTTTGATTTTCTCGATAAAGTTCATAATCCTTGCTTCCTTCGGCAGTTCGTGATCGACCTCAATCTCCCGAATATCGACCAGCGTATCGGGATCGACGGTTCGTATATCAATGCGGCTCATTTCATCGAGCGCGCTTGCGTTTATACTGTTCATGCGTAAACCTCCCATATATAAATATCCGCATAACAGCCTATGTGTCATGCGGATTGTCCTATTTCTGTTTTTCTTTTCTCACCTTATGGCGCAGCACGCGGTAATCGTACCCCCTGCGGCTTCCGCAGTAGGTGCAGATCTCCTTGACGGTCTGCTCTTTATCCGCGCGTTTCAGATATGCGCCGGGGATTCCGGCAAACTGATCGCGGCAGACGGAGCAAAGGCACAGGAGCATATCGTCCTTATCTCTGCTCATCACAAAGCCCCACGCTTACGGCGAGCGCCTGATCGACCTTCGCCATGATCCTTTCGTCAAGTGTGCCGATGTAGCTGCCGAGCCGCTTGCAGTCTATCGTGCGAAGCTGCTCAAGCAGCAGAAGCGATCCGCGCGCCAGACCGGGAATGTTATCCAGCGCCACATGGGTTGGCAGCGGCGCTTTTGCCGTCTTGCTCGTTACAGCCGCAGCGATAATGGTCGTCGGGCTGAATTTGTTTCCTGTGTTATTCTGTAAAACGAGTACCGGCCGCGTGCCGCCCTGTTCGCTCCCGATCACGGGATCGAGACGGGCGTAGTACAGGTCGCCCCGCTTGATTTCTTTATTCATTGGAATTTTGACCTCCCGTTAAAAAGTGTGTAAGTAAACAGGGATAAGCCTGTAAACAAGACGGACTTATCCCTTGTTGTTTCTAATTGTTTGCTTTTGTCCTATTTGTCCTCGACACCCCAGACTTGAAGATACCTCGGTATCTTCGGGAAGTTACCAAACTGTCGGCTGCGTACCGGCATCACGGGAATCTCACCCCCGCGTGGTTCTCACGCGGCCGCCCCCAGTGCGTGCGACGGCTCACGGCTCACACAGGCCGCTTCAACGCTCAAGCGATAGGCTGGACGGGAGTATCATTATCCTCTCTGCCTGTCATGGCCTTGCGGGGAGCAACCCCGCGTTTACCGTCAGGCTTTCTCGCTCGGCCGTCTTTATCACGGCTGTCGTGGCGTGCCTACGGACGCGGCTTACCGCTCATCGCGGATAACAGAGAGAACGTATTTGGCAAATGGGTATTCGGTTGTCAAAGAACGGCGAGGGGACTGTGTGAGAAAATGTCCTCTCAAGTGGTAGGCAGCGAGAAGGCGGTTTTCACAACCTTAAATTCAAATATTTTTTTATGCGGTTGATTTTCTTGGATATAGCCTGCTGTGTTACAGAACGGACGGCGGCAATTTCATTCTGCGAATATCCGTCAAACACAAGCAAAGTCAACAATTCCAAATCGTCCGGCGGCAGGTTTTTCAGTCTTGCCGCCAGCCTTGGATCGTCGATCTCATCAACCCAGCCATAGCGGTATAATTCCGATAAGCTGCCGATATTCGTTGACAATTCCCGTAGGAATCTCTCAAACAGAGGTGATTTAGATTCTTCGCCTCCATCTCCGTCCTCCGGAAACGGCGTATCTGAAAGCGATTGTGTGTGCATAGCGTAAACTCGTGCGCTGCGATATTGATTCCAGTCAAATTCGCTCATTTCAGCGATTTGTTCCTCGGTCATACCCAGAGCGCGATATTCATCTGTCTGCGCCTTTTGCTTTTCAATAAATTTCTTGCGTTCATATCCATCGTTAAATCCCATTTTTGTGATCTCCTTTGAATTTTTGAATTTGGGTTAGAATCAAAAATTCGGAGATCACGGGTATTCGGCTATGTACGGCTGCCACATTTCAAACGCCGCCTTCGGTGCGTGTAAACGTCCGTACCTGTGAAAAAACTCTTTCATGGCTTGTCCTTTCTGCGGAAATAAAAAAGCGGGAGCAATCGTTTCCAATCACTCCCGCTTTCGCTGCTATTCACTTCTAAAATGTTGGATCGGCCGTCACAACAAAAAAGAAGCCTAACGCACAGCTAAAAAGCTGCTTGTCAGGCTTCTACCTCGAAATCCCTTAACCTTTGTCAAGGGTTACTCCCATGTTCACGGATGGGCGGATGACGCTCTGTACGAAGAAGTGAAAATACTTTCGTCTATTCGATTGTTATGCCGATCTGCCGGCCGCAGTTGCCGCATTTAACGACAATATCGCCCTCGTCGTCCTTCAGGATGATCCTCTTGTCCAGCCGCTTTTGCTTGACAACATCATCCGCAAGCCGAAACTCGCAGTGCGGGCATTCCAGCGGCGGCCGTTTTCTGCGGCGCGCTGTGTCTGTCTTAGTCATGTTGAGATCCCTCCTCGTTTGTTTTGCTTTGGATCCGCTCTATAAATTAGCCGATTGGCTAATTCGGAGCGTAAATTTTTTTATGAGCCGGTCACAGCAGTCCGGCTTCTTTCAGGCGGATCTCCATAGCCTGCTTTGACACGTTGAAGATCCCCGCCATTTCCGATACGATCTCCTTTTTACTGCGGCCGCCCGCCAAAGCATAAAAGCACCGCTTGATCTGTCCCTTGGGCATAAGCAGCCTGTTGGCGACGGTGTTCGCCTGCCATTCGGTAGAGCTGTCCTGATCCGACGCGATAAAGGCGGCAATTTCTCCCGTACCCTTGTAAAGCCGCTGATGGATGACCCAGTGCGCCAGCTCGTGGGCAAGCGTAAAGCGCAGCCGTCCGACGTTATCGCCGATCAGCGATTCCTCGATCATGATCGTGCCGGCTTTCTGATAGATAAATTCATAGCGTCCTGTTTCAAGGTCAAAATAGCACGTCCAGCCATCGTCGAAAATGGTCTTGCCGAGCATTTTGCCGCTTTTAGACAGGCGCTTGTATTCGATAGTAAGTCCGTAGACTTCTTCAATAATATATTCGATCGGAACGGCCTGCGGAGACGCGTTCAGATAGTTCGGGCTGTATTTCATCAGAACAGAACGGGCGATCCCCTCAAGCGTCGATTCCGTAAAATATATTTGCTTCATTTTTTCCGCGGTTCCTTTCCGGCAGGCGGTATATCATCCTTGGATTTGATGATCCGCTTGATGAAATCCTCCCACTCTTTATCGTCAATATCGTTGTCCTTCGCTGTGCGCAGCGCGGCGCGCACAATATCCTTTTCCATGATGTACTCCGGCAGATCATAGCTGACCGTATGCTTCGACCGTCCGGCAAGGTCATAAAAGGTATCCCGTTCCTCCTTCGTGCGGCACAGAATGCCGCACATTTTTTCAAGCACCTCGCCGCTCGGCGCGGGTTTTCGGCCTTTCTCCATATCGCAGATATACACCGCCGACACGCCGAGTTTATTTGCAAGCTCCCGCGCCGACAGGTATTCCTCGCTGTTCTTTCTTTGGTGAAGAATAAAATCTCCGAATGTTCTCTCGCTGTTCATTACGGCTCTCCTTTCACGGATTAACTAATCGGCTAACTCCGTGCGTATAGTATAGCAAACATTCCCCCTTATTTCAATAGGTTTTGCCGATGTGAAAAATAGTGTGTCAATTACGACACACTATCTGTGCGGAAGGGTAGAAAAGGTCATCCGTCAATCCGTATTGAGTGCATTTTCAAGCATGGAGCGATACTGCCGCACGATTTCCCGCGGAGCGGTGATCTGCATTTTTCCGGCGTAGGTAAACACCCATGAGAAGAAGGTTGGGCTGACGGATACGGTAAACTCTGCCGAAAAATGCGTATCGTCCAGCTTCTCGGTCTTGACTTCGATACCGGCGCGGTCAACGACTGCTTTCATAAGAGAGTTTTCACAGCGCAGCCTTACCGTCACCGGCTTTCCGTCATACATCATGAATACCTGATTGCAGTAATCGGTTATGCTATACCCGACAGGCGGAGCGTGATATTCCTTTTCGGATTGCTTGAGCGCGTCCATGCGGTCAACACGGAATTTCACTGCCTTGCCGTGGCTTTCGGAATAACCGAACACATAATAACTGTCATTGCTCCAAACGAGGTCGTAAGGCGAAAACTCATAGACCTGTCCGTTGTGCTTATGCACCTTCTGCTTGTCGGCGTTGTATTCGTAATACTTAAAGCACACAGCCGTATTCTCAATGATTGCGTTATGGAGCAGGTCTACGATGTAATACACCTTTTCGTTGTCCGTTTTCGTTTTGCCGTCAACATATAACCGCCTTTTCAAGATATTCCCCTGATGAGGGCTTGCGACAGACGACAGCTTTTCAATCAATTCATACGTCTTTTTTTCGGATATGAATTTTGCGGCCTGCACCGCGTCTGTGAGCAGCTTCAGCTCCGGCAGTTCAAGGTAGCGGTTTCCGACAAAGTATTGATTCGGTCTGCCTTTGTTGCAGACAATATCAAAACCGCTGCCGGAGAGCTCGTCAAGGTCTGCCATGACGGTTTTCCTTGTCGTTTCAATGCCGAGAGTTTTTAGATGCTCTATGATGCTTTGGATCGTTGCGGGATGTTCTTCATCGGTGCTGTCCCACAGATGCTTGAATATGTATATGGCACGGTTTTTCTCCATAACCGCTCCTTTCCGTGACAGCTTGAAAATAACGGAGTGATCCGTCCTTTCAGATCACTCCGTTATGCTTTTAATGCGGACGGTATTACTTCAATATCTTGAATTTGCCGATGATCGGTAATTCCTTTGCTCTGCCGTTTGCGGCGTTCATAATGCCGATGATCAGCAGCACAAGGAACACGAGGCTGACCAGCCCTATAATGCTGACAAGGAAGTACAGCCGCCACGAGATCGCAAGGATAACGGAGCTTAAAATCGCGTAAGCGATACCGTAGGCGATCTCAGCAATGCAGAGGACAAGCCCCTGGTTGGTGTGATAGCGGGCGAATTTGCTCTCCTTTGCCGCAAATAGGGGGATAAGGACAAGGATACCGATATACGCAAGGATCGCCATCGCCTTGTTGTTCTGAATATCCTGCGCGTCAAACTGCGCGGTATTATCCGCCGTGTTATTCAGTCCCGCGATTTTCGCGCTGAAATCGGTCTGCTGACCGGTCTGCTGCGTTTGCTGTGTTGTTTCCTCCTT
>QAMX01000041.1 GCA_003149835.1 Clostridiales bacterium
GACATTCAGGAAATGCGCGAGGAATACGACCGCCGGCGGCGCTTTATCTGCGACGGCCTGAACCGAATCGGCTTGCCGTGCTTTGAGCCGCGGGGCGCTTTCTATGTCTTTCCCGATATCCGCCCGACCGGGCTGAGCAGCGACGAGTTCTGCAAACGCCTGCTCTACGAGCGGAGCGTGGCGGTGATCCCGGGCAACGCTTTCGGCGCGGCGGGCGAGGGCTTTGTCCGCTGTTCGTATGCGTATTCCGTCCAGAAAATTTCCGTCGCCCTGGAACGGATCGAGGCGTTTGTGCAGAGTCTCCGATCCGGAAAATAGGGGGGAGCCGACGTGTACGACCTGAATGACCGCCGCGTCGCCGTTGTCCGCTGCGCCTCTTACGAGAAAGCTGCCATCGAGCGCGCGTTTGACGAAATTTTTGCCGTCTTTCCCATCGAAGCCGCGGTTTGCGGAAAAACGGTGCTGATCAAAGCCAATCTCCTGACGGCGCACCGGCCGGAGAAAGCGGCGACGACACATCCGGCTCTGGTCGCCGCGCTGGCCAAACGGCTGTACCGCTGCGGCGCGACAGCCGTTACCATCGGCGACAGCCCGGGAGGCGTCTTTACGAAGGCCGCGTTGGAAACCGTTTACAAGGCGACTGGAATGAAAAAAGCCGCCGAGGAGAGCGGCGCGCTGCTGAACGATGAAGTAGGGGAGGCCGAATGCGCCGCCCCCGCCGGCCGAAAAAAAATGAAGCTGGCCGCATATGTCCGCGCATCGGACGTTGTCATCTCCTTTGCCAAACTGAAAACGCATACCTACGCCCGCATGACCGCGGCCGTCAAGAACCTCTACGGAGCGGTGGCCGGGCTGGAAAAGGCCAAATACCACGCGATGATTCCCGACCGGGCGCAGTTTGCCAAGCTGCTCTGCGATATCTGCGACACGGTTGCGCCCGATTTTTCGCTGATCGACGGCGTCGTCGGCATGGAGGGAAAAGGCCCGGGAACGGGCGATCCCAAGCGGGCGGACTGCCTGATCGCCGCGCAGAACCCGTACTGCGCCGACCTCGCGGCGGCGCAGATCATCGGGATGTCGGCGGCGCGGATTCCGACCGTGCAGGAGGGGATCCGGCGCGGGTATTCCCCTGACAGCGCCGAAAAGCTGAACGTGATCGGTTTAACGTTGGAAGAAGCCGCCGTCCGCTTTTTGCCGCCGCCGTACATGGGCAGCGTCGGCCTGCTTTCGCTGCTGCCGGGCCGGTTGCGGACGCCGGTGGCGCGGTTCTTGGAGCCCTATCCGTTTGTCACCGACCGATGCATTGGGTGCGGCGAATGCGCCCGCGCCTGCCCGAAGCATACGATTCGGATTGCGGATAAAAAAGCGGTGATTGCGCATGCTGAATGTATCAAATGCTACTGCTGCCATGAAATGTGCCGTGTCAAAGCCATTGAACTGAAAAAGCGGCTCCGCGTGCCGCGCGATAAATGAAAGAGAATCCATTATGTTGCTTTCAGCACCTGCAAAACTGAATCTGACGCTCGACGTGCTCGCCCGCAGACCGGACGGATATCATGAGCTCAGCACGATCATG
Source organism: Clostridiales bacterium (assembly GCA_003149835.1). Classification (GTDB taxonomy): domain Bacteria; phylum Bacillota; class Clostridia; order Oscillospirales; family QAMX01; genus QAMX01. The sequence goes on from QAMX01000041.1 coordinate 1,577, forward strand.
CAGACGGTATCCCTGTGCGATATCGTTGAAGTGGAGGCGGTTCGCTCCACTCGGACGCATATCGCCGTGAAAACCGATCAGGCCTACCTTCCGGTAAACGAGAGGAACACCGCCTATAAGGCTGCCGCCGCTTTCCTGAGCGAATGCGGTATTGAAGCCGAGGTGAGCATTACAATCCAGAAGAAAATCCCGGTCGGCGCGGGTCTTGGCGGCGGAAGCGCCGACGCGGCGGCGGTTCTATACGCGCTCAATACGCTGTTGTCCGTTGAGTTGGACGGGGAACGGCTGAACCGCATCGCCGCCGGTGTCGGCGCGGACGTGCCGTTTGCGCTGCGCGGCGGCTGTGCGGTCGCCGGGGGTATCGGCGAGCGGCTGTCGGGGCTGCCGGTTTTTGAAGAACTGCACATCGTGATCTGCAAGCCGCGTCTCTCCGCCTCGACGAAAACGATCTTTTCAAAATTGAAGGTCGCAGAAATCCAGGAGCACCCGGATACGGCCGGGGCGGCGGAAGCGATCCGCCAGAAAAACATCGGGGCGCTGGCTTTTCGCCTCTTTAACGTCCTTGAACCGATCACGGCCTCCGTCCGTCCGTGCGTGCGTGAAATTCATAAACGCCTGCTGCAAGCGGGAGCGCTCGGCGCCGCGATGACGGGGACAGGAACGGCTGTGTTCGGCGTTTTTGCGGACGAGGCGGCGGCGGGGTCGGCTGCGGAACGGCTGAAATCCCGTTATGAGCACACCTATTCTGTGCAGCCCCGGAGTGGCGTCGAAGAAATCTGAAATCCGTTTTGCCAAAGGCGAAGACGTTGGACGAGCGGATGGAGGCTGATCCAAACAGAAGCGGAGTCGGGAGAGAAACCTTGACGCAGTAGGCGGCGGTACAGCCGAGGAGTTGTACCGCCGCCTACTGTGTAGGATTTGTTGAAACGGCAAAACAGGACGTCTCGACGGCGAAACCGTATCAAAAGTATGCGGACTCTGCAAAATGATGGATGAAGGTTATATTCAGACAGAAACCATACAAAAAGTCCTGACAAACAAGCAAAGCCCGCAGGTTCCAACGTTGGAACCTGCGGGCGCGTCGTCATGCAGAGTTATGATTCCTGTGCTTGTGCAACCCACTTCTCCCAGCGGGGGTCGGCTTGGATTTCTTCTTTCACTTTTGTGCAGCTCGGTACATGCCACCAGGGCCAGTCTTCCGGCAGCGTTTTGGAAATGTTTACATCCATGGGTCCTTCGGGGTTGATTGGGACTTGGCGAACAAGAGCGGATGAAAATGTTTCGCCGGTTTTTCTAAGATGACCTTCACACGCCTTTGCGTGCGCAAGAGCGGCGTACAAAGCGTCAAAGGCTCCGTCGCGGTCACCGGAAAGCCAAAGGTATTCGGACAGATACAGATGAACATGGGACAAATATCCGTTATATAAACCGTATTCCTTGTCCGTGCAAACCAAATCAAAAATCCCGATCGCATTTCGGATCGATTCAAGCGCGTCTGCTGTACGGATATTGGGCTTGTTGACCATAACACCGGAAATCATCAGCTCCGAACAGGTTTGGACAAGCGCCAAGAGCGTTTGTCCAAGAACCTCCGCACGCTGGATACCGTCGCAGGCATTTGTCCTTAAAAGCTCCCGGCATCCGTGAAGATCCGGCGCGGTTTCGGCCAGCGCCATAGCTTTTTCATACGCGCCCGTGTTGACATACAGTTGAGTCAGCTGACAAACGGCTTGATGCCTTTCCTCACCCGCTTTTAACATGGTGAGCAGCTTTTCGTAAATCTGAATCGCCTCCTGCCACTCGGCATATTGTTTGTGCCTTTCGGTGTCGTATACGTCGTAACCGTCTTTATCGGTTTGGTGATATTCGCCGTAGCGTACGTAGCCTGCATTGTAGAGAACGGACGCCAAACAAAGTAAGAGTGTTTCATTTTCGGGAAATTCGACAAGTCCCTCTCTGGCAAGGCGGATACACTCGTCAACGCATACGTCCACTCCGTTGTTTTCCAAATCCTTTTTGCGGATATGCTGCGCAAGCGCATCCACTTTTTTCGCGCGTTCGTTTTCATACCCGAATAATTCGTCAATGGAAACGCCGAAATAATTGGCAATGGACGGGATGAGCTCCATATCGGGGTAACATATGCCCGTTTCCCAACGGGAAACGGCTTGGGCGGTTACGCCCAGGGCACAGGCCAGATCATCCTGCGTTCTGCCGTCTCTGCGGCGCAGCTCTTTTATGCTGCTGCACAATTTGATGTTCATATTTGTATTCTCCTTTTCAGACGTTTGTGTCACCGGCCAGTGTGACAATACTATACCATATTGAAAAGGCCAATACAAGAATCAATTTGTTGTTTCAATATCAATATATGATTGATTTGCCGGCAAGCGAACCGCCCGAAGACCTTTTGACGGCTTTATAGGGAGAAAGCTGAGGCGATCTGAATAAACGGCGGCGGAGGCAAAGGATTTATGTGGGGCAGATATGTTGACTGTGTTGACGGCACACAAAAGGAACATGATAACAAAAACAGCGAAACACTGTCTCGAATCATCTTCGGCGGCAGCACTCCGCTGCTTATTGTGTGTATTAGTAACTTACAATATAAGGCAAGTAACCTTTGCTTGCTTTAAACACCTATATTTCGTATAATGAAAGCAGAGGTGATGCAGATGTTCAACACGCGGAAATTCGGCGGTTATCTGTCGCGGCTTCGGAAAAACGCCGATATGACGCAGTCGGAACTTGCCGATAAATTGGCGGTCACACGTCAGGCCATTTCCGGCTATGAGCGCGGCGACAGCTTTCCGGACGTTTCGATCCTTGTGCTGATCGCCGACATATTCGGTGTTTCGCTTGATGAACTGATCAATTCCGGAGAGCCGACACGCGGCGAGGCACTGATACTCGCGGGCGCCGCCGTCGGCAGAAACGATGTGATCGCGGAGAGCGTTTCGGAGATCATGAATCTTGCGCCTTTACTCAGGCCGAGCGTACTCGGTAAGCTGTCCGCCGGGCTTTCAAAGCAGGGGATAGACATCTCAAATATCGTCCGCCTTGCCGAATATCTGAATGACGATACCGTTGTATCAATGCTTGAAAATGCGGCCTTTGATTCCATCAGCGGCGAACTGCTCGGAAAGCTCGTGCCGCTGCTTGACGATCACTCAAAGGGAACGATATTTGAGAAAATACTTGATGGAGAAATGGATTGGCATCTGATCAGAGTGTTGGTTCCGTACATGGATGATATGCAGGCGCAGATTGAGGCTGCGGTGATGGAAGGCGCACTTCCGTATGAGGCGCTTAATCTAATGCGCGAAGGAAACCACGAAAGATGGGAAAGAGAACAGAAAAAAGGAGGATAGTGATGGGAAAACCCGGAAATACTGCTTATCTGCTTCGTTACGCCTGGGGAAAATGCAAACTGCTGTTTTTTACCACTTCGCTCAAATACATATTTTCCGCTGTTCTGCCGCTCATTGGCATTGTCGGACTTGGTTCTGTTGTGGACGCGCTCGTGACGGGAAAGCCGGCGAAAGAGGTATGCGGCGTTATCGTCGTATATCTTGCCGTAAACCTTGCCGTGTCGTTGTCCAAGACGGGAATTACATATCTCGATAACATCGTCATGCGAAAAGCATCAGATATCACGCAGCTCGACTATATGTCGGACTGCGTTTTTATCAACTACCACTATGCGGAGGACGGCAGCATCCTTGATTTGAAAAAGAAATCAATAAGCGCGCATCCGGTGTGGTTTCTCGATAGTCTTTTTAAACTGCTTCTCTATCTTGTTCAGTTTGCAGGCGTGGCATATCTGTTTGTCACGCTGTCGCCGTGGTTTGTTCTGCTCATCATTCTGACCTCATCGGTATCGGTGCTGCTCAATTTCAGAAAGCAGAGGCTCGATTTTGATTTTTCGAACGCGCAGACACCGGACAACCGCAAGCTTGAATACTTGTTTCGTGTTATGTCGGATTACAAATATGCAAAGGATATCCGCGTGGGGCAGGCATCTGAATTTCTGTCCCGAAAATATCATACTGTGTTGGAGCGGCAGATTGAGTCACTCCGCGTGCTGTCGCAAAAAAAGATCGGCATGGATATCATCTCATGCGTGATCACAGTTGTCCAATCGGTGCTGATGTACGGATTCTTTTCTTATCAAGTATCGGCAGGACAGCTCGGAATTGCGGAATACACGGTTTTGATCGGGGCAACTACCTTGCTTTTATCAGTGCTGTTCAACTTTTTTGACTGTATCGGTAAGATAAAAAAGACACTCGACTATACCGATCTGTTCCGCGAATACCGAAAAAAGGTTGCGGATAACAGCGATATTGCGCTCGGAAAATACGATTATACTCCGGAAATTGACTGGAAAAATATACGCATCATATTTTCACATGTTTCTTTTACTTATCCGGGCTCTGACCGTCGGATTTTACACGATATTGACTTTTCAATTGAACCGGGCGAGAAAATCGGCATTGTCGGGCTGAACGGATCAGGGAAAACGACGCTGATCAAATTACTCTGCCGTCTTTACGACCCGACGGACGGCGTCATTACCGTAAATGGAGTGAATATCAAAACGATTCCATACGGCGAATATATGCGCCATCTCGGCATTGTTTTACAGGATTTTTGCCTGTTCGCCTATTCTATAAAGGAAAACATTGTGTTTGACGGCGATCCCAGTAGCGAAAAAATGCAAAGATCGTTTAAGCAAACGGGACTGGAAGAAAAGATTTCAAGACTTCCGAACGGTATTGATACCGTGATCTATAAATTTCTCGATGACAACGGTATTGAATTTTCCGGTGGTGAAGGACAAAAGCTGGCACTCGCCCGCGCAATTTACAAAAACGCGGATGTGATGATTCTCGATGAACCGACATCGACGCTTGATCCTATCGCGGAATACGAGTTGTTTTCACAGTTGTCAGACATTTCAAACGGTAAAACCACTCTGTTTATCTCTCACAGGCTTTCATCCACACGTTTCTGCGACCGGATATTCGTGCTTTCGGGCGGACAAATCGCCGAGATCGGAAATCATGAAAGCCTGATAAAGTCCGGCGGAATCTATGCGGAGATGTTTGCCGCTCAGGCAAAATATTACGAAAGGACCGGTGGCAAGACATGAAAAAGCAGTTTGAAAAGCTCACGGCTCCGGTCTGTATATTCAAAATCATCTATCTGCATGAACCGTCTTATCTCATCTGGTCAATGTTGCAAATTGCCGCAAACGCAGTATTGCCGCTTTTGTATGTGTACGCTCCGAAGCGGATACTGGAAGCGCTGACCGCCGGGAGTGGATTTGCAGACGTATTGAAAATTATTTTTTCGTACGGTGCCATTTTGTTTTTGATAAGTGTCGGCAATACGTTTTTTGCAAATAAAGCCTCTCTTGCTGCAAGCCGGTTCGCAAAAAAGCTGCAGTATAATATCGGTATCATCACAATGGCATTGCCGGTGTCGGATATCGAACGCGCATCTACTGCCGAAGCGGTAAATCTTGCGAAAAACGCATCCGCAATTACTGAAACCGCTTCCTACCTCAGCAGAACAATTTCAAACGCCATTACAATTGCGGGGCTTGCGTATCTGATTGTCCGGCTTGACGCGGTCTCGCTGCTCTCAGTTCTGGCGGTGGTGTCGGTAAAATCTGTTTTTACTTATGTTCAATTTCGTTACAATAAGAAAGCCCGTCTGCTTTCGGCGCAGAACGAGCGTGTGGGAAACTACCTGATGGGTCTTGCTTATTTCAATCACGGTGCGGAGAAGGAAATCCGTGTGGACAATCTGCAAGACTGGTTTATTGGGAAAAACAAAGCCTACCGAAATGAAATGGTGACACTGCAATACAGAGATTTTAAATACACCGCGCTGTTTGAAGCTATACTTACGATTGTAACTGTGCTACAATCTTTTCTCGTTCTCACCATTCTTGCCGGAAACTATATAAACGGTACCATCAGAATAGCGGACTTCACGATGTTATTTACAGCCATTACCTCACTTACCGCCGCATTGTCAGCGTTCAGCGACCAGATCTCTCTGTACAACCGGCAGGTAATGAATGTGTCTGACTATCAAAAACTGACGTTGTTTCATGCATGTGATGGCGATAGCACATCCGGCATGGCAACTACGAAAGCGGCGGACGGGATCGGTATCATCAGGTTTGAACACGTTTCCTTTATTTATCCCGGCGGAAAAGAACCGGTACTTTCAGATATTCATATCACCATACAGGATGGTGAAAAGCTGGTGATTGTCGGTCTGAATGGAGCGGGAAAATCAACTTTTATCAAACTGCTCTGCAAGTTTTATAAGCCGACCTCCGGCAGGATAACCGTAAACGGTATTGATATATGGAGCATACCGAACAGTCGGTATTATGCCTTGATCGGGGCGGTTTTTCAGGATTTTACAAATTTTGCTTTTACCATGCGGGAAAATATCGCTTTCACCGAATCCGCCGACAATGAAAAAATATGCGCTGTTTTAAGAGAACTCGGCATGGATATCTATGCGAATCAGACGGACACATATATCACAAAAACCTTTTCGCCGAATGGGATTGAACCGTCAGGAGGCGAGGAACAAAAGCTTGCCATTGCCCG
>QAMX01000170.1 GCA_003149835.1 Clostridiales bacterium
CCGCTTCAAAGCCGCCGGACATGGAAACGGTCCGGCGGCTTTACCGTATGCTTTTCCGGGCGGCGGCCGGCCGCGCCTAAAACAGCGCCGCTGCGCCCAGCGCGCTCAGCAGCCCCTGTATGCCTTTCCCGACAAAGTACCAGCGAAGACGGAGCTTTTCAGGCGACGCGAAGGAAGCGGCCTGACAAGCGACGCACAGGCCGCCGAAGCCCGCCAAAAACGCCGCGGCGGGTATTTCCGCCGCGCCGAGCAGGCTGACGCCGGAGGACATCTCAAAACATCCGAAGAGCAGCGCGCGGCAGTCCGCGAGCGCCGGCAGCGGGATACGCGCCAGCAGCGCGACGAGCGCATAGAACAGGCAGATGTAGCCGCACAATTTCAGCATTGACAGCGACGCTCGCCCTACGGCGTCGGCCAGCACCTCGGAAAAACGCTCCTCTGCGCCTTCGCTGCCTGTCTCGGTCCGGCCGCGCGGTTCGGAGCGCGGCCCCTTCATCGCCAGCGGCCGCAGCAGCAGCGCCGCCGCCAGCGCCGCCGTCAGATGCACCGCGTACAGCTTCATCGCCCCGCCGAACGTCAGACCCAAAACCGGCGCCATCACCGAGACGACATAGGCGACGCCGCAGTTGTTGCAGAAGCCGAGCGCGTATTCGGCTTCGCGCTTTGACAAACCGCCGGACGCATACAGTCCGGCAACCGTCTGCGCGCCGAGCGGATAGCCTCCGGCGACGCCGAGCAGAAGCGCCGTCGCGGCTTTCGGCGGCAGTCCAAAGGCGCGGCGGAACAGCGGCGCGAGCAAGCGTTCCACCGGCCGCAGCAGGTTGAGGCGGACAATTACATGGGACACCACCGCAAAGACAAACAGCGACGGTATCACGCTGCCTACCGAAAGGCGCATCCCCTCGGCGACGGCGGAGCGCACCGCCGGAGCGCAGACGAGCAAGATCACGGCGCCAAAAACCGTGCCCGCGCCAAGCGCGTATTTTTTGAAAGCTTTCACCGGCAAAACCTCGTCTCAGTTGATCTGATATCTAACCATATGCGGACAAACCAAAATTTATCAGCCAACGCCTCGGCAGGAAATCGCCTCTGACATTGCAGCGGCAGGCCGGCCGAAACGCAGGCGATCCGTTAGCGTCATCAGGCCCGCACGGCCGGCAGTCGTTAAGGCGGACAAACGGCCGCTCAACGGGTGTTGACAGAAAACGGAACGATCCATTCCCCGTCTGTGCGAGACAGCGTTTTTCCCCGAAAGCCGCGCCGGTTTGGAGCGGATTTTCGCCTAAAAGGAAAGTCTTGTGTTTGTTCGGCATATCTATCATTGAGGCGTCCGGCCGCTTGGGCGCGTGCAGCCTGCACGTCCGCCCGTCGACGCCCGCCTCTATTTTTTTGAAAAGGCACGGTCTCAAAGCATGAAAAAACACCGGTTCTATAAAACAGCGATGCGTTCGTTTGCCAAGGCGTTTTCCCTGCCCAACGCCTCCGTGCCCGATACCTGCGAGCTGTATGTCAACGACAATCAATCGCTCTACGTCAGCTCGCACAGCGGGATCACCTGTGCGGACGAAAACTGTGTCGCGCTCAAATGCGACGGCTTTACGCTGAAAATTTACGGCGGCGATCTCTGTATCGACGCGGCGACCGATCAGAGCGCGGTCATCCGGGGCAAGCTCTCGCAGATCTGCTTTGACTGAAACGGGACAAGGAGCATACGGCTATGATTCAAACCATTCTCTCCGCACTGGACACAAAAGTTCTCCTCTCCGTCACCTCGCCCGATTCCGAGCGCTTTGTCAACGGCTGTCTGAACGCGGGCGTCTATCTCCGGCAGGTGCGGCGCGTAGACGCGCTGACGCTGACCTGTCGGATGCGCGCCGCGGAGTTTCGGCGTTTGCCCGGTATCGTGCGCGGAAAGCACTGCCGGGTGCGGATCCTCAAAAAATCCGGCTTTGTCCAGCGCGCCCTGCCCTATATCCGCCGTCCGTTTTTTTTGCTCGGTTTTATAGGGGCTCTTGTTTTTCTGTACGCCGCCTCGGCCTACGTATGGAACGTCACCATCGCGCACAACGGCGCGCGCGACAGCGAAATTCTGCGCAAGCTCGCCGAATTCGGCCTGCGTCCCGGCGTTGCGATCTCCGAAATCGACGAGGGGCAAATCAAGGAACAGGTGATTTCCGCTCTCCCCAATCTCTCTTGGGTCGGCATCTTTCTGCGCGGTTCGACGGCTGAAATCGATTACCGGCTGCGCGCGCCTACTCCGGAAATCATCCCGCTCGACGAACCGTGCTCCATCTATGCGGCCAAGGACGGCGTATTGACAAAACTGTATGTGTATCAGGGAAAAACCGTCGCCTCGGTCGGCGAGACGGTCATGCGCGGCGATCTGCTCGTCAGCTCCGTGGTGCCCATCGGAGAGGAGGGGAACTTTGTTCTCTCGCACGCTTTGGCGGACACCGAGGCGAGAACCTGGTACGATATCGAATCCACCGTTCCCGCAACCGTACAGAAAAAAGTCTATACCGGCAACGTCCTGACAAAAAAATATCTCGTCTTTCAAAATCAGCGGATAAATTTGTCGCCGGACTATGGAAAAATCTATGAAGAATATGATATAATAATAGAAAAGCAACAGGTCGTGTCCGTGTTGCCGCTCACGGTGGTCACGGAAAAATATGTCGAATATACGACTGAGGAAGTGCCCGCCGATCTTGACGCCGAACAGAAGCGTCTGGAAGCTGCGCTGACCGAAACGCTCTCCGCCTCTCTGGTCAAGGGCGGGATTCTCTCCTCGCGTTTTGAGCCAACCGTCGCGGACGGCGCGCTGACCGTCCGCATGCTCTGCGAGTGCTACGAGGACATCGCAGAGGTTCGGCCGTATTCGCCGGCGGACGAAGCGCCGCCGCAGCAGCCAGCGAATCCATAAAAAAGGAATTTTGAGAATATGTACGAAAGAACGCTGACCGTGGAGCGGCTGGATAACGTCGTCGACGTTTTCGGCAGCTTCGATGAAAATATTAAGCTGATCGAGCAGGCTTATTCCGTGCGGATCGTGAACCGCGAAACCGAGCTGAAAATCAGCGGAGAGGACGCGGAAAGCGTCGCCAAAGCTGAAAAGGTATTGATCGGACTCTTCACGCTTTCCTCGCGCGGCGAACCGATCTCGACGCAGAACGTGCGCTACTGCATCTCCCTTGTCAACGACGGCAACGAGCGGCAGATCGCCGAGCTCGCCAGCGACGTCGTCTGCGTGACCTCCAAGGGGCGGCCCGTCAAGGGCAAGACGCTTGGCCAGAAAAAATACCTCGAAGCGATTCAGAAAAACCTCGTCACCATCGGCGTCGGCCCTGCCGGTACCGGTAAGACCTATCTGGCGGTGGCCTGCGCGGTCGCGGCTTTCCGCGAGAAACAGATCAACCGCATTATCCTGACGCGCCCCGCCGTCGAGGCCGGTGAAAAGCTCGGCTTTCTGCCGGGCGACCTGCAAAACAAGGTCGATCCCTATTTGCGCCCTTTATATGACGCGCTCTTCGATATGCTCGGCGCGGAGACGTATCAGAAATATCTCGAACGCGGCAACATCGAGGTCGCTCCGCTCGCCTTCATGCGCGGCCGGACGCTGGACGATTCGTTTATCATTCTCGACGAGGCGCAGAATACCACGGCGGAACAGATGAAGATGTTTCTGACGCGCATCGGCTTTAACTCCAAGGTCGTCGTCAACGGCGATATCACGCAGATCGACCTGCCCGCCGGCAAGCGCAGCGGCCTGAAAGACGCTGTGAAAATTCTCGAAAACATCGACGGGATCGCCACGGTCTTTTTAACCAGCGCCGACGTCGTGCGCCACGAACTGGTGCAGAAGATCATCGACGCCTATGACAAATACGGCGCGCTCCGCGCCGCGCAGGCCAAGCAGTCGCCCGCGCCGCCCGACAGGCGGGTGTTTCGGCGCGTTCCGCGCGGCCGGTAAGGCCCGCCCCTGCGCAGAGAATGGGGGCGGCTCGAAGCGTTTTCACCACGCCGGCAGGCACGGACGGGGCGGTATTTTGACGGAAGCTCCGCAGCCCGGCTTGGATCGATCCGGGAAACGCGGGGTTTTACGAGGCTCCTGCGCCATTGCGCCCACGGAAACGCGGATTCAATTGTTTCGATGGATTCGTATGCTTGCACGGTTATGTTGTAAGGAAAGGTCGGTTCGTCCTATGCAGGTTCCCGTCGTCCGGCGCGTCGCGCCGTCTCACCGCATTCTGACGCTGCCGCAGTCTGCGCCGCTTCCGCACCCGAGCTGGGCGGCCGTTGCGCGAAAAGCCGTTCGCAGCGCCTTTGCCTTTCTAAAAATCGAGGATCCGACGGTTGTCGAGCTGCTTTTCGTCGACGAAAGCGCCATCCGCGCGCTGAACAGCAGTGCGCGCGGCAGGGACAGCGTCACCGACGTGCTTTCCTTTCCCGCGCTCTCTCTGACGCCCGGTCAGCAGCCGCGCCGGATGGCCGGAGCGGCGGATTGGACGGACGGGCGCATTGCCCTCGGCAGCATCGTCATCTGCACGCAGCGGGCGCTGGCGCAGGCGGACGAATACGGCCACTCCCCCATCCGGGAATTTGCTTTTCTCGCCGCGCATTCGGCCCTGCATCTGCTCGGCTACGACCACGAAACCTCACCTGAGGACGAAAAAAGGATGTTTGCGCTCCAAGAGCAAATCCTCAAAGCCGCCAATATTCTGAGATAGGATTATGATTCGTCTCGCCCGCCGAACCGGCGCGGCGCAGACTATAACGGAGGACAATAACAAGCTCATGCAGACAGTGAAAAAATGCGGCACCGTGTCGATTCTCGGCCGGCCAAACGTCGGAAAATCGACGCTTTTAAATCAGTTGATCGGCGAAAAGGTCTCCATCGTCTCGCCGAAACCGCAGACGACGCGGAACAAAATCACCGGCGTGCTAACAAGAGACGCCGTGCAGATGATTTTTCTGGATACGCCCGGCCTTCACAAGCCGCGCTCTAAGCTCGGCGACCGCATGATCAAAACGATTTACAGCACCGCCGACGATGTGGATTTAGCCGTCCTCGTCGCGCAGGCGGACAAGCTTCCCGGCAAGCCGGAGCAAATGCTCGTCGAGCGTCTGGCGCACAACGGCATCCCCTGTATCCTCGCTCTTAACAAGACGGACGCCTCCAAGAAAGACGCAATCTTGGAGGTCATCGGCCGTTACGCCGCGCTGCATACGTTTGCCGCGGTCGTTCCCGTCTCCGCGCTGACCGGCGACGGCTGCGACGCGCTGCTGGATGAGATCGAAGCGCTGCTGCCGGAGGGCGAGCACATCTTCCCGGACGACGCGCTGACGGATCAGCCCGAGCGCGTTCTTGCGGCCGAGCTGGTCCGCGAGCAGCTGATGCGGGCGCTGTACGAGGAGATCCCGCACGGCGTCGTTTGCGAGACTGAGCGCTTTGAGGAGCAGGAGGACGGACAAATCGAGATCGACGTGCTGATCGTCTGCGAAAAGGACAGCCACAAAAGCATCATCATCGGCAGACAGGGCTCGATGCTGAAAAGCGTCGGCACGGCGGCTCGGGCGGAAATCGAGAAAATGCTCGACGCGCCGGTCTTTTTGAAGCTCTGGGTCAAGGTGAAAAACGACTGGCGCAACAACGCCTATTTTCTCTCCGAGCTGTCGGTTATGCAGGAGCAGTAAAAGCCTCTGCCGGACGCAGCATGCAGACATGCCGCCGGTCTTCGCCCCTTGCGCAGAACCGCCCGCAGCGTCTCCTGCGGCGACGCCCCGTACTTTTCCGGAACCAATATCTACCGCTCATACGCCGCGCCGTTTCGGCGAACGCTAAGAACAAACGAAAAACGGAGGCGCAGTATGAGCACAGAGCGGTCATGGGAACTATTCGCGGCGACGGGACTTCCGGAGGCATACCTGTTTTATTCCAAAACGAAAGCAAAGGACCAGGAACGTGTTCGTAAAAATCAAAGGGCTGATCACGCGCGAGATCCGTTACAAGGACAATGACAAGCTGCTGACCGTGGTGACGGCCGAGCGCGGGCGGCTGACCGTGCGCGCCCGCGGCGTTATGCGGCTTAGGAGCCCGCTCGCCTCCGCCTGTCAGCTCTACGCTTATTCCGACTTTACGCTCTTTGAAAACAAAGGCCGGCTCACAGTCAACGCCGCCGAGCCTGCGGAGCTGTTTATGGGCTTGCGGACAGACGCGCAGAAGCTCGCTCTGGCAGCCTATATCGCCGACATCGCCGAAAAGATCTCCGACTCCGACGCGGAAAACGGCGAACTTCTGCGGCTGACGCTGAACAGCCTCTACGCGCTCAGCGAGCGCGCAGAACCCTTGGAGCTTGTCCGGGCCGCGTTTGAAATGCGGGCCGCTAAGGTCGCCGGCTATGAGCCGCAGCTCGACGCCTGTCTGCGCTGCGGCAATCCTCCGGAGGCCCCTTACATATCTCCGGCGCTGGGCGGCGTCTGCTGCCGGAACTGCCTGACCGCCGAGGAAAGCACAGACGCTCTGATCGCCTGTCCCGACGGCGTTCTGCCGTTGATCCGCTATTTTCTAAGCGCGCCGCTCAAACGCCTGCTGCCGCCTGTCGGCGACGAACGGCTGATTGAAGACGTCGTCTATGTGACGGAGCGCTATCTGTTCTCACAGCTCGACTGCGACTCGAAGCTGCTGCGCTATTACCGCTCGCTCCGGCTTCCGTTTACACGGTAAAGATCTTCTGTTGTTGTACCGCGAAAACGTAGCGTCCCTTGGGTGAAGGCTGGATTGGATCCGCTTTCTGGCCAGCCGCGGCGCGGCCGCCGGCTTGACAGAGCCTGATAAAAGCAGGATTCCATGGCGTCCGGCCCCATCGGCATCGGGAGGATCCCGTATGCGTTCGCCATTGATTTTTATGCCGCCGCTACCGGCTGCGCGGCACGGGATTGATTTGTCAAGGCCGGCGCGTTCCGGCCGCTACCATTTAGAATCAGGGCTTGCCGCCCGGAAAGATATTGCTATGATCGATTCATTTCAGACAAAATCCATGCGCACCCTGGAACTCGACAAGGTATGCGCGCGGCTCTCGGAGCTCGCCGTCTCGGACGCGGCCAAGCGCGCGGCCCAATCGCTGACGCCATCCGACAGCCTGCGCGAGGTCAACCGCCTGTCGGACGAGACCTCGGCCGCCTTCCGCCTTTCCTGCCGCAAGGGCAACCCGAGCTTTTCCGGCGTCAAGGATATCACCGCGCTGCTGCTGCGCGCCGAACGCGGCGGCATCCTCTCCATGGCGGAGCTGCTGACCGTCGCGGCGCTGTTCCGGGCGGCGCGGAACGCGCGCGATTACCGCTTCCGCGACCGCGACGAGGGCGAAAGCTCCATCGACGAGTATTTCTCCCTGCTCCGGCCCGACTATGATTTCGAGCGCTCGATTACCGACGCGATTTTGAGCGAGGATGAGATGGCCGATACGGCGAGCGCAGAGCTTCTGTCTATCCGGCGCAAGCTCTCCGGCGCCCAAAACCGCGTGCGAGACATCCTCGCTAAGCTGATCTCCGGCCCGAACGCCTCGAAGATTTTGCAGGAGAGCCTCATTACGCAGCGTTCGGGGCGCTATGTCGTCCCGGTCAAGGCCGAGCATAAAAACAGCGTCCCCGGTATGGTGCACGACGTCTCGTCGAGCGGCGCGACGCTCTTTATCGAGCCGATGGCCGTCGTCGAGGCCAACAACGAGATCTC
>QAMX01000113.1 GCA_003149835.1 Clostridiales bacterium
TTTTTTTGATTTGTTTTTCCAAGCCTCGTCTTGCCCGATACGCGCCCTTTACCGGAGCCGGAAGGTGCGCACCTCAAACGGCTTGACGGCGAAGGTGAAGCTGCCGTTTTCCACGCTGAGCTCCCGCTCGTCGCACTCCATGAGGTTGCACTCGGTGACGCGCGTGAACGGCAGACGGACGGAGACCGCTGCGTCGCCGCGCCGGGATTCGGATTCGTAGAGGCGCAGAATCAGGCCGTCGCCGTCCTGAGCGGGTTTTAAAGCGTCAAGAACCAGCGAGGGGAAGTCGATATCGACATAGGAGTATGCGGCCGGGAGCGCGCCGCCGTGCGCCTCTGCGGCAAAGGCGATGACCGGCTGGTTCAGCGACAGCGCGGCTTTGACGGTGCCCGCCTCCTGCCATGTGCCGGTGTGCGGGAAATAGCTGTACGTAAACGTGTGTTCGCCCTTGTCGCCGCTTTTGTCGGGGCAGATCGGCGCGCGCAGCAGCGTAATCGACATCGTCGAGCCGTGGATGTCGTGGCCGTATTTGCAGTCGTTGAGCAGCGAAACGCCGTAGCCGCCCTCGCCGAGATCCGTCCATTTGTGCGCGCAGACCTCAAACTTGGCCAGATCGTAGGAGGTGTTTGTATGCGTGGGGCGGCAGATCGCGCCGTGGGCGATCTCATAGGTCGCGTAGCTCGCCTTGCAGGCGACGTCAAACGAGGCGCGCAGAACCTTTTCGGTCTCCTGCCAATCCACAAAGGTGCGGAAGTCGAGCCGCTTGCTGCCGCTTTCGAGCGCAATCTCCTGAACGATGCGGCTCTTGTTGAATGTACGGACGATACGCACCGTACCGCGCACGCCGTTGGATTCAATTGCCTCGACGCTTTCAGCCGCGTCGAGCCGCCACGATTTCTTGACATAGTCGGCCTCTAAGTTCCACGCGCTCTCGTGCACCGGTTTGTCCTGATAGATGGTGAGGCGGTTGCCGACGCCGTCGAGCGTTTCGCGGCGCGCCTCCTTGTCGTAAATCGAGACGATCTCGCCGTTTTCCGCAAACCGAACGCGCAGCAGCTCGTTTTCAAGACAAGTTTCGCCGGCGCAAACACAGGCGGCCGGCGCGGCCGGAACCTCGGCGCGGCGGAAAACCCGGTAGCCCATGGCGGGAACCGGCGCATCGGGCAGGAAGGTCACAAACCGTTCGCCGTCGGCGACGCTCTCGGTACAGACGAGCGGCGAGCCGTCCGCCGCGGCGACAAAGCCGCTGTCGAGCCGGACGGTCACGGCGCCGGAAACCGGGTGGGAGAGCAGGTTGAAGCAGACGACCGAATCCTCCGGCATATCCACGTCGGCGCTGATTTTGCTGAGCGCGTTCATGAGCGCCGCATCGCCGAGCCGGTGCATCTCGGCGTATTCGCGGCGGCAGTCGTCGTAGGCCTCGTGGATGGAGGTGCCCGGGAGGATGTCGTGGAACTGGTTGAGCAGCAGCAGCTTCCACGCGATCTCCATATCGCCGCCTAAGATATCGGCGGCGGGGAGCTGCGCGAGCGTTGCGGCCATCTCGGCGCGCGTCAGCAGGAATTCGCCGCGGCGGTTGTTCTGCTTGACAAAGCCCTGGCTCGTAAACGTGCCGCGGTGGTTTTCATAGTACATCTCGTCGTCCCAGACCGGCAGCTCGTCATACGCTTTTTCGGAGGCCGCAAAAAACTCGGCGGCGTGGCCAATATGGCTGGCGGGGATGCCGGGCAGCTTCTGAATGCGGCGGGCGTTTTCGATCATCTGATACGTCGCGCCGCCGCCGCCGTCGCCGTAGCCAAACATGCCCATGACGGTATCGGTCACAGCTTTTTCGTCGTTCGCCTCCCAAGTGCCGCAGACCTGGGAGACATTGTATTCGCCGTTGTAGGAGGTGCGCTGCAAGTAGGCGAGAACCTCGCTGCCGTCCACGCCGCGCCAGCGGAAGACCGTGTGCGGGAAGCGGTTGGTGTCCTGTCCGTTCAGCTTGGCGGTGACGAAATATTTCATGCCGCTGCGCCTGATGATCTGCGGCAGCGCCCAAGTAAAGCCGAAGCAGTCGGGCAGCCAGTAGACGTCGGAAGTGACGCCGAATTCCGAGCGGAAAAACTCGCGCCCGTACAACAGCTGGCGGACGAGCGCCTCGCCGCCGGCGACGTTGGTGTCCGCCTCGACCCACGCGTTGCCGACGATATCCCACTGGCCGCGCGCCACGGCCTTTTTGATCTGCGTATACAGCTCGGGGTAGACCTGCTTGGTCTTTGCGTACAGATAGGCCTGGCTCTGCGCAAAGATGAAGTCGGGATAGTGCTCCATGAGCGCCAGCGTGTTGGAAAAGGTGCGGCCGCATTTGCGCGTCGTCTCGCGCACGGTCCAGAGCCAGGCCACGTCGATGTGGCTGTGTCCGGTCATCACGACCTCGCTCTGCGGCTGATATTGGATTTTGCCGATTTTGTCCCAGAGGAGCTGCGCGGCTTCGGGAACGGAAGCATAGAACGCGGCTCGGTCAAAGTCAAAGTCGAGCCGGTGCAGCGAATCGTCGAGCGCCGCGTAGACGCGCGCGGCAATGGCCTCGTCGCGGATCTGGGAGCAGGCCTCCCAGACGACGTTGACGTCGGTCAGATAGCTTTCCGTCGCCTCGTCGACGCAGACGAGGCGCGCGTTGGAGAGCGTATAGGTGACGCTGGTGCCGCCGTTGATGACGGCTTCGTCGTAGAAAGCGCCGGAATTTACGGTTGATTCCAGCTCGATTTTGAGAATCCGGTCTTCGGGCAGCGGCGAGGGGAGAAAGATTTTGTCGCGGTAAACCCAGCCGCTGCGGCTCGAGCTGACGCCGCCGGCGATACGGCCGTTGATGCGGACGATGGCTTCGCCGCCGAAGTCGAATTCGAGGTACATTTTGCGGCCGAGGAAGGCGGCGGGAATTTCACATTCCGCGGAAAACCAGACCGTCTCGTCGTAGCCGGTCTCCCAGCGGTCGCCGAGGGAGAGCGTGTTCGGCTCGCCGCCATAGCGGATGAATTTGCCGTCGGCAAGGTGGCGGCCGGCGACGGCCGCCCAATCGGAGATTCTCAGAGCGTCGGTGACGACGAAGGGCTTGATCTGCTTCATCATGTGGGCGAGAACTTCTTTTTTTCGTGTCTGCATACCTGTATGTTCCTTCCGTATCATTCAAATCGTCAAAATGAGGGATAGAAGCCGCGCCGGCCGCGGCGCAGCTTCTATTATAGCATAGTTCCGAAAAAATTACCAGAATTGAACGTGCCTCTGCGGCAAGCGGAAAATATTTTGCGGCGCGTCTTGCAATTTTCCGAGCAAACAGGTATAATCAATACCGTATGGAAAGTTGCGGCAAAACACAAATCAATCTATGGAGCGATGGAGGATAAAGCGATGGATAACCAGATGATTTTCGGCATACAGAAAGCGCTGAGAAGCAAGATCCGCGCGGCGTTCATACCGGCGCAGGCGCTGTCGTACAGCGAGGCGGAGCATGTGGGCGAGAACCGCTACGAGCTGACGGGCGACTGGCAGACCGTGACGGACAGCACCGCGCTTCCGCAGGGAACGGTTTTTCTCAAAGGGACGCTTTGCGTGCCGGAGGACATTGTTATAAACGACGAATATACAGATTATCTCTGCGTCGATATTCCCAACCGCGAGGGCCACGTTGTGATCGACGGCGAGCATTATCAGGGACACGACAACAACCGCACGCGCATCCCGCTCAGAAGCGAGTGGGCGGGCAAATCGCTTCCGCTGGAAATCCTCAGCTACGGCAAAAGCCGCGGCTTTATCAACGGAATCGGCATTGAGCGGGTAGACAGAATCGTTGAAAACTACTATTATTCCTATATGGTCGCCGTCGAATTCTATATGCTCGAAAACAAGACGCGCCAGAGCGAGAACACGCATATCCGCGTCCGCGTCAACAGCGCCATCGAGGCTTCGATCAAGGATCTCGACGTCGACGCCGAGGGCGAGGCGCTGCACGCGTCCGTGAAGCGCGCGGCCGAAACGCTGAAAGCGCGGCTCTCCGAAATCGACGACGGCGACGTGCGCGGCTGGGTGGACTTCATCGGCCATACGCATATCGACGTGGCGTGGCTCTGGCAGCTCAAAGACACGGTGCGCAAGTGCGGGCATACGTTCCCGAACATGCTGCGCCTGATGGATGAATTTCCGGACTTCACGTTCTCATGCAGCCAGCTCCAGCTGATGGATTATACCAAACGCTATTATCCCGAGGTTTTTGAACAGATCAAGGAGCGCGTGAAGGAAGGCCGCTGGGAGATCGTCGGGCCGATGTGGGTCGAGTCGGACTGCAACGTCGTCAGCGGCGAGTCGCTGGTGCGGCAGGTGCTGTACGGCGTGCGTTTCTCCGAACAGGAATTCGGCACGCGCAGCAAGGTCGCGTGGCTCCCCGACACCTTCGGGTTCCAGCCCAACATGCCGCAGATTCTCAAAAAGAGCGGCACCGACTTTTTCTATACATACAAGCTGCACTGGCAGCATCAGAACCGCTTCCCCTACGGGATGTTCCGCTGGCAGGGGCTGGACGGCAGCGAGGTCGTCTCCTCGATCGCCTTTAACCCCGGCTGCTATAACGGCGACCCGACGCCCGAGCAGGTGCGCGAGGCAAAGGACCGGAACTTGCAGAACGGCGTCTTTGACGACGTCATCTTCCCCTACGGCCACGGCGACGGCGGCGGCGGCCCGACGAGGGAGATGATCGAATACGCGCGCCGGCTCGAAGACTTCCCGGGTCTGCCGAGAACGCGCATGGAGCGCGCGGACACCTATTTTGAACGCCTGAACGAAAAGCGCGACGAGCTGCCGGTCTGGTTCGGCGAGCTTTATATCGAAACCCACCGCGGCACATTGACGACGCAGGGCAAAATGAAGCGCGCCAACCGCATGGCGGAGATCATGTATCAGAACGCCGAAAAGCTCGGCGTCTGCGCGGAGCTGCTCGGCGCAGAGCCCGACTGGGCGCTTTTAAACGAGGGCTGGAAGACGATCCTGCTGCTGCAATTCCACGACATTCTGCCCGGCAGCTCGATTCACAGCGTATACGCCGAGGACTGCGCGGCGGGTTATGAGAAGATCTTTGCGCTGGTCAAGGCGTTTACCGAAAAGCTGACGGCTTCGGCCGGAGAAGGCGTCTTTGCCGCCTGCAACTTCCTGTCGTGGACGCGCGACGCCGTCTGTGAGTTCACCTGTCCGGCGGCGGCAATCGGCGCCGGTGAGACGCTGGTGGACGCGGACGGAAACGCCGTTCCGTGCAGCGTCAGCGAGGCCGGAAACGGCATGGCGCGCGTCGTCTTTGAGGCCAAGGCGCTGCCGCCGCTCGGCATGAAAGCGTATTCGTTCGCTAAGGCGACGCCGGTCAAGGGCGTTTGTGCGGCCGTGACGGAGAAGGACGGGGAGATCACGCTTGAAACGGCGCAGAACATCGTCACCGTCGACGCGCTCGGCCGTCTCTCACGGTTGTACGACAAGCGCGCGGGCAGGGAAGCGCTCAGCGCCCCGGCCAACGATATCCGCCTGTTCCGCGACGGCCCGCAGGGCGAGGACGCGTGGAATATTTACGACCTCTATAAAAAACGCCCCGTCGACTGCGAGTGGGACGTCAAGCTGGCTCTGACGGAGAACAGCGCTTTCCGAGCCGTCGTCCATGTGGAAAAACGGATTGAAAAATGCGTCGTTTCGCAGGACATCGTCGTCTATCAGGACTCGCCCGTCGTCGATTTCAAAACGAAGATCGACTGGCAGGTGCGCCATACGGTGATGCGCGTCTATTTCCCCGCCAACGTCAAGAGCCAGACGGCGGCCTACGAGGTCGGCTTCGGCACTTTCCTGCGCCCGACAATCGCCAACACGCCGTACGACCAGTCGAAGTTTGAAGTCTGCGCGCATAAATTCGCCGACCTCTCCGAGGGCGACTACGGCGTCTCGGTCATCAACGACTGCAAATACGCGCACGACTGCGTCGACAACACGCTCGGAATCACCCTGCTGCGCGGCACGACGCACCCCGATACCATGGCCGATCTCGGCGAACACGAGATCAATTACGCCATTTATCCGCATACGGGCGACTGGCGCGCGGCGCAGACGGCGCGAAAGGGTCACGAATTCAACAACGCCGCGACAGTGCTGCCGGCGCCGGCGGCCGCCGCGCAGAAGCTCGGAGGAAAGGGGCTTCTCTCCGTCGATAACGAGAACATCATCGTCGACACGGTCAAGCGCGCTGAGGACGGAAACGGCTATATCGTCCGCGCTTACGAGTGCAACGGCAACCGCGGAACCGCCGCGCTGACGTTTGCGCGCGCGCTGAAAGCGGCCGCCGAGGTCGATCTGGTCGAGGAATCTCCGACCGCCGCCGACTTTGCCGGCGACACGCTGCGCTTTGCGTTCACCCCGTATGAGATCAAGACATTCAGAATCCAATTCTAAAAATCAGACAGGAGGATTGCCGGTATGGCGGAAAAAATTAAAGTAGGAATTCAGCTCTATACCCTTCGGGAGTCATTGGAAAAAGATTTTGTAGGGACGCTCGACGGCGTCAAGCGGCTCGGATACGACGCGGTGGAGTTTGCGGGTTACGGCGGAATGGCGGCGGAGGAGTTGAAACGAATCTGCGGCGAGCTCGGCCTCGAAATGGTTTCGACGCACTACTCGCTCGACAACTTCGAGCAGTCGATTGAGGAGACGGTCGCCTATCACAAGGCGCTCGGCATCCCGTTTATCGCGATTCCGTGGATGGCCGCCGAGCGCGGACCGGGCAGCGAGAAATATGAGGAGACGAAGCAGCTTCTCCTGGCGGCGGCCGAAGCTCTGAAAGAGAACGGCATGCAGCTTCTCTACCACAACCACGACTTTGAGTTCGCCGCGTTGGAGGACGGGACGCTGGCCATCGACCGGCTCTACCAGGATATCCCCGGATTATTGCCGGAGTTCGATACCTGCTGGGTCAAATACGCCGGATACGACCCGGTCAAATACATCAACGCCTATAAGGGACGCACCCCGGTCATCCACTTAAAGGATTTCGTAGGCCGGAAAAACGACAAACCGGTCTACGCGCTGATGAATAAGGAAGGCAAGGCCGTCGGCGGGAACGAGGCGGAGGCAGGGACCTTTGCATTCCGCCCGGTGGGCCAGGGCATTCAGGACATTCCGGCGATCGTTCGCGCCGGCATTCAGTCCGGCTGCGGCGCTTTTATCGTGGAGCAGGACGACTGTTACGGCGACGCGTGGGGCGCGGCCGAGCAGAGCCTTGCCTATCTGCGCAATATCGGACTGTAACGGAGGACAAAATGAGCCATTTTAAAATCGGCATCATGATCGACTCTTTGCAGCTGGGCTTTGAGGGCGGAATCGACAAAGCGGTTGAAATCGGCGCGGACGGTTTTCAGATGTTTTATACGCAGGCGGAGCCGACGGCGCGCGAAAAGCTCCTGCACATGCGCTCCTATATTGAGCGGAGCGGCCTGACCGTTTCCGCCGTCTGCGGCGATATCGGCGCCTATACGGACGAGACGGTCAACGCGCAGCACCTTGAAGTGATGAAAAACGTTTTCAACTTCGCCTATGAGATCGGCGCAAAGGTCGTCACCGGCCATGTCGGCGTCATTCCGGCCGACAAGGACGCTCCGGCCTACCGAGCGCTGCATTCGGGGCTGACCGCGCTCGGCCGGATGGCAAAGGACAGGGATCTGACCTTTGCCATCGAGACGGGGCCGGAGGATACCGCGCTGCTGCGGCGCTTTTTAGACGAGCTGGACGGCGGGATTGGCGTCAACTTTGACCCGGCCAATCTCGTTATGGGAGGTTTCTCGTCAAACGGCGCCGACAGCGTCGGAGCCGTCGCGCCCTATATTGTCCACACCCACGCCAAGGACGGCGTGCGGGAGGACGGCCGGGGCCATGAAACACCGCTCGGCGCCGGCGGCGTCGATTTCCCGCGCTGGATGGAAACGCTGTATCAAAACAACTACCGCGGCTTTTTGACCATCGAGCGCGAGTGCGGCGACGACCCGGTCGGGGACTGCACCGAAGCGATCCGTTTCCTGCGGGAGACGGACGGCGCGATGAAGACGCTGTAAGCGCGCGGGAGAGATAAATATGAAGGAATACGTCATGTTGAAGGATTGGGAGAATTCGGAAAGGATCTCCAACAATCGCCTGCCGGCGCGGGCCTACTATATTCCGTTTCACGATGTGCCGTCTGCAAAAACGGGCGAACGGGGCGGATCGGAGTTCTATAAAAACCTCAACGGCCGCTGGGCGTTCCGCTGGTTTGAGCGGCCCGAGCACGTGACGGAGGCAGACCTTGCCGGTGACGCGCCCCTGGCCGGATGGGACGATATGGACGTCCCGTCGTGCTGGCAGATGACGGGGAAGTACGACGTGCCCGTATACACCAACGTCAATTATCCGATCCCCGTCGATATTCCCTTTGTCCCCAACGAAAACCCCACCGGCGTGTACGCGCGCGATTTTATCCTGCCGCAGACGTTTATGGGCCGGAAAACGCACCTCCGCTTTGAGGGCGTGGATTCCGTGTTTTACGTCTATGTCAACGGGCACAAGGCGGGATATTCGCAGGGCGCGCATCTGCCCAGCGAATATGACGTCACGCCGTATCTGCGGCCGGGCAAAAACCGCGTTACGGTTATGGTCATTAAATACAGCGACGGCACATATCTGGAAGATCAGGATATGTGGCGCATGTCCGGCCTGTGGCGCGACTGCTATCTGCTCTCGCGCGTGGAAAAGTCGCTGTGGGACGTCAAGATCACCGCGGACTACGACCATGAAAACGGGAGCGGCCTGCTGAAACTGGAACCCTCGTATCTGCCCGACATCGACGGAGCAGACTGCACTTTGCTCGTCACGCTCTACGACCCGCGCGGCGAGGACATCGCCTCACAGGTCGCCAAGGGGACGGAGCCGATCGTTTTCCGCGTTGAAAACGTCCAGCCGTGGAACAATGAACAGCCGAGGCTTTACCGCGCCGTCATTGAGCTGAGCGGCGGCGAAATGGTCGACGAGGTGCTCGCGTTCAACGTCGGCTTTCGCACGGTCAGGATCGTCGACGGGATTTTCACCGTCAACGGCGTTCCGGTCAAGATCCGCGGCGTCAACCGCCACGACACCCATCCCGACAGCGGCCATACGGTCAGCATGGAGGACATGCGCCGCGACTTAGTGGAAATGCGCCGCCACAACATCACCGCTATCCGCACATCGCACTATATCAATGATCCGCGCTTTTTAGATCTCTGCGACCGACTCGGCTTCTTTGTCATCGACGAATGCGACATCGAATCCCACGGCTGCCATGTGCTGCGCGGGGAGGATGAAAAGCTCAACACTTCCAACCGGCACGACTATAAGCTCGCCTACCTCAACCGCTGCGCGCGCATGTACCACCGCGATAAAAATCACCCCTGCGTCGTCGTCTGGTCGCTCGGCAACGAGTCGCAGTTCGGCGAAAACCACGTCGCCATGGCCGATTACCTGCACGAAAACGACACGCGGCCGGTACACTATGAGGGCGGCTATGACGCGCTGTGCCTCGATATCGTCAGCCGCATGTATACGCACCATGAGCAGATCGGCGAGATGTGCCGTCAGCACAAGGGGCGGCCGTTCTTCCTCTGCGAGTATTCGCATGCGATGGGCAACTCCAACGGCGACGCGGAGGACTATGTCAGCGAATTCTATGCCAACCCCGAATCGATGGGCGGCTGCGTCTGGGAATGGGCGGATCACGGGATCCGGCAGTACGACGAGAACGGCAGGCCGTATTTTGTCTACGGCGGCGATTTCGGCGACATGCCCAACGACGGAAACTTCTGCGTCGACGGGCTGGTTACGCCGGACCGCGAGGCGAAGAGCGGGCTGATGGAGCTGAAAAAGGCGTATGAGCCGGTCAAAGCCGTCGCCGTGCGCCTGAACAAAGGGCGGATCGCGATCAAGAATTATCGCTTCTTTGCGAACTTAGACGATATCGACGCCTTCTGGCGCATCACGCGCAACGGGGTTCTCGTCCAGCAGGGCGAATTTGGCACGCTGGCCGGCATTGAGCCGTGGAAAACGCGGTATTTCGACGTTTCCTATCTGCTGCCGGAAGAGGACGACCCTGCCGAATACCACCTGACGGTTTCGTTTGTGCTCAACCGCGACACATGGTTTGAAAAGCGCGGCTATGAGGTCTCTTTTACGCAGTTCCCGCTCTCTCCGCGCCGGGAAGCCGCGGCGGAAAAACCTGTCAGAGCGGAAACGCCGCTCAGCGTCGACGACGAGGGGCTGCTCGTCACCGTCAGCGGCGAGGACTTTGCGTATGCCTTTTCCAAAGACAACGGCTTGCCGATCTCGTTGATTTTCAACGGGACGGAGCTGCTGGAAAGAGGGTTTGCCTTTAATCTGAACCGCGCATGGATCGACAACGACCGGCCCGACTATAAAAAATGGGAGGGCGAGCGCTTCCCGTTTGTCAAGTCGCGTCTGGCGAGCTTCGTGCTCGCAGAAGAGAACGCGGCGCTGGTGCGGCTCGAAGCGGTCTATGTGCTCGGCGCCTTCTCCGTGCAGCCGGTCTGCGAGGTCCGCGGCGTGTGGACGGTGACGGCCGACGGGATCATCAGCTGTCGGCTCGCGGTGCGTCAGACGCGGAGCGAGGCGCTGTGCCTGCCGCGCTTCGGCTTTGAGTGCATGCTCAAAGAGGGCTTTGAATCGGTCGAATGGTTCGGCAGAGGCCCGACGGAGAGCTATGTGGACAAACGCCATGCGGCGCGCTTCGGCCGCTACAAGCAAAACGTGACCGATATGACGACGCATTATATTTTCCCGCAGGAAAACGGCAGCCATGCCGAGACGCGCTTCGCAGGCATCACCGACCGCCGCGGTCTGGGGCTGGCAATCCTCGGCGAGCCGGAGTTTTCCTTCTCGGCGCACCACTATTCAACAGCCGATTTTCTGAACGCCAAGCACGACCATGAGCTGACGGCGCGAAAGGAAACGGTTCTGAACATCGACTACCGCCAGCACGGTATCGGGACAGCTTCGTGCGGCCCCTACATGTCGGAGAAATATCGCTTCAACGAAAAAGAATTTTCTTTCGCGTTCCGTATCAAACCGTATTTTTCCGAGGATACCTCGCTCGACGCGCTGTATTAAAGCGGATTGAGAAATCCATCAGCGAAAAAACTCGCTGCCTGTAAGCTGCTGACAAGACCCCCGCCGGAAAAGGATGAGTAATTCCTTTCCCAGCGGGGGTCTTTGTTGAACCGCGCCGGCCGGCAGTGAAAAAACTCGTATGCCGGCCGTCACGGTTTATCGAATGCCCAGACAAGAGCTGCGCGTCATTCCGCCGCCATCGCATAGATCCGCTGCATCGTCAGATACGCCTGCTCGCGCGTGTAAAGACCGAAGGGGTCGAAGCGGTTGCCGCCGACGCCGTTCATGATACCGGCTGCGCTGACGAAAGCGACGTAATCTCTGGCCCAGACGGCGACGCTGCCGCTGTCCGCAAAGGCGAGCGGGGAGGTTGACGTTTGCAGGCCGGCGAGCTGCGCGGTGACGGTGAGCATTTTTGCCGCCTCGGCGCGCGTGACCAAGCCGTCCGGCCGGTAGGTCCCG
Source organism: Clostridiales bacterium (assembly GCA_003149835.1). Taxonomy (GTDB): domain Bacteria; phylum Bacillota; class Clostridia; order Oscillospirales; family QAMX01; genus QAMX01. The sequence goes on from QAMX01000113.1 coordinate 11,647, forward strand.
TCGACATAGCCGTTGATGATGCCCAACGCATACGCCGCGAGGACAGAGCGGTCCGAAGTGTCGGGGAAGGGATAGGCGGCGACAAAGGAATCGAGCGTTTTCCCGGTTTCCATCAGGACGAGCTCATCCGCCGAACAGCGTCTTAGGCGCGTCAGCAGCGTGACGGAGAGGCGGGCAAGCTCGGAACGGGTCGCCTCGGAAAGATAGAGACAGCAGAATTCGTCGGGGATCAGCCCGTTTTCATAAGCCTCCGTCACCTCGGCGGCGGCCCAGGCGTGGGGCGTGTCTCCGGCGGCGTCGGCGGGTCTACCAGACAGAGCCACAAAACCGTATTTTCCGTCGATCTTGACGCGCCCAAGCCCCTCGGAAAGGCTGTGCGCCTCCGCATAGGCAAAGAGGTTCAGGTTGGCGCCGCTCTTGTCGATGTAGTAGTAGCCGTTGGCCGTCGAGACAACCGCCGCGCCGCACGAAAACGGTTCGGCGGTCAGATATTTTGCCGCGATGACGACGGCGCCGTCAACGGCGCAGTAGCCGTAGACGTTATCGCGGTCAAACGGGAACAGGCCTTCGGAAAAACGCCCCACGCCGTCGGCGTCGAAAGGATAGAGCGTTCCGTTTTGATCCACAGCGCAAAAGCTGTCGTTGATGCAGACGGTCGCATAAGCGCCGGAGAATACGGAGAACACGCCGTTTTGATAGGTATACCAGAGGTCGGAAATCGTCGGCGCTACGACCTCTTTGCCGTCGAGCGTATCGATGCCCCAGAGACCGGTCGCGCGGGAATTGTAGACGACGAGCCCGCCGTCTACCGCAAGGATCATCCCCCAGTCGCCGTCCCAATACACTTTGCCTGCGTAATCGATGACGACGTCCGGCATGGCGTCGTCATCGAGCACTCCGACGAGCTTTTGCAGCGCCGGCGGCAGCGTAAACGCGCCGTCGGCGGCGGCGGAGACGACGGCGTAACCGCCGCGGAAGGCCGTACCGCTGCGGAAGGAGCGGACAGGCAATGACGCTTCGCCGCGGATCGAATGGACAAAAACCGTGTTTTCGCCGCCGGGGGCGGTGAGGTAGGTTCCGTCGGAGACGCCGGTCAGAAAGGCGCGCGAATCAAAATAATAGGCTTCGTTTGTTCCGACCGTGCGGACGATTTTTCCCTGTCGGTCGATAAAATGCCAGGTTTGGATGTCCGGCGTCTGGGCGGAGACGCCGGGTTCGACGGTGGCGACGGCCGCGAGCCCCTCGTTGAAATCCGAGGCGATGTCCCAGACGCAGTCGACGGCCAGACTGCCGTCGGAGGCGATATATCCCCATTTTTTTCCGTCAAAGACGCGGGCCAGTCCTTCGTGGAAATCGCCGGCGTCCTCCCATTCCGGTGAAATAACGATTTCCACAGAGGCTTCGCCGGGCAGGGGAACGGCATGGGCAGCCATTGGGAGAGAGGCTGCAAGAGAGAGGATCAACAGCAGACAGATCAGGCGCTTTTTCATTGTTTTACTCCATTTCCCGCCGCGCGAGAAATCATACAGGCGGATACAAAACAGTTCGGCGGCGGAAAAACGATTTTGTATCCGGCGCAGGGCGGAGAGAGTGCGCTGCGCGATATTAAACGGAGGCTTGATTCATAAAAGAGCTGTTGTAAAGCGTGTCGGAAAACTCGATTTTCGGATATACCGTACAACCGCTGAAATCATAAGGCGACGCGAGCCGGGCGTAATCTTTCGGGAAACAAAAGAGAATATCCGTTTTGTCGCCCGAGGCGTTGGAGACGATGATGCCTTTATAGAGTTTCACAGTCGCGATAACGAGTTTGGCGCTCGCACAGTAGGCCGGTGTGAACAGCTCCGGTTTTTCGCGCTGATAAGCGCTCAAAACGTCGAGCGTGGCCGGAAACGGACGGAGCTTCGAGGTGGAGATACGGAGGAACAGATACGATTGCGACGCCCCCTCCGACACGGTAATCTGGCTGGGCTCGGCAAAACCGCAGGCCTCTTTGCAGTGATAGATCAGAATGTCGAGCGCATTGTAGACCAACATGAGAAAATGCCGCACATAACCGCGGACATGCGCGTCATGAATTTCATTTTTTCGGCTATAATCAAGCTCAATGCGGACTGCGGAGAGGCTATCCTTTACCTGATCGACCGCGTATTCAAGAAGGCTGGCGAAGGTGAAATAAGCTAAGTCATCCAAAGTATCAAATTCCGGCTGGGGCATTGCGCGCAGAAAGCTGTTGTTGATGTATTTATGGAGCATCGCCGCGTATTTATGCAGCTCTTCGCCCATATCGGGCGAAAGCTTTCCGCCGCAGGCGTCGGAAAGAATCGAAATCTTGGATGCGATCATACGCAGCCATGAAAGATCGTTTTCATCCATAGGGCAGGGGATCGGATCCGTATACACATCGGTATCTTCCCGAAGCGTGAGCATGGAAACATGACCTTCGTGCTCGCTCAGAGTGGCGCTGACCCAGTTGCGGTGGATTAAAAGGTAAAAAACCGTGTTGTTGTTGTCATCCTTTTCCAGCAGCTCGGCGTCCGTGTTTCCGAGCAGATAAAACAGCGATTTCTCAATCGGATCCGATTCAAGCAGCTGCTTCGCCGCACTGTTTGCGAAAAATGCGATATTGTCTTGAAAAAGCACAACACCGTCTGTCATCGTTTCGAGCAATTGAAACAGAAAATTATTGTCACGGTAATCCATCATGACGCGTTCCTCCTGAAAGTCGTGTGTGCCGGTGTGTTCGGTGTGCTGGATAAGTATATCACATTTCGCCTTGAAAAGCCATATTTCGACGGAATCTGTTCAAAAAAATATTGAGAGGGATTCGACGCTCAGAAGGGATGAAACAAAATGGATCATCTGCTGAGTTCAGATGATCCGTTTTGTTTTAAAAAATCTTTTTGATTATCACTGAATTACCGGGTAAAATATTACGATTCCCGGATGGCGGCGATGGCTGCCTGCGGATCTTCGTGAGTGAAGACGGCGTTTCCGGCCACCAGCACGTCGGCTCCGGCGGCGCGGAGCTGCGCAGCATTCTGCAAATTGACGCCGCCGTCTACTTCCAACAGAATGGACCGGCCGGAGCGGTCGATCATTTCGCGCAGAACCCGAAGCTTCTGATACGTTGAGGGGATGAATTTCTGCCCGCCGAAACCGGGATTGACCGACATGCAGAGAATCAGGTCGGCGTCGTCCAGGACATAGCGGCAGGCCTCCGGAGAGGTTCCGGGATTCAGGCTCACGCCGGCGAGAATCCCATGCGCTTTGATCTGCTGCAAAGCGCGGTGCAGGTGCGTGCAGGCCTCGGCGTGGATGGTAATGATGTCGGCGCCCGCTGCGGCGAATTCGTCGATATAGCGGATCGGGTCGCAGATCATCAGATGGACGTCGAGCGGCGTTTTCGTCAACGGCCGGAGCGCGCGGATCATCGGCTGTCCAAAGGAGATGTTTTGCACAAACATGCCGTCCATCACGTCGCAGTGGATCCAGTCGGCGCCGGCGGCGTCGAGCATACGCACCGCGCCGGCGAAATCGGCGAAATCGGCCGATAAAATCGAAGGAGATACCTTGACCATACGCGCTTAAACCCTGACGCCGAGGTCGATGCCCCAGACAGACAGCAATTCCTTGTACAGCGCTTCCATTTGGAGCAGTTCGGTATAGAAGCTCGGTGCGAACTTGTCGCGGTCCATGGAACGCGTAAAGTCGCTCATTTCCGGGAAGAAGAAGGCTTTGAGATATTTCTTGGCGCAGACAGGATACATGTGCCCCTCAATGCACGAGGCAAGGCCAAGGAAATTCTGAACGCGCTGCGCCAGATCGGGCTGCGAGGCGTAGTTGTCGCAGAGCCAGGCGTACATCTCGGGGTGGAAGTTCGCCATCACGCCCGAGAAGCCGGCGGCTCCGGCGTTCAGCGTCATCAAAAGCTGAGCGCAGTTGGCGTTAAAGACCTTGACGACGCCGCGGCCGGTACGGATCTTTTCCGTCACCTGTTCAGCGTCGCAGCAGGTGTCTTTCATGAACGTAAAACGACCGGTGTCGGCGATAAAGGACATGACCGCCGGCGTGAGAACGCGCTTATAAGGCGCGGGGCACTCGTAAAATCCAAAGGAAATCGACGGGTCGACCTTGGCGAGGAAAGCTTCCAGATTCCGAATCAACACGTCGTCTCCCTCGTCGGCGCGGGCAAAACGGTTCGGCAGCAGCACGATGTTGTCGGCGCCCGTCTCCGCCATCGCGTGGACGGTGCGGAGCTGCTGGTCAAAATCGTCGGCTGTGTGTCCGCTGGCGACGACGCCGACGCGGCCCTTTACCCGGTCAATGATGAATTTTGCCAGCTCGACCTTTTCCTCTTCGTTCAAAAAGAACATCTCCGAGGACTGACAGACGGCGAAAATGCCGGCGACGCCGCGCTCAATATACCATTCGACGAGCTTCTCGACCATACCGTAATCGATTTTCCCGTCCTCGGCGAACGGCGTGATCATTGTCGGCCATACGCCGGATTTGATCTGCGCATTTTTCATAGAAATCCTTCGGCTCCTTTGCATCCATTCGTCTTTGCCCGCCGCTCTGCGGCGCGGCGATTTTTAACGTGTTTATTATACACCGAACCGAAGCAAATGGCAAGCGCGCTGACGGCGCCATTCGGAAAATTCCAGCCTTTGCCTGCAAAACGCTTGCTATCCTCAGATACGGATGATATAATATTTGCAAACAAATACGGCGTTTGCGCCGGCGCCATCGCGGCGGCGCGCGTACCAGACAGAGAGGGGCGGTTTTATGTTGAACCGTTTAGCGGGAAGATATCCGATCGGCGCGTATTACTTTACGGAAAACCTCTGGAACCCCGAAGGCGTGCGGCAGCTCGCGGAGATGGGCGTGGATTTTCTCGTCGCCGTGCAGCCGGATAAGAAGCTGCTGGCGCTGTGCGAGCGCTATAAAATCGGCGTCATCGCCTCGGGAACGTTCCCGATGTGGTGGGGCGGAGACGGCGAAAATGCCGGAGGCTATGCGGCGGCGTTCCCGCTGGAAACGCTCGACGCGGCGAGAAAAAGTTATCCCGATAGCCCTGCGCTCTGGGGCGATTATCCGGTAGACGAGCCGAATGCGAAAGATTTCGCGCACGTCGGCCGCGTCGCCGCGCACTATAAAGAGGTCTATCCTTCAAAAATCCCCTTTATCAACCTGTACCCCAACTATGCCAGCGTTCCGAAGAACACCGCCGCAGAAACGGTTTCGCAGCTCGGGAATCCGACCTATTACGAGCACATTGAGCAGTATCTTCGGGAGATCGATCTGCCGTATCTCTGCTTTGATTTCTATCCGTATACCGGCAGCCCGTTCGACGGATATCTGGAAAATCTCGACATCGCCGCGAGCGCGTGCCGGCGCAGCGGCCGGGAGCTGTGGGTCATCGTTCAGACCGGCGCATGGAAAGCGGAGGAGCTGCTCAGCGAGTATCAGCTCCGCTGGCAGACGTCGCTGTGCCTCGCTTACGGCGCGACGTCGATCATGCACGCCTCCTACTGCAAGGGCTGGTGGGACGCTTCCACCTCGTGCGTCGACGAAGAGGGGCGTAAAAATCCTACCTATGAATATGCAAAAAAGATCAACCGCGAGCTCCATGCCGTGGGCGGGGATTTTCTGAAATATGAGAGCACGGGCGTCTGCGTGCGCGGCGACCTCTCGCATGCGCATGAGCGCATCCGGCCGCAGCTCATCGCTCAGAACGTGCAGAAAGACAGGGGAACGCCCGAGATCTTCTGCCGGATCGAAAGCGACAAGGCGATCCTGGCCGGCTGCTTCCAGGCCAAAACAGGCGAGGGCCGCGCGCTGATGGCGGTCAATACGCATGATCCGTTCGACCCGGCCGCCTCTGCGTCCGTGACGCT
>QAMX01000148.1 GCA_003149835.1 Clostridiales bacterium
AATCTCCCACCGTTTTTGGAAATAAATCTATTTTTCAAATTAACCGTTTTCTCTCAGAACGCTCTGTAAAATCCGTCCATGTTTATGATATTTATTCTTCGTATTATCCTTTTTTTATATATATCTTCGCGCCAGCGTTTGAGGATATATATAAAATTGCGATGATTTTATTGAATTATAGGCTTTTATTCAAATAAAAAGGAATATCTTTTTGAAAGGCACCGAATACACGGTCTTTTCTGTCGAATTGTTTTGTATTTTCGGTTTATAAAATTCAATTTTTTCCTTTTTAAATATCGATTCTATTCCAAAATATTTGCTGATTTCTATTGACTTCTTTCTGGATTTGCTGTATGATATTTATGTGCAGTGGCTGATTGGTATTCCCTCGGCTTCGTTTGAAAGCTGTTGTTTGCAGCGAATTGTCACTTAAACAACGCGATTTAATGCAATATGTCCTTTTGACATGTTGCACTTTCTGCCCGTATCCGATATAATATGGCCATGTTGATGAGGTCGCCGTTTACGGACAGAAAGGATGAAAAATTCATTCCGTCGTCTGCGGTAGCCCTGAAAACATATGAATCAAGATAACTTCTTGCATTTTTGTGCGTTTTGGAAAGGCCGCGGAACGGTAATGGGAGGGAGTACCGTTTCTCGGCCTTTTCTATTTTGTAGTCTGAGGAGGTGAAACGCAAAAAACTGGTCACGGGGAGTTATGAGCATCTTTTAGAAAAAAATGGATCTCAAAGCGCACAAATCGTTTCTGCCGATACGGGCACGATGAAAGGAGTTTCTTCCCAAAATGAAAAACAAGTTTCGTGTAATGGCTATGATTTTGGCGGTTCTGATGTTGGCGATGTCTTTTGCGGCCTGTCAGAACAATGAGAATGATCCCGATACGACGAGCGCTACCAACAATTCGACGCCTGTTACTTCCTCCAACGGCGACAGCACGTCGACGCCTGCGACCACGACTGACGACGAAATCAATCTCGATGGCTATGCTTTTGTTTGGGTAAAACCGACGCATAGCGCAACGGGGCGCGCCAATATGGCGCCCGACAACGAGACGGAGCTCGGCATTCAGCTGACTGATATCTACAATGAAATCGAAGACAGATACAACTGCACCATTGAAATCAATCAGACAATGGGAACGGATTTTGAAGCCCTGATGCCGTCGGCCGTCGGCGGCGTAAAATACGCCGACGCGGTCTGTACGCGCCAATCCAACTGGATTCCGCTTGCCATGATGGGCGGCCTCCGGGCGCTCGACAGCCAGGAAATGCTGGACGCCGGCTTGGATCTGTATAATGAAAACGTTTTCAATCAGATTTATACGCAGATGACGAATGTCAAAGGCAAAATCTGGGGCTTTGATATGTCCGGCATATATGATAACATCGCCATGGGACACTGCTACGCGTTCAACAAGAGGATCGTTGAAAACGCCGGCTATCCCGCCGAAGTCATTTTTGACGCTGTTCGCAACGGCACATGGACCTACGATTATTTCTTGGAGATCGCGCGCGCCTGCGTCAGCGACCCTGCCGGCGACGGCCTGACCTATCCTGTCGGCGACGACATCTGGGGGATCGCCCTTGATGGCGACGGTAACGAAATCTGGACCAACGGCACGGGGCCGATCGTCTATGACGAAGCGACCGGCAAATACCTCTCTAACCTCACCGACCCGCAGCTGATCAAGGCGATGGAATTTATGGCGGCTGTTAACGGTGAAGGCGATCTGATGGTTCCCGAAGCGCACGGTTCTATTCCGCAACGCGGCGACCGCCGGCAGATCTTCTATGAAGGCAAGGCCGCTTTCGCCGGTCTCTACGGCGGCAATTTCAACGACAGCAATACCGGTTTGATGGAAGACGATTTCGGCGTGGTCCCCTTCCCGAAGGGTCCGGACACGGATAAGTACATCATCAATATGGTTGACCTCGATTCCAGTATCATCATGACCTCCAATACCGATTATGCCAAGACCGCCGTCATCCTCAATGCGATCGGCGAAAAGGTTACGGATTTTGAAGCGTATAAGGAACTGGTTCTCGAAAGCTTCCGTGGCTGCGAGGATTCCGTGGACGTTTTGTTTAACTATGCGTTCCCCAATGCGTTTATGAACATTGCAAAATGTTCGAGTGAAATGCATGAGATCATGCGCAAGCAGCTTTACAGCGATATTTATACAAAGAACATGTCCGTCGCGCAGGCTGCTGAAACCTATACGGGAAAAATTCAGGCGGAGCTTGACGGTATTTTCAGACAGTAACAGCCGATCGCTCCTGCGAATTCGATTAAAAACAAGCGCCCCGCCCTGGCGGGGCGCTTGTTTTATAAATGTCTGTGTTTGATAAACCGGACAACGATTAGAGCGATTCGTCTTTTCTGTGCGTGAAACATAAGATTCTTTGTTTGAAAGCGTCTTAAAAGCTTTGGGATTTTCTGCTTTCGATGTTGTTTGAACGCTTGCGGAACGAGTGAAAAAGTAGTATAATAAAAGCGATGTGGTATTCGCGGCCCGCGGCGTCGGATAGCAATCAGGATCAAACGTTTTTTTGGTGATTTCATAAAATCAAAACGCGGCCAACCTATGTCTATGGTTTCCGCGGGGCTTTCTCCTTACTCGATTTCAACGCGTTTGGACTTGAATTCCTCCGCAGCCCGTTTCGGCAGCGAAAGACTGAGTATGCCGTGCCGGTAAGAGGCTTTGATCTTTTCTTTATCGATATTGGAGATATCAAAACTTCGCTGGAAGCGCCCGTAAGAGCGTTCACGACGCAGATAATTTCCGTTTTGATCCTTATCGCCGCGTTCCTGCGTTCGTTCTGCGCTGATGGTCAGATAATTGTCCTGAATGTCGATTCTGATATCGTCTTTTTCAAATCCGGGAAGCTCCGCTTCCAGAACCAGTTGTTTGCCCTCGTCGCGGATATCCGTCCTAAACGCGGGCAGTCCCCAGTCAGAATCAAAAAATTTCTGAAAGAGATCATTGTGTTTCCCTTCAAATGGCGTGAGCTCAAACATACAATTTACCTCCGTATTGGTTCTTATTTTCAGTATATCCTCCGTCGGACAAGTTTATGTAGAGGCGGATAGAAATATCACCCCTACCCTATCCATATCAATTTCCGTTCGAAGAAAGGAAGCAATCAAATGAAAATCACAGTGCTGGACGGCTATGCCCTGAATCCGGGCGATAATCCATGGAGCGCGCTGGAACAGCTTGGCGAGTTAACGGTCTACGACCGTACGCCGCCGGAGCTCGTGTTCGAGAGAGCCAAAGACGCCGACATTCTCCTGACAAATAAGACGATTTTGGACAAAAATATGCTCGCTTCGCTGAAAAACCTGAAATTTATCAGCGTTATCGCCACAGGCTATAACATCGTAGATATTGCGGCCGCCGCGGAGCTCGGGATTCCGGTATCCAATGTCCCGACCTACGGGACGGCTTCGGTCGCGCAGCTGACGTTTGCGTTGATTTTGGAGCTTTGTCACGGAGTCGCACGTCACAGCGACTCCGTACACAATGGCGACTGGTGCGCCGCGCAGGACTATTCGTATTGGCAGCAGCCGCTGGTGGAACTGAACGGCAAGGTGCTCGGTCTTGTCGGCTTCGGTGCGATCGGCCAGAGAACCGCCGCGATCGGCCGTGCTTTCGGGATGAAGATCTGCGCCTATAACCCGCCTCCCCGTCCCAATCCGCAAAATATCGAATACGAATACGTTGAACTGGATCAGTTGCTCGCGCAGTCGGATTTCATCTCGCTGCATTGTCCCCTGACGCCGGATAACACCGGTATGATTAACGCGGACGCGATCGCCAAAATGAAGCCCACTGCTTTTATCATCAATACTGCGCGCGGTCCTCTCATCGATGAACCGGCGCTTGCGGAGGCATTAAACAGCGGAAAGATTGCCGGCGCCGCGCTTGACGTGCTCTCTTCGGAGCCGCCGAAATCGGATAATCCCCTGCTGACCGCCAAAAACGCCCTGATCACGCCGCATATCGCATGGGCGACTCTGGAAGCGCGGAAACGTCTGATGGATACGACCGCGCAGAATATTCAGGCGTTTCTCAATGGAGCGCCGATCAACGTCGTCAACAAGCGGTGACGGCGTACAGAACGGGAAAGGAAGAAAACGGATCATATGAACGGTTTTGAATTTAAAAACGCCCTGCACAGCGGAAAATTTGTCTACGGCATGATGCTGGTCTCGCGTTCCCCGAAATTTGCCGAAACCATCCAGACGCTCGGTTTTGACTATATTTTTATCGATACGGAGCACATCTGTGTCGACCGCACGACGCTCTCGTGGATGTGCCAGACCTTCCGCGCCATGAATATCGCGCCGATCGTCCGCATCCCCTCCCCTGATCCCTATACGGCTTCAACCGTGCTGGACGGAGGCGCCGAGGGCATCATCGCGCCGTATATCGAGACGCCGGAGCAGGTGCGTGCGCTGGTGGGCGCAGTGAAATACAAGCCCTTGAAAGGCCAACGTCTTGAAAACATCCTCAGCGGCGCGGAACAGCCCGAACCGGAACTGAAAGCTTACCTCGAAAACGCCAACCGCTCGAAAACCTTAATCGTCAACATCGAAAGCGTACCGGCGATGAAAAACCTCGACGAGATTACCGCGGTCGAAGGTCTGGACGGTATTTTGATCGGGCCGCACGACCTCTCGTGCAGCTTGGGAATTCCGGAGCAGTACACGCACCCGCGTTATGATGCGGCGGTACGCGAGATTCTTTCCAAGGGCCGCGCGGCTGGGCTTGGGTCCGGTATCCATGTACACTATAACGGCGATATTGCCCAGGAAATAAACTGGTGCCGCGAAACCGGCGCCAACTTCGTGGTGCATCACAGCGATATTTTGTCGTTCACACTCGCGATGAAGCGCGATATCGCCGCGCTCCGCGCCGGTATCGAAGGCTCTTCGGCTGAACATGGTGAAACGATCCTGAACATCTGATTTTCAGAAAAAAGAACCCGAAACGGCCATGGCCGTTTCGGGTTCTTTTTGATATCCGCACCATCGGAAGAATTAAGAGCTTGCGGCTTTTCTGTACACGTCGACGATCTTTTCACTGATTCGGGCCGCCTCGCGTATCTTTTCGCATACCGGCTTCATCAAGATCGGATCCTTTACGCTGGCTCGCGCGATATGAAATCCCCCAAGCATGCCGCCGTTTGCATAATCGTTGTTGCCGCGGCTGTCGCGGTAAGCCAGTATATGAAAGATTTCGCTCAGCTCGGTATAGAGCGGTATAATTTTTTCTATAAACCGCATCTCCGGATGATCATGCAGGGCGCGTTCAAAAAGACCGCCGCCGCCGCCATTTGTGCCGAGCATACACAGATATGTGCCGTGAACGTTCCATATATCAGGCTGATCTTCCGGCAACCCGGATAGAGAGCCGTTTTCAAACGAGTCCGCCCAGTCATAAAACGCCTGGATACCGAAAGAAATCGAATCTGTCGACGGCATTGTCAGCCATTCGGGCACACGCATAACGGCATCGCGGTAAACCTGCTCTATTGCCGGAAGGTCTGCGCATGGTTCGCCAACGAATATCAGCTCGGTGAATTGCGGCGCAACGCTTTGCGGAGATTTTTCAGAGCAGATCAGATAAAAAAGCGCCTCTGTATCGTATCCGACAATGCAGTTGTATTCGATATCCATACTGATGTTTCCGCTGCTTCCTCCGCGGGCAATGACGGGAAGCCCATGGTCGAGGCTGGTTTTGATTTGAGAGAGAAATTGGCCGCGCGTTTTATCCGTGATGTCGGTATAGCGGGTATATTTGCGCCCGATCGCGTTGAAAATCTTGCCGAGCTGAACATCGCCGGCGAGTTCATGTGAAAGATACCACACAGGCGCCGATATGTCTCTGGAATAGAGCTGTGTCACGCTGTCGCCCGCGACTGCGGAGAAAAACCAATAGTCATACCGCCGGTCCAGGCCAAGGCAGGATGCGACGTATTCCATGCAGCCGTGAAGCCAGTAGTTTTGCCCTTTCATGCCGTCACATAAAACACGCGGCGAACCGACCATCTTCATTTGTCTCTACCCCTTTCTTTTTACATAGATATCACGGTTGAGCGTGACATGATGCTTCCGCCTTTGAAAGGACGGCGAGCATGTCATCGACGGCCGACAACACTTCCGCGTCATATTGTTTCAGTGCCTGTAAACACTGTACGACGCATTCACATATGCCCCACTCCAACTCATGATACCACCGCTTTGACCAGTCGCGGCATTCATACAAACCGATCAACTGCCAATTGCGCGTATGCGCGCCGTCGTAGCTGACGTCGATTTGGCGGCACGCGCCGTCAAGCTGCGGATTGCGGAGCTCGTCGATGACGCGGTGGCGGAAAGTTTCAGCGAAATTATGACAGTTAAAATTGTACCACGCGAGATCGCAGATTCTTTTGAACATCGCCCGCAAGTGCTCAAAAGGCATATCGGGGAGCTTGTTGTCCCAGTAGCGAAAGCGGCTGATGCAGTCGTCCCAGATCTGTTTGTCCCGATTCTCCGACATCACTCGCCGGATGTTGCGAAGCCCGTCGGCCAAGGAATACTTTGCCCTGCCGGTCCCGGCGACGGCGTACATGCAGTCAATGTCCTCATAGACAGGCGCGGCCTTGGGCGCTTGCTGAGCGCCTTTCGGATCCGCCATGATGATTTGATCGCCGTCATAACCGATCAACACGCGGGTCCGCCCAAAACGGGCGTCTTTCATCAGCGAGATCACAGGGCGGCCGGCGTCAATCTCCGCAGCCAAGGTTTCCCGGAAACGCTCTGTGACTTTGATAAAATCATAGCCTGCAAACCCCATACAAAATTGAATGGTTTCGCTGCTGCTGCCTAAATCCGGCGCTTCTCCTTCAAAAGCGGGGCGCAGCGACGATCGGCCGCTCAGCGTATCAAACAGAAAATAGAGATCCTCCTGAATCCTGCCGCTGCTCCTCTTACAGTTGCCGCAGCCGTTACAATGTCCGGTCGCTTTTTGAGGACAAACATAATCGTCGTCATAGGCGATGTTTTCGAGATACATATAGACGCTTGCAAATGAATTGATAAAAGAGAGCTGATCATACCCTGCAAATGGCAGCGTAAAATTTAATTTTTTCATATCGGGATCTCCTCAGGATCGAATTGGACCGTGGGTCCTCGCAGTGCCCCGCCGAAAACAAATGGTTTCGCTCCTATCATCTGCTTTGTCAAAACACTCTGATAAGACCGCAGGCAGTATCCATAAAATCAGAAATGCGTCTGGCGGGCCGTAAGAAAAATCGCGCCTTATTGACAAACGCTTCGTTCACAAGGCGCGACAGGCTTTATTCTTTTTTTAGAACGATTTTTTCGCCGTCTCGTTCGGCGATAATTTTACCGGGAATATCAATCCGCAGGCTGTCGATATATTCCTGCGGGAGTTGCAGTCGTCCGGCGCGGTCCAGCATCAGCCATTCGGTGCGAATCTGAGCGTTTTCATGGAACCGGTGCATGTGTTCCAGCTCGTCGGCATAGCTAATGTTGCGGATGATCTCGCTGCTGGTTTTTCCATCGCGGATATTGACGACGCGATCGACCTTTTCCGACATTCTGTAATCGTGCGTAACGACGACGATCGTCTGTTTCAAGGTCTGGTTCAGCTCGCGAAAGATGTCGAAGATCTGATCGGCGGTTTTCGTATCGACAGCGCCCGTCGGCTCATCGGCCAGCAAAAGCGCTGGTTCATTCGCCATCGCGATGGCGATCGCCACGCGCTGCTGTTCGCCGCCGGAGAGTTGATCCACCTTGTTTTTCATCCGGTGTTTCAGCCCGACCAGCTCCAACAGCATTTCAGCGCGTTCGCGTCGGTTGCGCTTCCCTGCATAAACCATAGGCTGCATGACGTTATCGAGCGCGCTCAGAAACGGCAGCATGTTCCGGGCGTTATTTTGCCAGACAAAGCCCACCTCGCGGCGTTTATAAGCCACCATCTGCGACTTTTTCATCCGCAGCATATCGTGCCCGTGTACAAACAGTCTGCCCGCCGTAGGCGTATCGAGGCCGCCGAGCATATTCAGCAACGTGGATTTCCCGCTGCCGCTTTTGCCCATCAGCGCCATGAATTCGCCGTCTTCGACCACAAGATCGAGCCCCTGTAAGGCCATGACCTCAATCTCATCGGTTTTATAAATTTTCACCAGGTTTTCGCATTCAATCATTGCCATCGACAACCACCCCGTCCGACAAGGTATAGACGCAGTCCGCGAGTTCAAGCATATTCGGATCGTGCGTCGTCATCACAATCGTGATGCCGCGCTCCTGGATCAGCCGCTTGAAGATATCAACGACTTGAATCCCCATCGCCGTGTCCAGCTCCGCTGTCGGTTCGTCCGCAAAAATCAGCTGCGGCGCATGCGCGATGCTCCGCGCAATGGCGACGCGCTGCTGTTCGCCGCCGGAAAGCTCCTGCGCCAGATGATGCATCCGCTTGCCCAAACCTACGAGACGCAGGCAAGCTTCGGCGTTTATGCGGCTCTTTTTATCAAACTTTCCGGCGATCCGCAGTCCATACTCGACGTTTTCAATCGCGTTCATATCCGGCATCAGCGCCACGGACTGAAAGACAAAGCCCATTTTCAGCGCGCGCAGGCGGTCGCGCTTGCGGTCGGACAGTTCTGAAATATTTTTACCTTCAAAGTAAACCGCGCCTTTCGTCGGAGTGTCCAGCCCGCTGAGAATATTCAGCAGCGTCGTTTTGCCGGATCCCGACCGGCCGCGCAACACCGTCAGCGCCCCTGTTTTCAGGGAAAGGCTGACATCGTTGAGCGCATACACCGTCTCGGCGCCGGATTTGAAAACGCGTGTGATATGCTCGCCGCGCATCAGAATACCGCTGTCAGATTGCTCCATATCCATCTACGCCTCCTTATTCCTCGCCGAGCTTGACGGCGCGGTCGATCTTCTGCCGGATCACCATGACGGAGAGAACGGCGATACAGATCAGCAACATACCGCCGACGATGGCGCTGATCCGGATCAGGTCGCCGCTCGTCGCCACAACTTTGAACGGAACGATGTCTTCTACGGACGTATAGTTGATCGCTAACATCGGCACGAACAGCGTACTGCCGACCTTGCCGATCAAAATGCCCATCGCCGCCGCCACGCCGGAAACGAGGAGCTGCTCGCAGATGAGCATTTTCATAATCCCCGCCTTCGACATCCCGAGCGCGCGCGAAATGCCGAATTGCAGCGTTCGGGATTTGATGGAGATGATCCAATAGATCATAAAGCCGAGCGCACAGATAATCAGCGCCGTCAAAAAGGACACCGACAGAAGCCCGTTAGCGCCTTGCAGAACCGGGCTGTTTTTCTCGTCTATGACCTCCTGCGCCGCGCTCTCCATGCTCTGAACGCCGAATTCGCTGTCGGCCAGCGTTTGATACAGGGCGGTATCCGTCACGTTTTCAGCCTTTTTGATCCAAAAGGCGTAGGGACGGAGATCATGCTCGAAAAACAGCTTGGAGAGGTTTCCGACGACGAAAGCCGTTTCATAAACCCGGCCACGCTCCGTCTCGTAGTATTTATCAAAACCCGGCCACGCATCTACGCCGGCGATGACCGTCCCTGTGATGCTGCCGATGGAGTTCATCACCGTCAGCGAGTCGCCGACCTTGACGCCCAGCTTCTCTAAAATATTGTTGGAAACGACCAGCGCCTCCTCGTCCAGGGACATGACGTTCAAATACTCGTTGAGATGATATGTGTTCATATTCGCCGTGGAGAAGGCGACCGTGCCAAACTCATAGGGATCAACGTACATGACGTCGACGTCCTGCATGTTGGCGCCGTTGCCGCGCAGCGATACGTTGGATTCCCGATAAACGCGCGCGATGGAGGATATTTCCTCAAAACCTCGGAAAGACTGCGTCAGAAGCTCATAATACGAGACGCGGATGGTCTGCACCAGTTCTCCCTCGTCGTAGATTTTGACGATGTTTCCGCCGTTTTCCGCCGAGCCGTGCACGATGTTTCCCTCGCCGTCATACATCTGCCACTGCGGCCAGTAATCAATATCCGCGCCGACCGTGGCGCGCACATTCTTTTCGATGTGGCTGTTGATCGACCGCGCCGCATCCGTACTGAAAATGCCGACCGACATGGTGACGATTAAAAACAGCATGATATACGAGCAGTCTCTGTTCCGCGCCACACGGTTGACCGCCGAGTAGGCCCATGCCGGCCAGAAGCGCCGCCCGAGCCAGAAAATCAGCTTGACAAGCAGCGGGTAGACACGGAGGAACAGCATCCCCGCGCCGAGTGCAAACAACGTGCTGGAAAGATAGGTCAGTATGTCGGCGCTGGTGCTGCCGACCGTTCCCTCCGCCAACATCGCCGACAGCATGCGCCG
>QAMX01000062.1 GCA_003149835.1 Clostridiales bacterium
GGCTGCGCCAAACCGCCGCCGTCTGTCCAAAAAAGCGCCGCAAGCGTTGGAAAGGGGCATGGCGGCGGGAAAACAGGCGCGGCACACAACGAACGCGGCGCGGAGCCGGCTTAGAAATAGCCGGCTCCGCGCCGTTGACGAGCTTTCCGATGTCTTCCGATCCCTGCGAGGCCGCCGCGTCACCCTATACGATGACCGATATGATGCTGTCTACCAGCTCGCCGATGCTGCGGGCCGCCTTGTCGGCGCTCTTGTGCATTTTTGCACAGCGCTTTTTCGGTTTGGGCATCATGACTACGCCGGCAATCGCGCCGGTAACGACACCAATCGCCATTCCTTTGATAAACGACATGTTCTCATTCCGTCTCTCATAATTTTCTGCGAAGTCAAAGACTTCTGCGTTATTATCTCTCAAAACGGCTGATTCCAATCAAAAAAAAATTGGAATTTTGTGTATGAAAAACGGAACGGGCGCCTCATCGCAAAAACAGCAGGCCGACGTTGTTGACGACGGCGCACAGCGCCAGACCGGCCAGCGTCGGAAGCAGCACGGCAAGCAGCGTCCATTTGGCGCTCTTCGTTTCGCGGGCGATCGTCAGCACCGTGGTGCCGCAGGGGAAATGGAACAGCGAGAAGATCAGCACGCAGACGGCGGTGATCGCCGTCCAGCCGTTGGCGCTGAGGATCATGCGCAGCTCGCCCAGCGACGCGTAATCGACCATGCTGCCGCCGGACATGTAAATCATGATGATGATCGGCAGCAGAATCTCATTGGCGGGAAACGCGAGCAGAAACGCCAGCAGGATCGCGCCGTCGAAACCGAAAAAGGAGGCGAACGGAGTCAGAAAATCCGCGCAGGCGGCAATCAGGCTGACGCCGCCGACGTGGCAGTTGGCGAGCAGGTAGATGACGATGCCCGCCGGCGCGGCGACCGTCACGGCCCGGCCCAGCACAAAGAGCGTTCTGGAAAAAATCGAGCGGACGATCACTCTTCCGATCTGGGGACGGCGATAAGGAGGCAGTTCGAGGGCAAAGCGGGACGGCTCCCCGCGCAGCACGGTTTTCGAGAGCAGGCGCGAGCAGAGAAGCGTGGCGGCGACGCCGAGAACGAGCAGACCGGTCAGCAGCAGCGCCGACAGCAGCGAGCGCGCCCAACCGGCGCCGACGCCCACAAGGAAGATCGACCCGACCGCGATCATCGTGGGGAACCTTCCGTTGCAGGGAACAAAGGCGTTGGTCAAAATCGCGATCAGCCGTTCCCGCGGCGAATCGATGATCCGGCAGCCGACGACGCCGCAGGCATTGCAGCCCAGCCCCATGCACATGGTGAGCGCCTGCTTGCCGTGCGCGCCGGAGGAACAGAAGAATTTGTCCATGTTGAAGGCGATGCGGGGCAGATAGCCCGCGTCCTCCAACAATGTGAAAAGCGGGAAGAAAATCGCCATCGGCGGGAGCATGACGGAGACGACCCAAGCGACGGTTCGATACATCCCCGTGATCAGCAGTCCCGAGACGAATGCGTTCAGGCGGACGCTTTCGGCGAGCGCCATCAGCGTGTCTTCGAGCGAAAACAGCGCCCGAGAGAGCAGCGCCGAGGGGTAATTGGCGCCGGCGATGGTGAGCCAGAGGATCAGCGCCAGCAGCCCTGCCATAATCGGAATGCCGGTGGCTTTTGAGGTGAACAGCTTGTCGAGCCGCCGGTCGCGCGCGGCGCGGCCGGGGCAGACGGTTTTGGCCACGCTCGCGTAGATCTCCGCGGATTTGGAGACGATGGCGAGCACCGAATGCGCGGTGATGTCGTCGGAGGTCGCAAGGCGGCTGTCTGCGAGCGCGGCGCGCGCGCCGGCAAGCGCTTCCGCGACCGCCGCGTCTTCGCGGATATCGCGGCCGAGATGAGCGCTCAGCGTGTTGAGCAGCGCTCCGTCGCCTTCGAGGAGCTTCAAGCTGATCCAGCGAGGATCCACCGAAGCGCTTCCGGCCGCTGCGGCGACCGCCGGCGTCAACAGGCCGAGGGCGCTTTCGAGCGCATCGCCGTAGCAAACGCGCGGCGCGGAAGACGGCGGATGCGCGGCGCAGGCGGCGTCCGTGGCCGCGATCAGCTCTTTGAGCCCCTTTTTGCTGCGGGCAGCCGTGCCGACGACGGGGATTCCGAGCAGAGCGGAAAGCTTTTTTAAGTCGATCTCAATGCCCTTTTTCTTCGCCTCGTCGAGCAGGTTGACGCACAGCACGACCTTGCGGCTGATTTCAAGGATTTGCAGGCAGAGGTTGAGGTTGCGCTCCAAGCAGGTGGCGTCCGCGACGATGACGGTGGCGTCCGCGCCGCCGAAGCAGATGTAGTCGCGCGCGATCTCCTCCTCGGCGGAGCTGGAAAGCAGCGAGTAGGTGCCGGGCAGATCGACGATGGTGAATGTATGGCCGGTTTCCTTGCAGGTAAAGCGTCCGCTGGCGTTTTCGACGGTCTTTCCCGGCCAGTTGCCGGTGTGCTGCTTCATTCCGGTCAGCGCGTTGAAGACCGTGCTTTTGCCGACGTTGGGGTTTCCCGCAAGGCATATGTGAAAGTCAGAGCTTTGT
Source organism: Clostridiales bacterium (assembly GCA_003149835.1). GTDB lineage: Bacteria > Bacillota > Clostridia > Oscillospirales > QAMX01 > QAMX01. The sequence goes on from QAMX01000062.1 coordinate 2,572, forward strand.
AAAACAGCGGATTTTCGCGTAGTTATCCCCATAATTCCTTCTCTTTTCTCATTTTTGTTTTTTATGCGGCGGCGAATCGACCGGAACGAGCGGAAAAAACTTCGCGCCGCCGCAGGCGGCCTCACAGCCGCCGGATTTTGATCTTCTGCGCGTCGCAGTTTCTGAGCGCGATGACTGCGCCGCGAAAACAGTAGGCCTTTGGATCTGCGGACGGGCTGAGCAGAACGGTTTCAATTTTTGTCCCGTCGATGAGGCCGAGATCCAGAAGCCGGCGGTGTTCGCCGCTCTCCGCGTCGATGGCGCAGATGACGGCGGACTGGCCGAGTTCCAGCCGGTCGAGCGTTGTCTCTTCCATATCGTTCTCTCCGTATGTTCTTTTCGTTTCAGGGAGTTACGGCGGTATCCCCCTTGTTAGTATATGGCCGGGCGTGAAAATCCGTGTGCAGCGCCGCACCGCCGGAACGGCGGCAAAGCGGCTGTATAAAGCGCCCCGCAGCTTATCAGAAAGCTGCGGGGCGCTTAGAGTGCGGGGAGAGCGGAGTATAATACGCCCTAAACAAAACGGGCGATCTCGTCGAACGGCTTGCGCTTTTTGGGGCGGAGCGCGTCCGTTGCCGCGTAGCCGACGGCGATGAGCAGGCGAATCCGCTTGGACGGCGGCACGCCGAGCAGCTCGGCCAGCTTCTTCTCATTGAACCAGCCGAGGATACAGGTCGAGAGGCCGATATCCGTCGCTTGCAGGCAGAGATGCGCCACGGCGACGCCGATATCAATCTGGGCAAACTGCTGGTCTTTCAGCTTGCCGCCTACCTTGGACAGAAGGTTGGCGGGCTCCTCGGCGACGGCGATAAACGCCGGAGCCTGATCGGTGAATTTGTTCATGCCCATGCCCTGCGCGCTTTTGGCGACGGCGCGGGCAAGCTCGCCGCCGTTGACGGCGATAAACTGCCACGGCTGCGAATTGCAGGCCGACGGCGCTATGGCGGCGGTTTGAATCAGCGAACGAAGCTGTTGGTCCGTCACAGGCCGGTCTGAAAAGCTGCGGCAGCTCTCGCGGGCGGCCGCCAGCTCGGAAAAGCTCGTCATCGTCGAATCAGTTCCCTTCTGCGCGCCATCCGGCGCGCTTTCTTTTCGAGCCGCAGGCCGCGGCTCGTATTGGATTGTATCAGAAAAAACGCGCCGTGTCAAATCCAAACAGAGAAAAGCCTGCGCGCCGCGAGAGTGCGGCCGCCGTTTCCCGAGCCTGAGGCGGCGCTGCCGGCCGCCGCGCGCATGCTTGTTTCGTTTGACATCGCCGCGGTTTTCCTTTATAATCATGACAGGAATAACCAACCGGAAAGGGAGGCGGAGCCAATGGAGAGACAGGCGCGGATTGCCGTGGTCGGCAGCTGCAACGTCGATCTGACGGTGTTCACGCCGGTCGTCCCGCGCGGAGGCGAGACCGTGCTCGGCAGCGAGTTTCAGATGAACGTCGGAGGCAAGGGGACGAATCAGGCGACGGCGGCGCGGCGGGCAGGCGGAGCCGTCTGTATGATCACGCGGGTAGGGGAGGATTTTCTGGCCGGGGTCGCGCTGGCGCACTATCGCAGCGAGGGCATTTCGACCGCGCACGTGCGCGAAACCGCAGCCGCCGCGACCGGCACGGCGACGATCATCGTCGATGAAACGAGCGGCGAAAACCGTATCGTCGTCGCCTCGGGCGCGAACGCCCGCATTTCAGCCGCGGACGTTGCCGCCGCAGAGCCGGAGCTTGCGCAGGCGGACGCGGTGCTTTTACAGCTGGAAATCGACCCGCTGGCGTCTCTCATGGCGGCGGAGCTGGCAAAAAAGCATGGAAAACTGTGCATTCTCAACCCGGCGCCTGCGCGGGAAATTCCGGAGCGGCTTCTTGCCAGCGCCGATTATGTCACGCCCAACGAGACGGAAGCCGAGTTTTATACAGGCATTCGGATCAGCACCATCGAGGACGCATTCGCCGCCGGAGAGCGGCTGACGGCGCTTGGCGCGGCCTGCGCGGTGATCACGCTGGGAGAAAAGGGCGCAGCCCTTGTGCGGCGCGGCCTGCGCGCGCATATCCCTGCGCCGCAGGTCAAGCCGGTCGATACGACCGGCGCAGGCGACTGCTTCAACGGCGTGCTCGCCGTGGCGCTGGCGGGCGGCGCGGAGGAGACGGAGGCGGTGCGTCTCGCGTGCGCTGCGGCGTCCGCCGCCGTACAAAAAAAGGGCGCCGCAGCGTCCTGCCCGCACCGGGAGGAGATCGAGCGAATGCGCGCGGATTTTTACGGAAACTGAGCGACAGCGAAAGAGAAATCCATATCAGAAGATCAAACGGTTTTCTGCCCTCTGAATGCGCGTTCAGAGGGCAGAACCGATTTTTTTTGAGGCGTTTGTGTATCGCGGTTCGGGAAAGGCGCGGCTTTACAGCCATCGGCTGCGGA
>QAMX01000176.1 GCA_003149835.1 Clostridiales bacterium
CGGCGCGGTCGATACAGGAAGTATATCCGATACGGATGCATTCTCCGATACGGGCGTGCTTTCCGGCCTGCCGATGTCGGTTTTGTCCGTCGCTCCGCTGAAATTGTCAGGCAGCTTTCGATCACACGCCGCAGACAGAAAAGCCAGTGCAGCGAGCATCAGGGAAAGGCAAAGCCTTTTACACATGATTCTACGCCTCCAACTCCAATCGCATATTCATCGATAATAGTGATCCAGAACTTCCTGAACCACCTGATTCCATTGAATCAGGTTCTGCGGCTTATAGGACACGGTGCTGATATCTTTCAGCACAAATTCATACGGGCATTTGTAGCGGATGCAGAGCTCAACGGTTTCCCGGATTTCGCGGCGCACCGTTTCAGCGTCAAACGTTCCCGCCACAAAAGCCGGATTCGGCTTCCGGGCAAAGACATAGCGGCTCTCCATCTGTTCCGCCGAGCGCTCCTGATTCGACCACGGGCTCACGCCGATTTTCCGCATGTTCGGCACAGTTTTCAGCAAATCAATCTTGTTGTCCAGCGGCTCGCAGCATCCGTAATACACCAGCCCGCAGCGCTGCATCAGCGGCCGCATGTATTGAAGCTCAAACTCTTCATGCATCGCCGGCGAAACCACATTGAACATCTGCGCCATCGCCCGGAACCACACATTCTTCTGCCTCACTTTTCCGTCCGGCGCAGGCTTCGGCAGATCGTCTGTAAAGGCCGGCGTGCAGTGCAGGGATACCGGCTCAGCATCCAGCAGATCGAGCGCTTCCATCTGATCCATCACCGCCGCCTGATGCTCCGCAAAGCGGCTGACAATTTTGTGCAGGAATTCAGGCCGGTCGATCATATCGATCAGGATGGGCTCCACGCCGCGCAGCGTGGCGATGGTATCCCACGGAGAATAATAGAACTGATGGCCCGTCAGCTTCACAGGCAGAATCCCGTTTAAAATATCTTCGGCCATTTCGACATTTTTCCGGTCATTTTCGGGGCATGCGGTCAGCACGGGCATCTTCATCTTTGCCAGCTGCTCCTCCGTCGCCAGCATGTCGTGATAGGCGTGGGAGACAATATGATTTCTGCTATCCGTCTTGATGATCCGTTCATCCGTATCCAGACCGTTTCCCGTGGACGAATACTTTTTGTGAACGGCATAATACGGCAGAAGCACCATATCCGCCTGAATATACTTCCATCGGTACAGCTGGCTTTTGAAAAACCATTCCATTCTGCGGGCGAAGGGATCTTCACAGACAAGGCTCAGCTGTCCGTCAATATCCATCTCATGCCACGGAATCTCATCAATCCACACGGCCGGACGCAGTCCCGGCGTGAGATCGTTTGTCCGTTTCATCCGCTCTTTCCGTTCCTCATTGACAGGCATCCGAGCCAGATCCAGATACCGCTTTGCAAGCTCCCGCAAGAGCTTTTTTTCCTCGCTGTTCGCCATCGTCATTTCCTCCCCGTCCAGTGCATTTCAGGTATACGCCTTCAAACAGTCCACAGGTTTTCTCGGCGGAAAACGCCGGCTGCCGGGATAACAGCACATCTTTCAGAGGGCTGTTCCGCCCCCTGTCATCCCCCTGTCGGCCGCCGTTCTTTTTCCGATCTCTCAGTTTCCATTTTACCATTCTCCGGCTCGATGATCAATATAATTTTCGTTTTTTCTTTTTATTTTTTCCACAAAAAGCGGGAAAAGCAGACGCCCTGCGTCCGGAGTAATATCCGGACGCAGGGCGCGGTATGCGTTCCGTGCAGGTTGTGCGCGGGTTTGTCAGTGAATATACTCCGGCGTGCCGTGGATGGCCGGCAGCGGATGCGGGCGAACCATTTCGCCGCCCGACTCGTAGGACTGGATCACCGCTTCGATGTATTCCAGCGTCGCCAGGGCGTCGCGGCCGGAGGAGCGGATGAACTCGTAGTGAACCTTGTTGGTCAGATCTTCCAGCCATGCGTGGATACGCACCGGGAAAGTGGCGTCAAAGTTCTTGATACCCGTGTCGGTGACTTCCGGTTCGGGCATAACAAGCTTTCCGTCCTCGCCCGGGCGGTGGCCCGGCCAATAGGTCAGCTTTTCAACGCAGTTCTCGATGCAGAACGTGCCCTTTGTGCCGGCGTGCTCATAGCTCCACCAGCCGCCGAGACCGAAGCGCGCGTCGCCGCGCTGGCTGATCAGAACGCCGACGCCGCCCTTCTCAAACTTGCAGTTGACGCTGTTGATCGACAGCATCGGGTCGCCCGCGGTCTTGCGGACGCCGGGACGGTCGAGGAACGCCTGCACATGCGTGATGTCGCCGCAGAAGTAACGCATGACCGAGAACGGGTGCGTCAGGAACGCCTTGCAGTGCGAATACGGTTTGAGCCAGCGCGATTTCGGATCGCCGACACCGCCGTAGCCCGCGTCGCTGCCGTCGAAGCCGACCTTATGCAGGCAGTACGCCAGTTCGCCGATCTCGCCGTCCTCCTGCAATTTCTTCGCCTTGGCGGCCAGCTCGGTAAAATAGTGGTTGAGGTTGCAGCCGAGGTACAGCTTGTTGTCGGCCGCGTACTTGACCAGCTCGCGCGCGTCGCGGATATCGGCGCAGAGCGGCTTTTCACAGAGCACCTTTTTGCCGTAGGACAGCGCCTCCATCGCCGGTTCAAAGTGGAACGAGCCGTTTTCATAGCCGCTGGTGCAGATCGAAACCGCTTCGAGGTCCGGCTCGGACTCGATCATCTCTTTGAGCGAATAATACGCCTTGACGCCGTATTCCTCCGCCGCCTTGTCGGCCTTTTCGCGGTTGATATCGCAGACCGCGATCAGCTCTGCCAGCGGGTCGCTCACATACGCGCGCGCGTGGGTATTGCCGATGCCGCCCATACCGACGACGCCTACTTTAATCGCCATTTTGCGTCAGCTCCTTTTTATAAAAATCATTCAAATCATCTCTGTGTTTCAGCAAATGCGCCTCGCTACTAAATCTCGGCGACTTCGACGATTCTGCCTTCGTCAAGGCTCTTGATCGCCGCGTGAATGACGCGCTGCGCTTCCAGCCCGTCTTTGCCGCTGCCGTTAATCTGCGCGGGCGCGACGCCCTCGTCGACCTGTTTGACAAACGTCTCGATGCGGCAGCGGAAGGTGTCGTCGAAATTGGAATAACCGCCGAACACCGGGTTGGTGTAGCAGAGCTTCGTCATGTCGTCGGCGGGGTACAGCGTCGCCTCGCGCCACATGTCTTCGACGACCATGCGCCCCTTCGTGCCGGCGACCTCGCAGCGCTCCATCGGATGGCCGCGCGCCAGATCGTAGCTCGACGTCAGGTGGCCGATTGCGCCGCATTTGAAGTACATATTGATCGAGGCGCTCGACCAGATGTTGCGCCCCGGCGCCTTCATCGCAAAGCACTGCACCTTTTCGATATCGCCGCAAAAGTGGCGCATCATGTCGACGCTGTGCGGGTTGAGCGCTTTCAGATGGTAGTACGGCGACTCGAATTCGCCGGGCTTGCCGATCCAGAGCGCCATGTTGCAGAACAGCAGGTCGCCGAGGCGGCCCTCGCGCTGCCATTTCTCCGCCTCAAACGACGCGGGCGTAAAGCGGTGATTAAAATCGATGCCGAAGCAGCGGTTGTTCTTCTCCGCCAGCGCCACCATCTCGCGCGCATGGCCGATATCGTTGGAAATCGGCTTTTCGCACAGCAGATGCGCGCCGGAGGCGAGCACCTGCATCGACGGCTTATAGTGGTCGGAACTGTACTCATAGCCGCCCGTGGCGACGCTGCACAGGTCGGGCTTTAATTCGTCGAGCATCTTCTGCGCGTCAAGGTAATACGGCACGCCGTAGGCTTTGCCCGCGGCGGCGGCGCGCTCCTCGATCAGGTCGCAGACGCCGACCAGCTCCGCATTTTTGCAACCTTTATAGATTCTCGAATGCAGGTTGCCGATATGGCCGAGGCCGATTACGCAAACTCTCTGCATGATCTCATCTCGTTTCCGTTATTTTCTCTCCTGCGATTGCAGCTTCTGAGCCGCCTTCGGGTCGCCGATATGCAGCGTCGTGTACGCCTCCTCGCTCGATTCAAACGGGCGGTTGAGCGGATTCCAGATCGTCGCGGCGACGTCGATGGGGTTCTCCGTCTTATAGGCTTTTTTGCGCTTGGCGATGTGCTTTTCCATGCGCTGCGTCAGCATTTTGACGACGGCCGGCTCTTTGTCGGCGACGTTGTCGAGTTCAAGCGGGTCTTTAATGAGATTGTAAAGCTCGACCTTCGGCTTGAAGTGGAAATCCGGCTCCAAAGAGACGATGAGCTTCCACTCCGGCGTGCGCCAGCCGTGCTTGCGCATCCAGGTCGCCTCGGTCAGATACATCTCCGGCTCGGCCTCGCGCTCACCGTCCGTCCAGAGCGGAACCAGGCTGCGGCCGTCGAATTTGAGCTTTGTCTTGATTCCGAGGATCTCCAAAATCGTCGGCATAACGTCTTTCTGCTGGACATAGTCGTCGAACACATAGCCGTCGGGCACGACGCCGGGCAGCTTGAAGACGAGCGGAACGTGCAGCGTCCCCTCGTAGAGGCCGTGATGATCGTAGTAGCAGCTGTGCTCGTCGAGCGTCTCGCCGTGATCGCTGGTGAGAACGATCAGCGTATCGTTTTCGATGCCGAGCTCGCGCACCGTTGTGAAGATGCGCTGAATGCAGCTGTCCATATAGGCGATCGCGCCGTCGTACTGGGCGTTAATGTACTCCTTGTCGGTACAGCCGGCCGGGAACCATTCTCTGAAATAATCGCGGAACGGCTCAAACGCATAGAGCTCGTCGAGCGAGTGGTTGTCGGGGTCGCACTCGTCGCCCGAATGGAACATCCGGTCGAACGGCGCCGGCGGCAGATACGGGGAGTGCGGGTCCATATGGCGCAGGAAGAGGAAGAACGGCTGATCCTCGGCGGCGAGCCGTTTGAGCTCGGGGATCGCCACGTCGTTCATGTTCTCCGCCTTGTGGGATTTGCCGTCCTCGCGGTCGGCGCCCCAGCCGGAATAGTTGATGTATTTCTGGAAGCCGTGCGTATACTGCCCGTCGCCGAAGCCGATACAGGTGCAGTTATAGCCGTTTTTCGTGAGCTCTTCCTGCAAGGTAATGCCCTCGGGGAGATTCGGGACGTTTCTGAGCGTGACAATCCCCGTGCCGAAGCAGTCGCGGCCGGTCAGCAGAGCCGAATAGCCCGGCGGCGTGGGAATGCTCGGCGAGAAGCAGTTGACAAAGTTGACGCCATCCTCCGCCATGCGCTCGATGTGCGGCGTCGTCTGGCGATGATACCCGCACAGGCTCAG
>QAMX01000072.1 GCA_003149835.1 Clostridiales bacterium
CCGGCGGCCAATTCGATTGATATCGACGAAAACGGACAGGTCGTCGGCCTGTTCTGAGCGGCGGCTCTGTCGGGCGGCAGGCGCTTCGGCGGCTTGCCCGACTTGCTGTGCCGCAGCGCAGAGCCGACGGAAAGGAGGACTCTTCATGGCCGATACCGTAATCTCCCGTTCGCCGGAGCAGACCGAGCAGGTCGGCGCGCGGCTGGCCGAAATCTGTACGGGCGGGCGCGTGCTCGCGCTGACCGGCGATCTCGGCGCCGGAAAGACGGCGCTTGTCCGCGGCCTTGCCCGGGCGCTCGGCTATCAGGGCGCGGTGACGAGTCCCACCTTTGCCATTGTCAACGACTACCGGGCGGGCGGGAAGACGGTGCTGTATCATTTTGACATCTACCGCCTCGACGCCGGCGGCCTCGACGACATCGGCTGGGACGATTATCTCGCCGAGGGCGTTCCCGTCGCCGTCGAATGGGCGGAAAACGCGGCGGCGCTGCTGCCGGACGACGCCGTGCGCGTTCATATGAGCGGCAGCGGCGAGGAGCCCCGGGAGATCAGCATAACGGTTCCGTAAGGCGCCGCGCCGTCCGGCCCGCGAAACAAGCGGGCTTGGGCTCCGCCCCCTCCGCGCATACCGCCTTGCTCCCGAAGCCTGAGACGGAGCGGGCGATTTATGCGTTTCAGACCAAAACGCACCTGAAACCGGTTCGGCGCGTTTTTCGCTTGATTTTCCAGATAAAATTAACAGACATGAACAGGAGCGTGACCGAGATGCAGAGCGTCCGCATCATTGAAATTCCCAAATGCAAAATGGTATCCTCCGGCGCGGGCTTTTTCGGAGAAGAAAAATTCGAGGCGTTCGGCCGCTGGTTTTCAGCGCTTCCGTACAGCGTTTATCCCAAAGACTTTCTCTGCTCGCACGCCGCAGGCGGCGTCTGCTGGCTCTATCTCTATGACGACGGTCTGGACGTGCCGGCCGAGTTTGAGGTCGTGGATTTTGAAGGCGGCCTGTATGCCGTCGCCACGGATATCGACCAGAAGACCGATATCAAGGCCATGAATATCGAGGTCGACCAGTTTTTAGCCGCAAACGGCCTTGAACGGGATGCGCGCCGCGCTTCGATGGGGCATATCATCACCTCGCCGAATGCGCAGAAGATTCTCTCTTACGCCCAGATGGATTATTTTACGCCGGTCAGGCCCAAAAACTAAGCCGAATGAGAGCCCCCTGCCGCGCTTTGAAGCGCAAAGGGCGGGGCGTCTCCGGCGGTAGACTTCAATATCTTTCCGTTTTCTAGTCGATTGTAAAACTGCGTTTTCCAATCGAGAGACTCGCGCTGATCGCCCTCGCTGCGCTCGTTTGGCCGGCGCGAGGGCTCGCTTTGCTCGCCAAAGTCGAGTTTTTGAGGCGGCAAAGCCACCTCAAAAACGAATTGGAATGGGAAAGCAAGAGTTTTACAATCGCCTATTCCGTTTTCCCAAAGGAGGAAAACCGACATGACCATTCTCGCGTTTGAAACCTCGGCGAAGCCGGTTTCCGTTTCGCTGCTGCGCGGCGGCCGCGTTGCCGCCTCGGAATTTGAGAACGCCGGTCTGACGCACAGCGTCACGCTGATGCCGATGGCCGAGCGCGTCCTCGCCGCGGCCGGCCTGACGCCGGCGGCGGTTGATTTTTTTGCCGTCGCCGCCGGCCCCGGGTCGTTTACAGGGCTTCGCATCGGCGTGGGCACGGTGAAGGGGCTCGGCTGGGCCGCTGAAAAACCGTGCGCCGCGGTTTCGACGCTGCTGGCCATGGCGTACCTGCACCCGGGCTTTGACGGCGTCGTCTGTCCGGTGATGGACGCGCGCAGGGGGCAGGTCTATGCGGCGCTGTTCGATACCTCCGGCGGCGCGCCAGAACGGCTCGAAGCCGACGGCGCGCTCGGCCTCGGAGAGCTGTTCGACCTGTTGGAGCGGCGCAGCCGTCCGGTTTTGTTTGTCGGCGACGGCGCGACGCTGGCCGCTGCGGGCGCGGCGGAGCGGCCGCTGGCCGTGCCGTTTTCCGTCCCGGAGGGCGAAGCGCGCTTCCAGCATGCCGACGGCGTGGCGCTGGCCGCGTGGGCGGCCGTACAGACCGTACAGGCCGGGGGGACGGCTGCCGACGGCGTCGCGCTGACGGACGCCGCGGCGCTGCGGCCGGCCTATCTTCGGCTTGCGCAGGCGGAGCGGGAGAAGCTGGAGCGCGAGGGAAAAGCCTGAACGGACGGGCATGGAACAGGCGGCGCTGCGGCCGCGTCCTGACCGCCCGCCGGTTCGTCATCGGCGGGGCAGAGCCTTTGCCCCGAATGGGGCCGGCTTGAAACAAACGCTGTTTTTATGAAAACGGCGCGCCTCTCTGCGCGGAAGGAGCGGAGCTATGAGAGAAATCATTCTGAATGAAAACGACGCCGGCAAGCGGCTCGACCGCTTTCTGGCCGCGTATCTGCCGCATCTGCCGCCGTCGCTGACGGCAAAGCTGATCCGAAAAAAGCACTTTAAGATTAACGGCGCGCGCGTCTCCGACCCGGCGGCGCGGCTGTCCGCCGGCGACGTGCTGACGATGTATCTCGGCGAGGCGCTTTTGGAGCCGCGCGCCGAGGCGGAGGCCTACCGGTTTCACGGCGGCGCGCTGGACGGGATCGTCTATGAGGATGAAAACCTCCTCATCATCGACAAAAAGCCCGGCCTCGTCGTCCATGAGGACGAGAGCAAAAGCCCGGACACGCTGATCGCCCGCGTGCTCGCCTATCTGCACGCCAAGGGCGAATGGGACCCGGCCGACGAGCATTCGTTTACGCCGGCGCTCTGCAACCGCATCGACCGCAATACCGGCGGCCTTGTCATCGCCGCCAAAAACGCCGCGGCGCTGCGCGATATGAACGCGATCATCAAAAACCGCGAGGTCAAGAAGTTTTATCTCTGCCTCGTCGAAACCGCGCCGCGCCCGGCGTCGGGGCGCATCGAGAGCTATCTTCTCAAAGACGCGGCCGCAAACCGCGTCGCCGTCAGCCGGACGCCTGTGCGCGGCGCGAAATACGCCGCGACGGTCTACCGCACGCTCGGCCGCGCTGCAAACGGCCTGACGCTTTTGGAGTGCGGGCTGGAAACCGGGCGGACGCACCAGATCCGCGCCCAGCTCGCGTCGATCGGCTCGCCGCTGGCAGGCGATACGAAATACGGGCGCGGCGGCGGAATCCGGGGCGGGCAGGCGCTGTATTCCTATAAGCTCGATTTTTCTCCGCTGACAGACGGCGGCTCGCTCTCCTATCTGAAAAACCGCGTCTTTACCGCGCCGGAGGTCACGCTGGCGGGACTGCCGGTGCGGCTGCCGCGCGCGGAATGAAAACGGCTTTCGCGGGCTTCGGCCGCGGATACGGAGCCAAACGCGCGAAAACGACATGCCGTATAAGGAAACGGGAGCAAAGCGGAGGATTCATTAGAATGACGGAGCAAACCGCTTTGTCAGCGCGGCTTATTTGGACGGACCGCCGAATTTCAAAAAAATCTCTGGAATTTTGAGAAATTCCTTGACATTTTGGGGATTTCGATATATAGTATATATCACGCGCCGTAAAGCGCGACTCAGCCTGAGAAAAGGGGGAGGATAAATGGAAAAGGAGCTGATACGCCTCGCCGATATCGTCATGAGCTATGACGGCGAGGAGGTATTAAGGTCTGTCAACCTCACTGTTCATGACAAAGAGTTCGTCACGCTGCTCGGCCCCTCCGGCTGCGGCAAGACGACGACACTGAGAATCATCGGCGGTTTTGAAACGCCCACTTCGGGCGACCTGTACTTTGAGGGCATGCGCATCAACGATCTGCCGCCCTATAAGCGCAAGGTCAACACCGTCTTTCAGCGATACGCGCTGTTCCCGCATCTCAACGTTTTTGAAAACGTGGCCTTCGGGCTGCGGCTGCAAAAGCTCCCCGAAAAGGAGATCCGCAGCCGCGTGATGGAGATGCTCGAACTCGTCAACCTCCGCGGCTTTGAGCGGCGGACGAGCACGACGCTCTCGGGCGGACAGCAGCAGCGGGTCGCCATTGCGCGCGCTCTGGTGTGCCGTCCGCGGGTTCTGCTGCTGGACGAACCGCTTGGGGCGCTTGATTTGCGCCTTCGCAAGGATATGCAGGCCGAGCTGAAACGGATTCAGCAGCAGCTGGAAATCACGTTTGTCTATGTGACGCACGATCAGGAGGAAGCTCTGGCGATGAGCGACCGCGTCGTCGTCATGGACAAGGGCGTTATCCAGCAGATCGGCACGCCAGAGGACATCTACAACGAGCCGCGCAACGCCTTTGTCGCCGACTTTATCGGCGAATCGAACATCATCGACGGCGTTATGCTCGACGACTACCTCGTCGAATTCTGCGGCCGGCGCTTCAAATGCGTCGACAAGGGCTTTGGAAAAAATACGCCGGTGGACGTCGTCATCCGCCCCGAGGACATCGATATTATCCCCTACGAGAGCGGCCACATCAAGGGGACGGTCGTCTCCGCGACCTTCAAGGGCGTTCACTATGAGTTTATCATCGACGTCGAGGGGTTCAAATGGCTGATTCAGTCCACGGATTACCAGAGCGTCGGCGCGGATGTGGCGTTCGTCATCAACCCCGAAGACATCCATATTATGAAAAAGAGCGAATATTCCGGCGTTTTCGGCGACTATTCGTCGTTCAGCAACGAATACAGCGAGGATGAGCAGACATCGGAGGCGGAAAATGAAATCTAAATTTTTCGCCGCGCCCTATATCGTCTGGATGGTGATTTTCATCCTTGTCCCGCTGGGGACGTGCGCGTATTTCGCGTTTACCGACATCCACACCGGCAAGCTGACGCTGGAAAACATCAAGGCCATCGGCGACTATCTGCCGACGTTTGCCGATTCGCTGTGGCTCGCGGCGATCTCCGCGGTGATCTGCCTCGTATTGGGTTATCCCGTCGCCTATGCGATCGCCAACGCCCGCCCGTCGCGGCAGCGGTTTCTGATCCTGCTGGTGATGCTGCCGATGTGCATGAGCTTTCTGCTCCGCACGCTGGCGCTCGTGGCGATTCTGGAGGATACGGGGCTGATCAATCAGTTTCTCTCCATGCTCGGCATCGGGCCGGTGACGCTGATGCGCACGCCTGCCGCCGTGGTGTTCGGCATGGTCTACAACTACCTGCCGTATATGATCCTGCCGCTGTACAGCGTGCTGGTGAAGGTCAATCCCTCGGTGATCGAGGCCGCGCAGGATCTGGGGTGCAGCAGCGCCAAGGTGCTTACCCGCGTCATGCTCCCGCTCAGCCTGCCAGGCATCATCTCCGGCGTGACGATGGTTTTCGTCCCCGCTGTGAGCACGTTTTATATCTCCAAAAAGCTCGGCGGCACGGGGACGGCGATGATCGGCGACATCATCGAGAGCCAGTTCAAAACGACCTATAACATCAACGTCGGCGCGGCGATGTCTCTGTGCCTGATGGTCATTATCTTCATCTGCATGGGGATCATGAACAAGTTTACCGACAGCGACGAGGTCAGCCTCTATTGACATTTTTCCTGCCTGCGGCAGCGCTGCCCCGTTCCGCGGGGGGGGCGCGCAAATCGGCGCGCCCCCCCGCGGAACGGAAAACGTTTCGGCAGCCCGTAGAGGCGATGCCGTGTGATCGCCCGCAGCGCTCAACGCCTTTGAGGCGCGGGCCGCCGCGCAGGGCTCGCCGCATCTTCTCTCTTTGATCTCTTCCGCCGCGGCGGAGAAAGGAGCTTCCGCGTCCATGAAAAAGGTTTCCACGGTCGTGACCGTGATTGTTTTCGCCGTGCTGTACGCGCCGATGCTGCTGCTGATTGTCGCGTCGTTCAACACAGGCAAGGATCTCACGATTTTTGAGGGCTTTACCTTCTCGCAGTACGGCGAGCTGTTCCGCGACAGCTCCCTGATCCGGCTGCTCATCAACTCCCTGATCATCGCCGTGCTCTCGTCTCTCCTGGCGACGCTGATCGGCACGCTCGCGGCCATCGGCATCCGCAACATGAACCGCCGCGCCCGCAGCGTGGTCATGACCGTCACCAATATCCCGATGACAAACCCCGATATCGTCACCGGTATTTCCCTTGCGCTGCTGTTTGCGTTTGTCGGCCAGCTCCTGAAAACCAACAACGTTCTCGGCTTCACGACGCTGCTGATCGCGCACGTGACCTTTAACCTCCCCTATGTCATCCTCTCGGTGCTGCCGAAGCTGCGCCAGCTCAACCCCAGCATCAACGAGGCCGCGCTCGATTTGGGCTGTACCCCGGCGCAGTCGTTCTTCAAGGTCGTGCTGCCGGAGATTCTGCCCGGCATCGTCACCGGCGCGATGATGGCCTTTACCATGAGCCTTGACGATTTTGTCATCTCCTATTTCGTCTACGGCCCGGCGTTCCGCACCCTGCCGGTCGAGATTTACAGCTATACCAAAAAACCGCTGCCGCCGAAGGTCTACGCGCTCTTTACGCTGATCTTCATGGCCGTGCTGCTGGTTATGATTGTGATGAACATCGTTCAGGCGCGCGACGACAGGCGCCAGCAGCGCCGCAACGTCTCTGCGCCCGGCGTGGATCCCCAGCCCTAAGCGCTCCTCTCTCGTTCAGTCCGCCTTGACGGCTGAAAATAAACCAAATACAAGGAAGGTAGAAACGAACTGAAATGAAAAAAGTGCTCTCTCTGCTGATGATCGCCCTCATGCTCGCGGCGCCCTTTACGGCGTTTGCCGACGGCGAGGACGCGGTTCCCCTCACGGGTGAGGTCGTCTACGTCTACAACTGGAACATGTATATCGCGGACGGCTCCGAAGGCTCGATCAACGTCAATGAGGAATTTACCCGCCGCACCGGCATCAAGGTCGTATACGATCTCTACGACACCAACGAGATCATGTACACGAAGCTGAAAACCGGCGGCGCCAATTACGACGTGATCATCCCGTCGGACTATATGATCGGCAAGCTGGTGGAGGAGGATATGCTCGCCCCGCTCAACTTCGACAACATCCCCAATTACCAGTACATTGACGAGCAGTTCAAAAACAGAAACTACGACCCCGACAACCTCTATTCCGTGCCGTATACATGGGGGACCGTCGGCATCATTTACAATACCAAATATGTGACCGAGCCGGTCGACAGCTGGTCGCTTTTATGGGATGAGGCTTACAAGGGCAAGATTCTCATGTTCGACAACAGCCGCGACGCCTTTGCCATCTCGCAGCTCCTGCTCGGACAGGACGTGAATACGACCTCGACCGCCGACCTCGACGCGGCCTCGCAGAAGCTCGCCGAGCAGAAGGATCTGGTGCAGGACTACATCATGGATCAGGTCTTCGGCAAAATGGAGCACGAGGAAGCGTGGATCGCGCCGTACTACGCGGGCGACTACCTCACCATGCTCGAAAACAACGAAAACCTCGCCTTCTGCTTCCCAAAAGAGGGCTATAACCTCTTTATCGACGCGATGTGCATCCCCAAGAACGCGCAGAACAAGGAAGCCGCCGAGAAGTATATCAACTTCCTCTGCGACCCTGAGATCATGGCTGCGAACCTCGATTTCCTCGGCTATTCCGCGCCGGCGAGCGAGGCCAAGCAGTATATGGACGAGGAACTCGTCGCCAGTGAAATCGCCTATCCGTCCGCGGAGGTGTTGGAGCGCGGCGTGACGTTTGAAAACCTCCCCACCGATACGATACAGTACATGAACGACCAGTTCAACAGCGTTAAGGCCTCCGGCAGCGGATGGAGTCTCTATATCATCATCGCGGCGGTCGTCCTGCTCGTCGCCGTCGGCGCGGTGATCTTCGTCAGAAAAAAGAAGAGAAACAGCTACTGAGCTTGATACATAGGCCGGTCTCGGTCGTGAAAAGCCGCCGCGCGGAAAACTCCGCGCGGCGGCCTTTTTTTGCGCGGGTGCGCCTGATCTGCGTAGGATGAGGGCGGCCGGAGCGTTTCACGAAATCCCCAAAACGTTCCGTTTCGCCCGTGCGTGTGGTTGGAACGTTTCATGAAATCCGGAAACGTTCCGTTTGACCGTATGGGTGGCAGGAACGTTTCACAAAATCCAAAACGTTCCATTTTGCCCGTGGGCGGGTGATTGAAACGTCACACAGAATCCAGAAACGTTCCGTTCTACCCGTAGGGGCGCACCTGTGTGTGCGCCCGCCCCCGCCGCCGCGCAGAACCCTTTCCACGGGCGTCTGCCGTGTGTAAGTCTGCCGGGGAGCGCCTGTGCAAAAGATTTTTTCCGTTTTTGTCAGTTTTTGGCATATAACAGCCTGTTTTTCCAATGATATGTCGTTTTGGGCAGACTTACATTTGCGTTTTAGCTCTAAACGCGTTATAATGCTGTTGTCTAAACGAGAGGAACAAGTAGCCAATACAGGAGGTTCGCTATGAAAAAATGGATGACAGGCATGATGACAATCCTTTTGCTGGCCGCCCTGGCGCTGCCGGTTTCCGCGGCGTCCCACACAGTCGTAAAAGGCGACAGTATGTGGAAGATCGCCGTCAAATATCAGATCGGCGTCAGCGAAATCATTGAGGCGAATCCGCAGATTGCGGATCCGAACCTCATTTATCCCGGGCAGGTTCTGACGGTTCCGGAGCTCGACGGCGGCGTCACCGCCTTTGAGAGCGAGGTCGTGCGGCTGGTCAACGAAATCCGCGTACAATACGGCTTAAAGCCGCTGACCGAAAACTGGGAGCTTTCCCGCGTGGCCCGCTACAAATCGCAGGACATGGCGGACAACGGATATTTTTCCCACACCAGCCCGACCTACGGCAGTCCGTTCCAGATGATGAAGGCCTTTGGCCTCTCCTACCGCGCCGCCGGAGAAAACATCGCTTATGGGCAGAGAAGCCCGCAGGCGGTCGTCGACGCATGGATGAATTCCAGCGGTCACCGCGCCAATATTCTCAACGCCTCTTATACCCAGATCGGCGTAGGGTACGTCGCAGACGGCCGCTACTGGACGCAGATGTTTATCGGCTGAGCCGCTCTGCCGCCGCAAAACCGCCGCCCCGCCGGGGCGGCGGTTTCTTTGCAGCGCGCCGGGCGAACCGGGAGCGCTGCAAATTTTATCGGCCAACGGCTTGCCTTGACGGGAAAATTGTGGTATAATCAAAACAAGTCGTTTCATGTAGAAGCGATTTGTTCTCAGAAGAGAACCCGGCTCCGCCACAGCAGAATATCGCTGGATCGTGTTGATGAACGCACAAACGGATTGGAGAACCGCCGAAGCGGCTCTTTGGATCCGTTTTGTTTTTTACTGGGCGGAGGTCTATTTTGGGCATATAGCCAATCAAACAAAAGAAATGGGGACTTTTCTGTGAAAAAACGCGTATTTTCTTTTCTGACAGCGCTTTTGACGCTGGCCGGTCTGCTGGCCGGCTGCGGCGGCGACGGCGGCCGGCCTGCGGGCGATCCGGCGCTGAAAAGCGAAGTGGTGATTTCGATATCCAGCGAGCCGACCTCGCTCGACCCCTGCAAGGGCTGGGGACACGGCACGACGCCGCTGGTGCAGAGCACGCTGATCGAATACAGGCAGGACATGAGCTTTGCAAACGACCTCGCCACCGGCTATACCCTCTCGCCCGACGGCCTGAAATGGACGTTTACGCTTCGAGACGACGTTTCCTTTACCGACGGCGAGCCGCTGACCGCCTCCGACGTCGTCTTTACCTTTGAAACCGCGAAGACGAGCCAGACCTCGCTCGACCTGACGTTTATGGAGCGCGTCGAGGCGGTCGGGGATACGACCGTCGTCTTTACCCTGACCAAGCCGACCTCGTCGTTTCTCAATACCGTCGCCACGGTGGGCATTGTGCCGGAGCACGCCTACGGCGAAAATTACGGCGTCGCGCCCATCGGCTCCGGCCCGTTCAAATTTGTGCAGTGGAACCCGCAGGAGCAGCTGATTCTCGCGGCCAACGAGGCGTATTACGGCGCGGTTCCGGCCATGAAAAAGGTCACGATCGTCTTTATGGACGAGGACGCGGCTTTGGCCGCCGTCCGCGCCGGACAGGTCGATATCGCCCTGACCGCCGCTACGCTGGCGACGGCGCAGATCGACGGCTATACCGTTCGGGCGGTCAGCTCGGTGGACAACCGCGGTCTGACACTGCCCGTCCTGCCGGACGAAGGGAAGCAAACCGAAAGCGGCTATCCGATCGGCAACGACGTCACCGCCTGTATCGAGATCCGCAAGGCGCTCGCCTACGGGATCGACCGCTCGCTCATCGCGCAAAACGTGCTGAACGGCTTTGCAGACCCGTGCTATTCCGAAAACGACGGCATGCCGTGGAACAATCCCGCAGTCAAAATCGCTACCGACGTTGACTACGCGAAACGGCTTCTCGCGGAAGCCGGCTGGCGGGACGCCGACGGGGACGGCATTGTCGAGAAGGACGGCGTCAAAGCCGAATTCACCTGCCTCTACGGCAGCGGAGATTCCGTCCGGCAGGCCGTGGCGCTGGCCGCCGCCGAGCAGGCCAAGCAGCTCGGCATCCGCATCGTCGTCGAGGGGACGAGCTGGGACGACATCTCCAAGCGCATGTTCTCCGACGCGGTGCTGATGGGCTGGGGCTCGTCGAACCCGTATGAAAGCTACTGCCTGTACCACAGCAGCTACGCGCTGCGCGACGACTATTATAACCCCGAGGGCTTTACAAGCGCGGCCGCCGACCGCTATCTCGAAGCGGCCATGGAGGCGCTGACCGTGGAGGAGGCGTATGAAAACTGGCGCCTCGCGCAGTGGGACGGCGAAACGGGCACGTCGATGCGGGGCGAATGCCCGTGGGTCTGGCTGATCAATATGCAGCATCTCTATTATGTGCGCGACGGCCTTGATATCGGCGACCAGCAACTTCACGCGCACGGCGCTTCAATGCCGCTGCTGCAAAATTTGAAGGACTGGAAATGGAATTCCGCGGAATAAAGGCCGGATTGCGAGGAGGAAAACTGTGAAAGGCACCCTGCTCCGGCTTGGCCGGACGTTTTTGACCTATGGGTTTCGGACCCTGCTGCTGCTGTTTGCGGTCAGCGTGATCGCCTTTGCGCTCGTCGAGCTCTCGCCGGTGGACCCCGTACAGCAGTATATTCTGGGCGCGGGCGGCGTCTCGCAGGAGCAGCGCGCCGAGCTGGAAGCGTACTGGGGCGTCGGTGACCCGCCTGTGGAGCGGTATTTTAACTGGCTCGGCGCGCTGCTGCACGGGGACTTCGGAACGTCTCTGCTCTACCGGCGGCCGGTGCTCGACGTGATCGGCGAGCGCTTCGGAAATTCGCTGGCGCTGATGATGTGCGCGTGGGTGCTTTCCGGCATAGTCGGCTTCGGGTTGGGCTGTGTGATGGGAATGCGGCGCGACCGGCTGGCGGACCGCGCGATCAAAAAGGTCTGCTACCTTTTCAGCAGCCTCCCGACCTTTTGGCTGGGGCTTTTGATGCTGCTGGTCTTTGCCGTTCAGCTGGGCTGGTTCCCGATCGGCTTTTCCTCGCCCATCGGCATGCCGGCCGGCTCCGTCAGCGTCTGGCAGCGGCTCCATCACCTGATTCTGCCCGCCCTGACGCTGAGCCTGGCGTCCTTTGCGCAGATCGCGCTCCACACCCGCCAGAAGCTCATAGACGTCATGGAGAGCGAATACGTTCTCTTTGCGCGCGCGCGCGGCGAGGGGAGCTGGACGATTTTGCGCCGGCACGGCCTGCGAAACATTCTGCTGCCCGCGATGACGCTGCAATTCGGCTCCTTTGCCGAGCTGTTCGGCGGCTCGGTCATGGCGGAAACCGTCTTTTCCTATCCGGGGCTCGGCTCTGCGGCCGCGGCGGCGGGGCTGAACTCCGACGTCCCGCTGCTGCTCGGCATCACGCTGTTCTCGACGCTGTTTGTCTGTACCGGAAACCTCGCCGCCAACCTTTTATACGGCGCCGTCGACCCCCGGATTCGGGAGGTGCGGCCGTGAAAAAACGATGGAACCGGCGCACCAGACTGCTCGCGCTGACCGTTTTGCTCGCGCTGATTGTGGCCGCCGCCTTTGCCGCGGGTCTGCTGATTTCCGACGAAGCGGTCGCGCCGGATTTTGAAAATACAAAGCTGCCGCCGTCGTGGGAGCACCCGTTCGGCACCGACTGGCTCGGCCGCGACCTGCTGCTGAGAACGCTCAAAGGCCTTTCGACGAGCCTGACCGTCGGCGTCGCCGCCTCGGCGGTCAGCGCCGTCGCCGCCGTGCTCATCGGCATCGCCGCGGCGGCGGGCTCGAAATGGCTGGACGGATTCATCACATGGCTCATCGATCTGGTGATGAGCGTCCCGCACACCGTGCTGATTATCCTCGTCTCCTTCGCCTGCGGCCGCGGCCTCAAAGGGCTGCTTGTCGGCATCGCCGTGACGCACTGGACGAGCCTCGCGCGCTTAATTCGCGCCGAGGTTTTTCAGCTCCGCAGTCAGCAGTATATCGCGGTATCGCGCCGGCTCGGAAAGACGGGCAGCTGGATCCTCACCCATCATCTGCTGCCGCACCTGCTGCCGCAGTTTCTGGTCGGGCTGATCCTCATGCTTCCCCACGCGATTCTGCACGAGGCGTCGATTTCCTTTCTGGGCTACGGCCTGCCGCCGGAGCAGCCCGCGATCGGGATCATTCTCTCCGAGAGCATGAAATACCTCTCGGCCGGCATATGGTGGCCGGCGGTATTCCCAGGGCTGGTGCTGCTGCTCGTCGTTCTGCTGGTCGACCGCCTGGGCGACAATCTCAAAGCGCTGCTCGACCCGTACAGCGCGCAGGAATAGGAGGCGGGAGCATATGATTCAGCAGAAAGAACCGGTTTTGGAGATTTCCGACCTGTCCGTGCGCTTCCGCATGTACGACCGGGGCTTTGAGCAGACGGATTTGAAGGTCGTCTCCGGCCTCAGCCTGACGGCATACCGGGGCGAGGTGCTGGCGGTAGCCGGTTCGTCCGGCTCCGGGAAAAGCCTGCTGGCGAGCGCGATTCTCGGCATTCTGCCGCGCAATGCCGCGCTCGGCGGGCAAATTGCCTACCGGGGCGAGGTTTTGACGCCGGAGCGGCAGCGCCGCCTCCGCGGCGGCGAGATCGCGCTGGTTCCCCAGTCCGTCGCCTTTCTCGACCCGCTGATGCGCGTCGGGCGGCAGGCCGACGGGCACCGCCGCCCCGCGCCGTCCGAAACGCGCAGGCGGCTCTTCAAACGCTTCGGGCTGCCGGAGCAGACGGAGCGGCTCTATCCGTTTCAGCTTTCCGGCGGCATGGCGCGGCGCGTTCTGGTGTCCACGGCGCTGATTCAGGGCGCGGAACTGGTGATCGCCGACGAGCCGACGCCGGGCATGAGCCTGGATCAGGCTCTGGAAGCGCTGGCGCTGTTTCGCCAAATGGCCGACGAAGGGCGCACCGTGCTGCTGATTACCCACGACATCGATTTGGCCGTCCACTTTGCCGACCGGATCACCGTGCTGTACGCGGGAACGGCGCTGGAAACCGCGCCGGCCGCGGCGTTCCGCGCCGGCGAGGCGGCGCTGGCGCACCCGTATACCAAGGCGCTGTGGCGGGCGCTGCCGCAGAACGGGTTTGAACCGCTGCCCGGCTTTCAGCCCTATGCGGGCGAGCTGCCGCCGGGCTGTCCGTTTGCGCCGCGCTGCCCGCTGAAAACGCCGGAATGCGAGGCGCGTCTGCCGGAAATGCGGCCGGTGCGCGGCGGAGAGGCGAGGTGTATCCATGCGACTTGAAGCAAAAAACGTCAGCTTCCGCTACGGCCGCTCGTCGCCGTGGATTCTGCGGGATTTCGACTTTTCGGTCGAAACCGGCGAACGGGTGGGGCTGGTTGCGCCGAGCGGCTTTGGCAAAAGCACGCTGGCGCTGCTGCTGGCCGGCTATCTGAAACCGAAGGCCGGCAGCGTTCTGCTGGACGGGACGGGCCTGCCGCGCCGGGGCGTCTGTCCGGTTCAGCTTGTGTATCAGCACCCTGAAAAGGCGATCAATCCGCGCTGGCGGCTGCGGCGCGTTCTCGAAGAGAGCGGCCGGCTAAATGGGGAGACGCTCGCCGCCTTCGGCATTGAGCCGGCGTGGCTGAGCCGTTTCCCGCGGGAGCTGTCAGGCGGGGAGTTGCAGCGCTTCTGCGTGGCGCGGGCGCTGATGAGCGGCGCGGATTTTTTGATCTGCGACGAAATCAGCACGATGCTCGACGTCATCACCCAGGCGCAGATCTGGAATACCGTTCTCGCCGAGGCCGGGCGGAGGGAAATGGGCATGGTCATCATCACCCACAACCGCCACCTGGCGGCGCGCGTCTGCACGAGAATCTGCGATCTGGAAGCCAAGATTGAAAGCGCTGTCCCAAACGGCGCGAACGGAGCGTGAATACAGTGCAACTGCGCGATTTTTTCAGAGAGCATCCCCGCGCCGCGCTCGGGTTTTCCGGCGGCGTGGATTCCTCGTATCTGCTGTACGCCGCCGTGCGCTGCGGCGCGGACGTGCGCCCGTATTTTATCAAAACCGCCTTTCAGCCGCAGTTTGAGCTCGACGACGCGCTGCGGCTGGCCGCTCAGCTCGGCGTTGAAGTCGCCGTCCTGCCGCTGGACATCCTGTCCGAGCCGGCTGTGACGGAAAATCCCGCCGACCGCTGTTATCACTGCAAGGCGCGCCTGTTCGGCGCCCTGCAAAAACAGGCGCTCGCCGACGGCTATTCGCTGCTGCTCGACGGAACCAACGCCTCCGACGACGCCGGAGACCGCCCCGGCATGCGGGCGCTGCGCGAGCTGTCCGTGCGTTCGCCGCTGCGGGAGTGCGGCCTGACGAAAGCCGAGATCCGGCGGCTGTCAAAGGAAGCGGGGCTGTTTACATGGGACAAGCCGGCCTACGCCTGTCTCGCCACCCGTATCCCGTCGGGAACGGCGATCGACGCCGAAACGCTGCGGCGCGTCGAAGGCGCGGAAAACGCCCTCGGCGCTCTGGGCTTTGCGGATTTCCGCGTCCGCGTCTTTCACGGCGCGGCGCGGATTCAGCTGCGCGAAGCGCAGCTGCCGCGGGCGGCCGCGGAACGGGAGAGCATTCTGAACGCCGTCAGGCCGTATTTCGATACGGTTTTGCTGGATTTGGCGGGGAGGTAACGAACAATGGATCAGAGAGCAATCAAAGAGCTTTTGGAGCGGGTGGCGCAGGGCAGCCTGCCGGTGGACGAGGCGCTGCTGCGGCTCAAAGCCGAGCCGTTTGAGGATTTGGGCTTTGCCAAGCTCGACCACCACCGCGGACTCCGGCAGGGCGTGGCCGAGGTCATCTATGGCGCGGGCAAAACGCCGGAACAGATCCGCGAGATCGCCGCGGCCATGCGCGCCCGCGGACAGAAGACCATTCTCATCACCCGCCTTTCGGCCGAGGCTGCGGAAACGGCCGGAGAGGGGCTGCCGCTGCGCTATTTCCCGATGGGGCGCGTCGGCATCGTCGGCGAGCTGCCGGAGCCGGACGGCTGCGGCAAAATCGTCGTCGCCACCGGCGGCACCAGCGACATGCCGGTGGCCGAGGAGGCCGCGCTCACCGCTGAGGCGCTCGGCAACGAGGTGACGCGCCTCTACGACGTCGGCGTCGCCGGACTGCACCGGCTGCTGGCGCACACGGAGGAGATCATGAGCGCGCGGGTCATCGTCGCAATCGCCGGCATGGAGGGCGCTCTGGCGAGCGTCATCGGCGGCCTCGCCGACTGCCCGGTCATCGCCGTGCCCACCAGCGTGGGCTACGGCGCGGCCTTCAACGGGCTGGCGGCGCTGCTGTCGATGCTCAACTCCTGCGCGAGCGGCGTCAGCGTCGTCAACATCGACAACGGCTTCGGCGCGGGATATCTGGCCAGCATGATCAATCATATGGGGGGAAAATAAATGCGGACTCTCTATCTTCAATGCGAGATGGGCGCGGCGGGGGACATGCTCATGGCGGCGCTGCTCGAACTCTGCCCCGACCGGCAGGGCTTTCTCGACAAAATCAACGCGCTCGGAATCCCCGGCGTGACGGTTTCGGCCGCTCCGTCGGTCAAATGCGGGATTACCGGCACGCATGTCGCCGTCGCCGTCCACGGCGCAGAGGAGCGCTCTGCGGACGTCTGCGAGCATGAGCACGAACATGAACACGGCCATGAACATAACCATGAGCACGAACATGAACACGACCACGGGCATGAGCACGACCACGGGCATGAACACGGCCATGAGCATGACCATGAGCACGAACACGAACATGAACATGAACATGAACACGGCCACGAACACGACCACGGGCATGAACATAACCACAGCCACGAGCATGAGCACGGCCACGCGCATTCCCACTCGACGCTGAGCGATATCGAGCGGCTCGTCGGCGGGCTGGCGCTTTCGGAGCAGGTACGCCGCGACGTTCTGGCGGTTTACGCGCTGATTGCCGAGGCGGAGAGCTTTGTCCATGGGCGGCCGGTCGGCGAGATTCATTTCCATGAGGTCGGCACAAAGGACGCGCTGGCCGATATCGTCGGCGTGTGCCTGCTGATGGAGATGCTCGCGCCCGAACAGGTATTGGCCTCGCCGGTACACGTCGGCTGCGGGCAGGTGCGCTGCGCGCACGGCGTTCTGCCCGTGCCTGCGCCCGCCACGGCGCGGATTCTGCGCGGCGTGCCTGCCTACGGCGGCGCCGTCCGCGGCGAGCTGTGTACGCCGACCGGCGCGGCGCTTTTAAAGCACTTTGTCAGCCGCTTTGGAGAAATGCCGGTGATGCGGGTCGGGCAGATCGGCTACGGCATGGGCAACAAGGATTTTGAAGCGGCCAACTGTGTCCGCGCCCTGCTCGGCGAGACCGCTGAGGCCGCCGGAGAGATTGCCGAGCTGCGCTGCAACCTCGACGATATGACGCCGGAAGCCGTCGGCTTTGCGCAGGAGCGGCTCTTTGAGGCCGGAGCGCTGGACGTCTACACCGTGCCGGTTGGCATGAAAAAAAACCGCCCCGGCGTGCTGCTGACCTGTATGTGCCGTATGGACCAGCGCGACGAGCTGCTGCGGGCGATGTTCCGCCATACCACGACGCTCGGCGTGCGCGAGTATGTCTGCGGCCGCTATACGCTGCGCCGCAGCGAACGGAGCGTCGGGACGGAGTACGGCGCGGTGCGCGTCAAGGAGGCCTGCGGCTGGGGCGTGCGCCGGGAAAAGCCGGAGTATGAGGACGTGGCGCGCGTCGCCCGCGAAAACCGCTGCTCGCTGGCCGAGGCGGAAAAGCTGCTGAAAATCGACTGACGGCGGCTGGCTCTGCCGCTGCGGATCAATACAGGGAAATCATAGAAAAATCTCTATATGCGTGTTAGCATACCAATATATCAAAATCAGAATTTGGACGGGAAATATCATGGCGATTCCATTGGACGAGCTGAAAAAAGCAGGAGTTAGTCAATGCGGGGCGATTGCGCCGGCAGATCTTGAATTTTGCGAGGACATCCGAAAGCTCTGCGAGGGCAATGTTTGTCGCTTGTATGCGAAAACGTGGGCGTGTCCTCCGGCCGTTGGAACTGTTGAGGAGTGCAAAGCGCGCTGCCTGAAATACACCAAAGGGCTCGTGTTTAACGCGGTATATTGTTTAGAGGATTCATTTGATTATGAGGGCATGGCCGCAGGACATAGAGAATTCAAGAAACTGTGCGACAGGGTATACGCGCTGTTCAAAGGAAACGATTCAGAATTCCTGTTATTGTCCAATGAAGGATGCGCCAGATGCAAAACCTGCACCTATCCGGACGCGCCGTGCAGAATGCCGCAGCTGCTGTTTCCGGCACTTGAGGGATACGGTATCAATGTCATGAAACTTGCCGGAAAAGCGGGAATGGGATATCACAACGGCGAAAACACCGTAACGTATTTTGGCATGGTGTTGTATTGAACCACTGCAAATCAAGGCGGTTTTCTCACTGATAGAAACATTTGCAAGAAGTTATAAGGTGATTTTCGTCTGTAAAATCAAAAAATCGTTTTATCGAGAAAAGCGTTATGCCCTCTGAATATCGGCTCAGAGGGCATAACGCTTTTGAAAATCTGATTTTTTAGCAAAAGCAGAGCTGTGACGGGCGGATTCGCCGTTATGCTTTGGCTTCTATTCCCGGCTTTTGCGGATGGCGGTTCTGAGCGGCTCGACGAGGAGCATGGCGATGACGCCGCCGATAAGCGCGGTGAAGAGCTGAGTGACCGAGAACATGGCACTGAGCTTTTCGGCCTGCGGCGCGGGGATGCTGGACATCAGCGGGATGAGAATTTTGACGATGCCGAGGTACAGCACGAGAAATTTTGCCGCCGCGCCGGCGGCGATGGCCGTCACCCAAAGGGCGTATTTAACGGGACCTTCCTTGCGGCGGGCGCGGCCGAGCAGCAGCGAAAAGACGAGCACGATGACGACGTTTGCGAGCGCGATGACGGGGATAAACTCCCAAAGCGGCCCGATCCCGAGCAGCTTGGCGGCAAACGGCGAGATGACGGCGACGGTTGCGCCCGATGAAAGCCCCGCGATCAGCGCGCAGGCGACGAGGACGAAATTGACCGCCGAGCCGGTGACGAGCTGGCCGAGGCTCCTTGTCAAAAACTGGACGGCGACGAGCAAAGCGAGAAAAACCGCCGTGCGCGTGATCCAGAGAACGGTTTTGCTGACGTTTGTTTTCATATACCCTGCATCTCCTTTGAAAAGATCTTGTTTTTTCAAAGTTATTGTACTATACTATTCGCTGTAATGCTGTTGCATATGCAACATTTTGACAGGGAGCAGCGAGAAAAACATGAAAAATACGGAGGATACGGCGGCACGGCTGGCAAATTGCCGGTTATTTGCGGGTTTTGAGGCGGCGGAGGTCGTGAAGCTGCTGGGATGTCTGGCGCCGCGCCGGGCGCGATATGCGCGCGGGGAGCTGGTTTTGCGGCCGGGCGAACGGGTGCGGGAGTTTGGGGTTGTGATCAGCGGAGCGGTGTGCGGCGAACGGACGGATATTTCAGGAGAGAACAGCGTCGCGGGGATGATCGGCGAGGGCGGCGTATTCGGCGAGATTCTGGCGATCGGGCTGAACCGAATCCATACCGTAACGGTGCGCGCGGCGACGGATACGGAGGCGCTGCTGTTTGGATACGAGCGCGTGTCGGGGACCTGCGAGCATGCCTGCGGGTGTCACCGGCGGCTGATTCACAACCTGTTCAGCGTGATCGGCGAACAGTATTTCGCGCTGGCCGACCGGCTCTATTATCTCTCGCGGCGGACGCTGCGGCAGAAGCTGACGGCCTATCTGTCCGACTGTGCGGTCAGAGGCGGCGGCTATGTGTTTGAAATCCCGTTTACGCGCGAGGAGCTGGCGTCCTATCTGGCGGCGGACAGAAGCGCGCTGTCGCGGGAGCTGGCGGCCATGCGCCGGGACGGGCTGGTCGATTTCAGCGGCCGGAGCTTTCGGCTGCCGCCGGCGGCCCGGCGGGAATAGGGG
>QAMX01000120.1 GCA_003149835.1 Clostridiales bacterium
CAATTCATATCGGCGTGGTCGTTGACGCGATACGGCAGCGACAGCGTTTTCGGCGCAGCAACGGCGCGGACCCCCTGCGCGGCGAGGCTGTCTCGGAGCAGCGCACAGGCCGATTCGGCGATGAGCGCATGGCAGACGGCAGTTTCCGGCAGATTGGGAGACTGGACATAGCGAGGCATCGCGGATTCAACTCTTTTCATCATGAATTTCCCCTATATCAATCATTATACAGCAAACAGAGCCTTTTTTCAAGGCGTTTGTCACGCCTGAAAAAAGGCTCTGCCGGAAATGAAATGCGACGGTCAACGGATCATTCCTTGCGGATGGCGATAATCGGTTGGAGTCGTGCCGCTGAGACGGCCGGCAGAATGCCGGAGGCTAAACCGATCACAAGCGTCACCGCGCAAGGCAGCAAAATGCCGTACAAACTGATGGTTAGCTCTATCCCGAGCCATGAAAAAACCGCATATGACGCCGTTAATCCGAGCGCGAGACCGCAGAGGCCGCCGATTAAGGTGAGAATAAACGATTCCGTCATGAAAATCAGGGCGATCTGCCCCGAAGTAGCGCCGATGGCTTTGCAGATGCCGATCTCTGCCTGTCTGTCGGAAACGGTAGCAAGCATGGAGTTCATAATGCCGATCCCGGCGACAAACAGCGAAATCGCAGCCGTCGCGGAGAGCACATAGGTAATGACGCTGAGGATGGAATCGAATTCCCGCATATAGCCCGAGAGGTTTTCGATCTGAAAATATTTCCCGTTCGCGTTGGTTTTTTTGAGAAGCGCCTTGATTTTGCTGACCGCGGTGTCCGCGTCCGCGCTGCCGCTGACCTTGACGGCGAGCTGCCCGAGGCTTCCGTCGCCGCTCATCGCCGAATACGGCACATAGATAAAGCCCGGGATCTGAAAGCCGAACATGCCGGACAGATCGTTCAGCGTCGAATGTACGACGCCGATGACGGTATACTCCGAGGCAACGTTGTCGATGACCAGTTCTACCGTTTTGCCGACGATATTTTCCCGTTTGAACTCCTCCAACGCAAAATCAGCGCCAACAACGCAGACTTTACTGCCATTTCGGCACTCAGCCGGCGTAAAGAGGCGGCCGTGGAGGATGTCCATAGCCATATAATCGTCTACCATCTCATCGACGCCGATAAAAACGCATGAAACGGTTTTGTTGCCATGCAGGGAATAGTAACCCACGGAGGTTTCAAACGGCATGACGGAACTGACCTCGGAAATCCGCGAGCGAATCCGCTCGCCGTCGCCGACGGTAAGGCCGTCGTAATCGCCGGTGAAAACCATGATGCCGTTGATGCCAACGCTTTCGAGCTTGCTGTTAATCAGGGACTTTCCGCTTTCGCCGATGGCCGTCAGCAGGACGACCGCGGCGATGCCGATGGATATGGCAAGCGAGGTCAAAACGGTTCTTGTGCGGCCGCGCCGGACATTGCGTGCCGCCATCGAGACATAATCAGACAGCATCCGCTTATTCCTCGCTTTCCGAAGCTAAGACGACCGGGCAGAGATCATAGAGCGCCTTGGTAGGGTTTTCAACGAACTGATCCTCCGTTGAAAAGCCTCCGGAAACGACGACGCCGTCGTCGTTCTCATAGATGTATTCAACGGCCCGTTTGGCGACATACCCGTCTGTGTACTGGTAGACAAATTCGTTTCCCTCTTCATCAACATCGATGGCTGCATGCGGGATGATCACCGCGTCGCGGTATTCTGTGAGAAAAATACAAGCCTTGACTGTCAGGCCGCTCATCAGCGGCTGATTGGCAAACACCGCCGCGGTCGCCTCGATATAGGTTTCGCTCTTGGTGAGCAAGCCTCCGGTGGTGACGGCATAGCGGCCGACATCCGTGATCCGCCCGGCGAATACGCTTTCGCCGAACGCAGCCCCGGAGATATTGACCGGCAAGCCGGCGGCAAGGCGCGACAAATACGCCTCCGGTACTTGAAGGTCGGCGACAATATGATCCGTGTCCTCTACGACAGCCGATACGAACATCCCGCTGACAATGTCGCCGTTTTTATGGTTGACCGCCGTAACCGTTCCGTCAAAAGGCGCGTATAAAATGCCGGAAGGAGATGAATTGACCGTTGACGCCGCAGAGGCGGGCAGATAAAAATCTTTAAAATAGGCTGGAAGCTCGCCGCTTGCAGCATAATATTCCGCCGCAGAGAGAATCGCCGCCGCGCTCAGATCACCGTACAGTTCCTGTAATTTCGAACTGATCTCACCGTAATAAACGCCGCCCGCCTGACGGGCGATTTCGTCGTTACTCAGGAGACGATATTCTAAAATCGGCTGTCCCTTCGTGACGCTGTCGCCTTCCGCTACGCAAAGCGCGGTGATTTCCGCCGGCGCGCCGACGGAAAGCCGGGCCGTGTTTGCCGCTTTCAAAACGCCGGAACAGTTGACGGTTTCATATACGGTTTTAGAGAACGGCGAGATCGTCTTGACTGCGATGGGGGTTTTCTCGTATACAGTCGGCAGATAGTACCAGATCGCGGCCAATATGACCGCCGTGAGCAGCAGTGTGCGGATCAGTCTCTTCATGTATAAATTTGCCCCCTGTGATAAACAATGAAGTCATGTTACTTATTGTTTATACCAGAGGGCAAAAATATTACGGGTTCAATTGTAAATTTGATGAATAAAGGAGCTGGATTCGCTTATGAGCCTGATTCCCTGTACGTTCGACTGTATTTATCAAAACGGCGGCGAATGTTTTCTGGACCGCGCTGTGTCCGCAGGAAAGCAGAACAGCGGCGGCTGCGCCTATTATATCCGCAAAGCAAAGGATACGAAGAAACGAAACGCTAATAAATCGAATCCAGATGACTGATCAGCGCCGCCATCATATCGCTGTCGTTATCCGGCAAAATGATATCCGCACGTTCCTTGATAGCGTCCACCGCGTTTTCCGGAGCGAAGGACAGTTTAGCCGCTTGTAAAAGCGCCATATCGTTTTCCTGGTCGCCCGAAGCATAGATATGCTCCGGGTTAATTCCAAGAATTTCCGCCAACTTCAATGTCCCACGCCCTTTATCCGCGTCCGCATGAAAGACTTCCAGAAAGTTTTTGGATGAAAAACAGACGGAGGCTTTTTGATAACGGTCCTGGATATAGGAAGCGATCTCTGAAAGCACCTCTGTCCGCTCGGTAAACAAAACTTTGAGCCATGGCTGGGGAACGTCGCGGGCCGTTCGATACAGCGTATGCTCTATGGAAAAATCCAGCATGTGTTTCAACGAAATGTCGTTAAAACGCACCACGCCGCACCGCTTATGCGCATACACCTCCAACGCGGCTTCCGGGAACGCCGACAAAACGTCTTCACAGATCGGAATCATATCGCTTTCCAGAGGCATCTGGTAGAGAATGTTCGCGTCGCCCATATTGATAATCTGCGCGCCGTTGGCAAAGACAATGGGCGCGTTGTAAATTACCCTTTTCCGAATGCCGAGAAAGGATTGATACAGTCGACCAGTCGCAAATGTGAAGGAACCGCCTTCGCTGATAAAATACCGTATCGCCTCGCGGCTTGCAACGCCGATTTTCTTTTGGCTGTCGAGCAGTGTCCCGTCAAGATCAGTCACGATCAGCACATTTGCAAACTTTCCCATAAATAAATCCTTTATTATATTGTATATTATACTTATTTCAGAGGCGCCATATACCGCTTCGGCACATAACGGGTCAGTAAGAACGCGGCCGCGGAGGTGAGAATGATCTCGGGGATCATATACGTCCCGTTATAGGCGACGGAATACGGAAACACAGCCCAGCCTTCCCACGCATAACTGCCCCATAGGATGACGCCGGAAAGGATATGACAGACATATCGCAAAGAGAGGCAGAGCAAAGAGGCATAAACCAATCCGTTTTTCTTTTCCCGAAACAACGCCGACAAGCTCAATACACCGAACGCCAGCACATAGTCCAACGCCATCATGCCGAAATACTCGGCCAATCCGGAAGACGGAGGCGCGAGCGAACCCTCTTGCAACGCTTGAAGAAGTCCATACACGACGCCTGCGCCAAGCCCCCAAGACAACCCATGGCGATAGCCGACAAGCAAAATCGGCAACATCGACAGGCAAGTGATCGATCCTCCATACGGCAGAAATTTCACCCGTACATAACTGAGCACAAAACCCAGCGCGACAAGAATTGCGGATTCGGTCAGTCTCCGAATCGCTTGGTGACGGACAGCCATAAACAATACCTCCGTATCGATATGATGCCTGATCCGTCTAATCCTACAAAAAACACCCAAATCATCTGATATTTTGCGAAAAAATACAGTGTTTTTCCTACGCCGGCATTATCCGGATCAGGTTCTCGGGTTCCGAACGCTTCGATCGGTCTCAGCCGCAGTCACAGCACCCCGTTAGAAAAACGCGAAAACTCGGTTTTCCAGCATTATTCCATTGTCATCATTCTATCCCAAGCCGCGAGTTTTGTCAAGACCTCTGTAAAATATTCAGGCCGCTGCGCCTGAAATTCCATATATCGCTCAGTGGTCGGGTGAATAAAGCCGATTTTTCGGGCATGCAGACACTGGCCGTTCAAACCGGGAAACCAGCGCCTGTCTCTCTCAGCGCTGCCGTATACGCCGTCCCCTGCGACCGGATGACCGCAGACCGCGCAGTGAACACGGATCTGATGCGTTCGGCCGGTAAAGAGCGTGAGTTCCATATGCGAATAGGTAACGCCGTGGTGCGCATAGACGGCGAGCGTCCGATAACGCGTTTCGGCAGGCCGGCCTTTTTCGGTAACGGCCATTTTTTTGCGATCCTTCTCGCTGCGTCCGATCGGCAGACAGACCGTTCCGTTCCTGTCGGCAAAAGCGCCGAAAACGACCGCCTCATACTGCCGGTCAAAGCTGTGGCTGCTGATCTGTTCGGCCAGGGCGATATGCGTTTTATCATTTTTCGCAACAATGAGCAAACCGCTTGTGTCCTTATCGAGCCGATGGACAATTCCCGGCCGGATCACGCCGTTAATCCCTGAGAGCGAGCTGCCGCAATGATGGAGCAGCGCGTTGACCAGCGTCCCCTCTTCGTTGCCCGGCGCGGGATGCACGCACATGCCCTTGGCCTTGTTGACGACGAGCAGGTCTTCGTCTTCATAGACAATGTCCAGCGGCAAAGCCTCCGGCCGGATCTCCGACGCGCGCGGAAGCGGGACGGTCACGGTAAAGACGTCGCCGGGCGCGACGATGCGGTTTTTGCGGCAGAGACCGCCGTTCACACAGATGGCGCCGTTTTCTATCAAAGCCTGGATGCCGCTGCGGGAAACGCCGGCCATCTGTTCGGTCAGATACACGTCCGCGCGCTTGCCGCCGTCCTGCGTCTCCGCTACAAAGCAATGCTGTTCCATGAGAAAATCTCTACCGGACGTGCGGCTCGTCCGCGGCCGATACGTCCGTGGATGTTGCGGCGGATGCTTTATCATGAAAAAACAGCAGATAAACCGCCAACAGAATCCCGCCGATCGTCAGACAGATATCCGCAACGTTGAAAATAGCAAAACGAATAAAAGTCGGCTCAAACATATCGACAACATAACCGTACAAAAGCCGGTCGATAAAATTGCCGATGGCGCCGGAAACGCATAACCCTACGGAACAATAGCCAAACGTATTTCTGATCCAGCCTTTATAAAGCGCATAGGCGACAAACGCCAGCACGGCTACGGTCAGAAAAATGAAAAAGGTTCTCTGGCCTCTGAACAAATTAAACGCCGCGCCGGTATTTTCCGCATAGTTGAGCCGGATAACGCCCCGGATGATATCCACGGGCGGATGATCTTTCAAAAAGGAGACGGCGAGGATCTTGGTGACTCTGTCCAGCAGAATCCCGCCGGCCGCAATCGGAAGCACCAGGGCAAACGTCTTTCTGAGCTGCGGCGTCAGCCGCTTCTCACCGGTCTTTTTTGACATTATAAGCCTTTCCGAACTGGAGCTCATCGCCCGGTTCCTTTTTTTGTTTTTCGGAAAAAGCAAAGAGATCCAGCTCATCGTCCGACGAGTCGTCATCCTCTAAAAAATTGTGAATGCTGCTTTTCAGCGATTTGAAAAACGAACCGTCTTTTTTAGCCTTTTTGCCTTTCTCCTTCTTGGCGTTTTCATGTGCGCGGTTTGCCGCCGGAGCGGCGGGCATACGCGGAATGATCTTCGTCGCCTGCGCGTCCGCCGCACGTTTGGGCTGCGCCGCAGCTACGGGCTTCGCCTCTGTATCCTGCAAGATACCGTTCTTTTTCAAAACAAGCGCCAGCGCCTCTTCGTAGGAAAGGTTGGAGACATCAGCCTCCTCGGCGTTCAGGTACATCGAATCGCCTGCGCCGATTTGTTCGGCGGCCGGACGCTTCGGCTCAACCGAAGCGACGGTTTCAGCAATTTGTTCCGCTGTCTCCGCTGCGGGAGCCGGCGTTTTCTCCGCTGCGGCGGCCTCTTTCGGCGCAGCCGGCGCGGCTGCGGCTTTCGCCTCCGTCTCGCGGCCGACAGGCTCCGGTTCCTCTGTGCGGATGACTCTGAAAATTTTAGAGGCTTCGTCGGCCGGATCATCGAGCGGCAGCGGCTCCTGCGCCGTTTCTGTTTGCTCAGGCGCAGCGTGAAGCTCTTGCAGCCGCGCTTCATACTGCGCGGCGAGCGAAGCGGCAAAGTCGGCGTTTTTCTTGCGAAGGGTTTCCAGTTTCGCCTGTTGCTCGGCGGTCAAACGGTTCAGCTCGGCGAGCCGCGACTCTAAGAGCTCAATCTGCCGCCGCTTTTCCAGAAGCGCCGTTTCAGCTTCCTGAACGGCGGCAGCCGTCGCGGAAACATCCGGGGACACGTCAGGGCTTTCCTTGGATACGACGGTGTCTGCCGCCGCTTCCTCGGCCGGCCGTTTCTGTACAACCGGTTCCTCGGCCGGCGCGGCGGCGAGCTCCTCCGCGCGGTACTCTTCAATTTTGTCAGCGAGAATTTTCAGCTTCTGCTTTAAGACCTCGTTTTCCTTTTTGAGCCCGGCCAGCAGCTTTCGCGCTTCGCCGACAAACTCGTCTACCTGTTCCGGGTCATAGCCGCCGAAGACGGTTTTATCAAAAAATGCATCTGATTTCGTATCACTCATATCGTATCTGTCCATCCCTTTCGATAGCGGTCGGCCCGTCAAAGCAGCACCGTCAGTAGTTGCAGGGTGAGGATGGTCGCGAGGAAAGACAAATCGAGCGGGAAATTCCGTCCGATACCCAACTTGTCGAAAAGAATGCGAAAGGGCATTAGAATCGGTTCCGTTAGAAAACAGAGGATCTCATACAGCCGGCCTCCGCTGATGCCTGTAAACCACGACAGTATCGCCCTGACAAATAAAAGCAGCGAGATCAGCTCTATCAGAGACAATGCAGCCGCTCGAACGATCGCAGTCAAATCCGCGCCTCCCTATCGAACCTCAAAAATACAGCCCATTGGATTCGAGTTCGTCAATGATATCGCCCATGATTCCGACGTTATATGGTGTAATCAGAAATGTGCTGTTGGCGATTTTTTGGAATTTGCCTTGATAAGCATAGGCGACGCCGCTCAAAAAGTCAAGCAGACGGCGCGCAATTTCCTTGTTGGTCTGTTCGAGATTGATCACGACCGTACGCTTGTCCTTCAAATGATCGGCGATCTCCGCCGCGTTTTCAAATTTGTCGGGTTTCACAAGCACGACTTGCAGCTGCGCCGTAGCGTTAATATTTACGACCTTGTTGCCACGGCTGTACGGCATCGGCGACGGCTGGTCATACGTCGTCGTATTACCGGTTCCGATCGGAGCCGTGCGCTGTTCCTGATGAGAGCTCTGCGGTATGTATTCCTCGAATTCGTCCTCATCCTCATAGTCGTCGGCGTCGGTCCATTTCTTTATTTTATCGATCAAGCCCATTGTCAGTTGCCTCCTCAAATTCTCTTACTATATATTATCTTCAATATAGCGGGAAAAGTCAACACCATCGTGAAAAAAATTGCGTTGCCAAAATTTTACTTGACGATTTTTCCGTCGTATAAATCGTTTCTGCCTAAAATGATCTCATCGTATAAGAACAACTGGTTGGTATCCGTGCTGTTGGCTTCGACAATATAGTAGCTGTCGCCTGTGAAAAGAATCTCGACAGGCTTGAAAACAGCCTTTGCCCCTTCCAGAACAAATACGCCCGGTTTTCCGTCGAGAACCCGCAGCCCGTCGAGCGGGATTTTGAAGCCGGAATAGGAGCCGAGGATCACCGTGCATTTTTGTTCGCGTTCCGAAGCCATATCGGAAAGCGGCACGTCGCAGCGAAATACGACCAACACCGCTCCGCTGTCCCCGTCTGTTTCCATCTTCACAATCTGCGTCTCTACGCGGTCCCCCGCCACCGTCATTGGATAGGTCTTGCCGTCGGACAGGAGACGCGCCTCGTCTCCTGTCAGGATCATCGCGGTATACCATGTATAGCCGCGGACGATTTTTCCGAGAACCGTGTCGGAAGAAATTGCAGAGGCCGGGAATTCCAGCTTGTCCCGCAGGCTGGCGACGGTCATATCGTCGATCGATGCGACGGTCAACAGCTGTTCATAGCCGTCCGCCGTCTGTACATAATAACCAGCCAGCTCCGTCGTCAGGGACTGCATGTCGTTTGCGAGCGCGGCGTCCAGCTCGGAGATCGTCGCCTTCAATTCGCTGATGGTGCCGGAAAGGTCAATATCGCCGGCCAGCGCCAAATCGCGTTTTAAAACAGCCGATTCAAGCGAGGCAAAGGCATTCGACGCTTCGGTCGTATATAACCCGCCGTCTGAAAATGCCGCGCATGTCCGCAGCGCGTTGAAAATCGCGTGATTCATCGCCGGAAGAG
Source organism: Clostridiales bacterium (assembly GCA_003149835.1). GTDB lineage: Bacteria > Bacillota > Clostridia > Oscillospirales > QAMX01 > QAMX01. The sequence goes on from QAMX01000120.1 coordinate 8,874, forward strand.
CGGAAGGCGTCTCCTCTGTCTGCGCCAGCTCCTCATAGAGTTTCAACCGGTTTTTAGCGTCGGTCAGCGCGCGGTACTGTGCCAGATTGGCCTGCGAAGAAAAGCTCATGGCGATGCTGTTTCCGGCGCTGACCCGCTCGCCGCTGACAAGCACAGGCGCATATACTCTGCCGGGCTGTTTAAAAATCAGTTCTTCATCGCGGATAATCACGCCGTCGGCGGCGATCCCGTCGTCCACCGAAGCGTATTCAACCGTCGCGGTGATCAACGCGGCGCGGTTGGATATGACGACCATATAAATCGCATAGCCCAGCACGACCGCAAGGAGCAGGGCGGCGGCGGAAATCACGAGATGCGATATCCCAAACCCATTTTTACTGCCTCTTGGCATTTGTCTCTCCCTCGTTATTCAACTTCGTCTTCGATGAAAATGTCAATAAATTTGTCCGGAACGATCGTAGAGATCGCGTGCTTATAAACAAGCCTCTGACGGCCTTCTACGTCTAAAACCACTGTAAAATTATCAAAACACCGCACAACGCCCTTGAACTGGAAGCCGTTGACCAAAAAGATCGTCACCAAAATTTTGTCTCTGCGCGCCTGATTCAAAAACGTATCCTGAATATTGTGTTTTTGCATTTCCCATACCTCCATCTTAAATTTTGTCTTGTATATACCGGGCGGCTTCCTCAGCTGTCTTTTCAAAGCTCTGCTCTTCCGTATGCGCGAACCATCGGATCTGATCGTCGCGTCGAAACCATGTGAGCTGTCGCTTGGCGTAATTCCGGCTCCGCTGCTTGATTTGTTCAACCGCTTCATCCAAACCGGCCTCCCCGCGCAGCACGGGAACCAGCTCCTTGTAGCCGATCGCCTGCATGGCGGTCGCATCCTCCGATACCCCGGCCGCCAGCAGCGCGGCCGTCTCGTCCAGAAGCCCCTGCGCGAGCATCCGGTCGACCCGCGCATTGATTCTCGCATACAGCAGTTCTCTCGGCTCAATATTCAGGCCGATTTTAAGGGGATAAAACGCCGGAGCGCCCATTTGGGATCGCCGGTCATGTTCCGCGATCGACATTCCCGTCAAGCGAAGCACTTCCAGCGCGCGGACAACGCGTTTCAGGTTGTTTGGATGAAGCTTGTCCGCTGTCTGCGGGTCGGAAGCCGCGAGCAAACGGTAGACCGCTTCGTTCCCTTCCCGGTCGGCCAAAGCGTACAGCTCGGAGCGATAGGCGTGATCCGGTTCGACGGGCGCATAGGCTTCATTCAATAAAAGAGAATCAAAATAAAGCCCGGTACCGCCGGCTACGACGGCGGTTTTCCCGCGCGCGAGGATGTCTCGGATAATCGGAAGCGCTCGATTTCTATACAGCTCTACGGAAAACGGCTCTGTCGGCGCGACGATGCCGAGCATATGATGCGGGACGCCTCTCTTTTCCGCCTCCGTCGGCGCGGCGGTTCCGATGCGCATATTCTGATAGATCTGCATCGAATCGGCGGAAACAACTTCTCCGTCAAAGCGTTCGGCCAGGTATACGGCCAGCGCCGATTTACCAGAGGCAGTCGGCCCGGCGATAAAAAGCAACCGGTCTGGGTTTGTCCGGATATTCATACGATTCTCTGGAAACGTTTTTCCAGTTCCTTCTTGGTAATCACCGCGAGCACCGGCCGGCCGTGCGGGCAAAAGCGGACGCTCTCATCAGTGAGCACACGGTCGACAAGGCGGCGCAGCTCTTCCGGCTGAGAATGGTCGCCGGAACGCACGGCCGATTTGCAGGCGATCATGCGCAGAATTTTTTCCCGCTTTTCATCCTGTGTGGCGCCGCGGACAGCCAGCCCGCGCGCCAGCTCGGAAAGCGCCTCCCCCGCCTCGGCCGGTTCATAGACGGCAGGCAGAGCGCGGACGACCAGAGAAGAGCCGCCGAAGTCTTCGATGACGAAGCCGAGCCCGCTCAGAGCGGCTGTATGCGCGAGCAAAAGATCCTTTTCCTCGGGCGGCATCGTGATCACAGGCGCGTCCAGCACGGTCTGCGCCGGTATCGCGTCGGTATGCCGGAGCAGCTCGTTAAAACGAATGCGTTCATGCGCGGCGTGTTTATCGATCATCAGGAGCTTGTCCGCTGTCTCGGCCAATATATAGACGCCGAACAGCTCTCCGACCAACCGGTAATCCTCCGGCTTGTCCCCGTCCGGCTGCTCGGTCGGCTGCTCCGCCGCGTTTGGCGCAGATTGCGGAATAGAAGGCGGCGGAACCGGCCTCGGGAAGAAAGTCCCGCTCTGTTCCGGCAGCTTCGTCAGCGGCTCCCGTTCGGTAGGCGGCAGGGATTCGGGAACAGATTGCGCCGGAGGTTCGGACGGTACGGCCGTTTCCTCGTTCGCAAACGAATCCCGCAGCAGCGTCTTTCCGCCGCGCCGTTCCGTTTCCTTATCATTCATTATATCATGCGCGAATGTAGAATTCATGTGCTTTTTGTAAACGAAATGCACTTCCCCCGTGCCGTCGCCCGTCACAGGCAGAGAGGTCTGCTCAGTGGCCGGCGCGAGGGGCCGCGGTGGTTCCAAAGTCGGTTCCGGCGCGGGCTTGACGGCGGCCGGGGCCGGTTCAAGCGCTGCTTTTACGCCGTAATAGACGGCTTCAAACACGCGCTTTTCTGCGGAAAATTTGACCTCGGTCTTAGCGGGATGGACGTTTACGTCGACCATATCGGCCGGCAGCATGACATTGAGAAACGCGCACGGGAATTTCCCCGCGACAATTTTGCCGCGGAAAGCTTCTTCCAGGGCCGCCTGAATCGTACCGTTTTTCACAGGCCGGCCGTTGACAAAGAAAAACTGCATGGTGCGCGAGGCGCGCGTCAGCGTCGGCTGCGAGACATAGCCGCGGACAGAGACCGGTTCTCTCGAATCATTGACCTCGGTCAGTGCGAGCGCCGTATCGCGGCCGTAAAGACAGTACAGAACCGTATACAGGCTGCCGTCACCGGGCGTATGCAGCTCGACGGCGCCGTCTTTGATCAGTTTCACGGAGAGGTCCGGGTGCGCCATCGCCGCCCGCTGGCAGACCGTCTGCACATAAGCGGCCTCGGTGCTGTCCTTTTTGAGAAATTTATGCCGCGCCGGCGTGTTGAAAAACAGATCGGCGACCGTAATTTTCGTGCCGTTCGGGCAGCCGGCGTCCGCCAGATCGGCGACCGCGCCTCCGTCGAGGACAATGCGCGTGCCGACCGGTGCGTCCGCCGTCTTCGTCAGCATCGTGACATGGCTGACAGCGGCAATGGCGGCGAGCGCTTCGCCCCGAAAGCCCATCGTTTCGATTTTGGACAAATCTTCCTCCGTCCGGAGCTTGCTCGTCGCGTGGCGGAGAAACGCCGTCTCCACGTCGTCGCGCGGAATGCCCGAACCGTTATCGGTTACGGAAATGGAGGCGATGCCGCCGCCTGTAATCTCTACGGTCACGACGGAAGCGCCCGCGTCAATGGAATTTTCAATCAGCTCCTTGACGACGGAGGCCGGCCGCTCCACAACCTCGCCGGCGGCGATCAGGTTCGCCATGTGCTTTGACAGCTTATGGATTTTCTGCATATTACGTTCCGTTCTTTCGTTTCGGCCGGGCCCGCTATCCACCGGCGGTTCAGTCGATCAGCTCGCGCGCGTCCTTAGCGGCTTTAAAAAGGACGTTGAGCGCTTCAAGCGGCGTCATCGTTTCGACCTGTAAGTCGGAGAGCCGCAGCATGAACTCCTTTTTTTTGTCGGCGTCGAGCGAATCCTGTAAGGACGCTTCATTCTGCCCGACGCTTTTCTTTCTCGAAGCGGCCGGAGCGGAGACGGCGCCGCCCGCTTCCAGCTCGGCGAGAATATCCTTTGCGCGCCGAATGACCTGCTTCGGCAGCCCGGCCAGCTGACCCACCTCGATGCCGTAGCTGTCGTCGGCGCCGCCCGGGATAATCTTTCGCAAAAAAAGGATCTCATCGCCGCGTTTTTTCGCGGTGATCTGGTAATTTCTGACGCCGGAAACCTGGTTTTCCAGCGTCGTCAGTTCGTGATAATGGGTCGCAAACAGCGTCTTGGCCCCGAGATATTTCGGGTTGGCCACATATTCCAACACCGCGCGCGCAATCGACATACCGTCAAACGTCGAGGTGCCGCGTCCGATCTCGTCGAAAATCAGCAGGCTGTTTTTTGTCGCGGAGCTCAAGATCGCGGCGGTTTCGCTCATCTCGACCATAAACGTCGATTTGCCTGCCGCCAGCTCGTCAGAGGCGCCGATTCGCGTAAAAATCTTATCGACGAGCCCGATTCGCGCCGAAGCGGCCGGCACAAAGCTGCCGATGTGCGCGAGGATAACGATCAGCGCGACCTGACGCATATAGGTGGATTTGCCCGCCATATTCGGGCCGGTGATGATCGCAAGCCGGTTATTCTGGCAGTCGAGCGCCGTGTCGTTGGGCACGAACACCGTATCCTTGCAGAGCGTTTCGACGACGGGGTGGCGGCCGTCTTTGATTTGAATTTCGCCGGAGAGATCGACGTCCGGCCGCGTATAGTTGTTCAGCGCCGCCGTTTCGGCCATCGACAAATAGGCGTCCAGCCGGGCGACTGCGGCGGCGGAGCGCATGATCCGCGCGCTTTCCGCCTTGACTTTGTCGCGCAGGGCGCAGAACAGCTCATATTCCAAGGAGCAGATGCGGTCGTCGGCTTGCAGGATCGTCGTTTCCAGCTCTTTCAGCGCCGAGGTGATATAGCGCTCGCAGTTCGATACCGTCTGTTTTCTGACGTATTCCGGCGGGATCTGCTCGGAATACAGCTTCGACACCTCGATATAATAGCCGAAGACGCGGTTATAGCCGACTTTCAGCGATTTTAAACCGGTTCTCTCCCGCTCGGCCTGTTCGTATTGAGTGACAAGCTCGCGCCCGTTGGCGGAGATATAGATCAGGTCGTCGAGCTCTTTATTGTAACCGCGCCGGATCATCTTGCCCTCGCGCACTGTAAACGGCGGGTCGTCGACGACGGCGGAGGAGATCAGAGCGCGGATATCTTCCAGCGGGTCGATATCGGCGTACAGCGTTTTCAACTCCTCGCTCTGGCGCCCTTCCAGCAGTTTCCGGATATCGGGAAACTTTTCCAGCGTCCTTCCGAGCGACAGCAGCGTTTTGGCGTTGGCGCTGCCGTACATGATGCTGCCCATGAGCCTTTCCGCGTCGTAGATTTCGCCGAGCTGACGCGCCAGCTCGCCGCGCGCGACCGTATCGGCGAATAGCTCCGCGACGGCGTTTTGCCGGCGCGTGATCTCGGCGATGGAATAGAGCGGCTGCTCAATCCACGTCCGCAGCAGCCGGCCGCCCATCGCGCTTTTGGTGCGGTCGATGACGCCGAGCAGGCTGCCCTTGCGCTCCTTATGAATCATCGTCTCGGTCAGTTCGAGCGAATAGCGCGTCTCCCACGGCAGCGCCATAAACTTCGCCGTCTGATAGACGACAAGCTCGTTCATATGGCCGAGATGACACATCACCGTATTTTCCAGATAGCTGAGCAGATAACCGGCCGCAAAGACGATTTCTTCGGTTTCAGCGGCTTTCAATTCGTCCGGCGTTTTGCGGCCGGTCTGCTCCAAGAGCTTGACGGCGCAGATGTCGGTGGTCAGCCGTTCCTGAATGATGTGCCGGAAGATGTTATGCTCGCCGATAAAGGCGGCCAGCTCGTCGCGCGCGCCGAGATCGCCGCAGATAATGATCTCGCTCGGGCGGATGGCGGAAAGCTCGCCGATCAGCTTTTTCATTTTGGCCTCGCCGTCGATGACCGTCGCTTTCAGCGTTCCGGAAGAGATGTCGGCAAAGCAGAGGCCGACCGGCGCATCCTCGGCGGTTTCATCCCGATACAGCGAGGCGATAAAATTGTTCTTGCTGCCTTCGAGCATATCGGTGTCCACAATTGTCCCCGGCGTAATGCGGCGGACGACGCCGCGGCTGACAATGCCCTTGGCCTTGGACGGGTCTTCGAGTTGTTCACAGACGGCAACCTTATAGCCCATCGAGATCAAACGGTTAATATAGGCCTCGGCGCTGTGATACGGCACGCCGCACATCGGCGCGCGCTCGTCCATGCCGCAGTCCTTGCCCGTAAGGGTGATGTCCAAAAGCTTCGACGCATTGATGGCGTCGTCGAAAAACATTTCGTAAAAATCGCCCATGCGGTAGAACAGGAACGCGTCGCTGTTCTGCTTCTTAATTTCCAGATATTGGCGCATGGCGGGCGAATACTGACCCATATCGATTTCCTCTCCTGCCTGATCTTTCTAACAAATTTCTATCATTCCGCTGAAAAAAACAGCTTGCCCGTCATTCTCCGGCGCACAGCTCGCCCGAAAGCGACCATGTCGTCGCGCCGGTGATTCTGACGTCTGCAAAGCGGCCGATCAGCCTCTCATCCCCGGGAAAAACGACGAGGCGGCCGCCCGAGGTCCGCGCCGACAGATACCCCTCCGGTTTATTTTCCGCCTTGCCGTCGATCAGCGCGCGGAGCGTTTTGCCGATGTAAGCGCTGTGGATTTCTTTGGAGATCGCGTTCTGTGTGTCGACAAGCGTCTGAAAACGTCTGTCCTTGTCCTCCTTTGAGGCCGTATCCTCCATTTCAGCCGCGCGCGTACCGCGGCGGGGCGAAAACAAAAAGGTAAAGAGCGCGTCGAAGCGCAGCTCCCGCACGAGGCGCAGCGTATCCTCAAAATCCGCCTCCGTTTCGCCCGGAAAGCCGACGATGACGTCGCTGGTCACCACGAGGTCGGGCATATAGCGCCGCGCCATCGCGATCAGCTCCCGGTAATGCGCGGCGGTATAGCCGCGGTTCATCCGCCGCAGAATGGTATCAGAACCGGATTGGAACGGAAGGTGCAGGTGGTGCGCGACCTTATCGCATTCGGCCATCGCCGCAAAAAGGCGCTCATTGGCGTCCTTTGGGTGGCTCGTCATAAAACGAATCCAAAATTCGCCGTCGACCGCGTCGACGCGCCGCAGCAATTCCGGAAAATCCACCGCCTCGTCAAGCCCCTTGCCGTAAGAGTTGACGTTTTGACCCAGCAGGGTGATGTCGCGGCAGCCCTCGTCCCGTATGAGCGTTTCCGCCGAACGCAAAATCTCGTCGGGACGGCGGGAACGCTCGCGCCCCCGCACATACGGGACGATACAGTAGCTGCAAAAATTGTCGCAGCCATACATGATCGGCAGCCAGCCGCGCACGGACCGGTCTCTGTGTACGGGTAAGCCCTCGGCGATGGCCCCATCCGACGGTTCGGCGGCAAAGACGCGCCGGCCGTTCACAAGCACTTCAAACAGAAGCTCCGGAAACCGCCAGAGCGCGTGCGTGCTGAATACCAGCGAGACATAGGGAAAGCTCTTTTCCAGCTTTTCCCGGACGTGGGCCTCCCCCGCCATGCAGCCGCAGAGCGCGATGACAAGGCCGGGCTTGCGGCGCTTATATTTCAGCAGCGCTCCGATATTGCCGAAGACGCGCTGCTCGGCATGCTCGCGGATGGCGCAGGTGTTGAAAACGATCAGATCCGCTTCTTCGGGCGAAGCGCAAATCCCATAGCCCATCTCGACGGCCATCCCGCGCAGAATTTCGCTGTCCGCCTCGTTTTGCTGGCAGCCATAGGTCTCGACATAGCAGCGCTTCACTTCGGAGGTATGGTTAAAATCCCTGACGCGCTCCATATATGTATACTGTCCGGCGATCTGCTCGCCGGAGATTTCCGTGCGTTTTCGATTCAATTCCGACAATGGTATCCGATTCCCCTGTTCCGTATTCGTTTTGGCTCCCGGCGCGCGGGCTGAAATGCCAAAAAAAGCGATATGATATCTGAAAGATATTATAACACAAATCGACCGATTTGACTACACCTATTTTGTGTGATATAATAAAAATCAGTCGCACCGGCGCGAAAAAAGGCGGAATTTCCGGCTTTCGCTTCTCTATATGGCAGCGTTCCCCTCGGATACTGTATTCATCCGCTGAGGCGTCCGTTTTGCGGCGATTCGTCTGGTTCCAGCGGGCGGCTTTCTTTCGCCGCGTTCCGCGCCACAAGAAAGGATGGCATACGTTGATCGATTCGATTGCGTTCCGGCTTTATGTCAAGCGCGTACTGCGCGAGGTTCGCCGGCACTCCTCCGACACCTATATTGACCGCAATATTATCAGCGAGATCGAGCAAAGGGTTCTCGCTGAAACCGGAGGCGACACGGATGAAGCGTCGGTAAAAGCCGCGCTCAAAAAAATGGAGCCGCCCAAAGAGCTCGGCCTTCAATACCGCAAATTTTATAAATTCTCCGCCGAAAGGCCGGACGGTTTTTTGCTGTTTGAGCATTTCTTTACCAACATCGGCGCAATGGCGCTGCTGCTGCTCACCGTTTTGACGGTTTTCCGGCTCTTTCCACAGAAGGAATACGTCGCCTACGCCGTCTGCGCCGTGGCCGGCGTGGCCGCGGCTTTTTTTGCGCACCGCTGCTTTTACAACGTCCATTTTACCGCCGCCACGCTCTGGGTGCCCGCGTTTTTGCTGCTGTATTACCCGTGCAAGCAGTCGATCGCCGCGGCCCGCGAAACCGGAGAGAGCTTTTTTGCTCTGTTTTTTTCCTACCGTTATCATATTATCTTTACCGTCCTGATCGTGATGACGGCCGCTTTTGTCGCCACGACCGCTATCCTGCACGCGCTTGCCTACCTGCCCAAGCGAAAGCGCGCCGTGGCCTGCACGGTCGCGGCCGTTCTGTCGGCGGCTTGTCTTGCCGGCTTTGTCTCCTATGCTTTTGAACTCCGCGATACCTATAACGCTCAGGCCGTTGTCTGTCTGTCTGATATGCGCGCGAGCTATTCGGCCTACGAACAGGGCGGTTCCATCGCGGCCGCCCAAACGGCCGCCGCGGAGCAGGGCGAGCTGTATGAGCGCTACGCCGGCATCTATGTGCCCGCGAATCAGCGGACGAGCGGCTCCTATGAACGGCTTTTGGAAATCTTCGCGCTGTATGACAGCGACGCCGACGCGCTGATTCAGAGTTATCATCCGGGATATGAGCCTGACAAGCGGACTGAGCCGTTTGCGTACGGCGAACTGGGCGAGAAGGTCGCCTCCGTCAAAGCTTCCGTCGCGCTGCTCCTGCAACAGGAAAGCAGCGGCGAACCGTTCAAGCAATTGATCGAGATTGAGCAACGCTGCCATCTTCTCTGTACGGATTTTCTCTCCGCGCTGTCAAAGGCCTACAACGCGTGGATTTATCAGTAATCCGAAAAAAATCAAAAAGCGCGCCCGATTGTCATATCGGGCGCGCTTTTTGAGGCAAATCGCCTCTGTTCTATTTGGCATGAACGGTCACCTGACCGGCCTGTAAGGAGACACCGGTGACGGTAAAGCCGGTTTTTTCGATCTGCGAGGCGATCAGCTCCCCGACTGCGGATTTCAGGGCTTTCGGCAGGAGCCCCAACGGAATGGAATAGCCGCCCAAGGAAAACGACTGCGGCGCGACATTCAGGGCTCCATCCTCCATCGCCGTGGAAAAGGTCGCGGAAAAAGCCACCCGTGCCGGCAGCAGACTCTTGACAGCCGCAAGCTCAGGATAGTTTTTTTCAACGGTCAGGTCGATGATCTTCGCCGTGTCCGCCTCCCCCGAGACGTGAATGCCCTTTTCCGTGAAGCGAAGGCTGGTATTGTCGACGGGGAAATCCGTGGGAAGGAACGAGCTCAGCAGCTCATTGGCCATCGAATCAGTGATCGTCACGCTCAGAGCGGATTCTCCCGGCGGCCCCGCGTTCTCGACGGGGTCGCGTTTCAGGAAAGACCGCGCCAACACAAACGTCCCGGCGACAATAATGAGACAGAAAAACAGAAACAGCGCGTTTGAGGATTTTTTTCTTTCCGTAGCGGCATCAACTCCTTTGTCTGCAAAAAGGATATGCCGAAAGAATTTGCAATATACCGCCTGCCGGAAAAACAAGGTCGCCCGCGTCAAACGCCGTTTTCTTCGCAGAAACGCGCCGAGCGTTTCTGCGCCGCAACAGACTGACTTAGCCGCATACCTCGCCGAGCAGCTCTCCGCCGCGCCGGCCGGCGATACGGGTTTCCACCAGCTCTCCCGGTTTCAGCCCGCCGGGATTGCCAACCGAGACGTAGACATACCGGTCGGTATATCCGCCGACGGCGTCGCCGTCTTCTTCGAGAAGAACGGTCTGCGATGTCCCGATTTGGCGATCCAGATATTCGTTGCGCGTACGCTCGCAGAGCGCGGCGCAACGGGCGCAGCGCTTCTTTTTTTCAGCGTTGAGCACCCGGTTCGGCAGGCGCTCCGCCGCGGTTCCGGCGCGGACGGAAAAGGGAAACACATGCGCGTCGCCGAAGCGGCACTCTTCCAGCGTTTGCAGCGTCTCGCTGAATTCCTCTTCTGTTTCGCCCGGAAAGCCGACGATGAGATCGGCGGTAATATTGGGGTCGCCGAAATACGACCTCAGCAGCGAGACTGCGCGCCGGATGTCTCCGGCGCCGTATTTTCGGTTCATTCGTTTCAGCGTCTCCGTACAGCCGCTCTGCACGGACAGATGAAAGTGCCGGCACAGGTTGCCGAGCTTGGAAAGCCGGCTGCAAAACGCCTCGTCGATCATCGTCGGTTTTAAGGAGCCGAGGCTGATCCGCACGTCGCCGGCCGCAAGACAGACGGCCTCGACAAGGTCGCACAGGGTTTTCCGCGGCGTCTGGTCGGCGCCGTAGGCGGATATTTCAATGCCGGTCAAAACGATCTCGCGGAAGCCCTGGTCGCAGAGCTGCCTTGTCTGCGCGACGGCCTCCTCCAACGGGAGCGAACGAATCGGGCCGCGGGCATACGGAATGATACAGTAAGTACAGAAGTTTTCACAGCCGTCTTCGATTTTCAGCAGCGCGCGCGTACGGCCGTTCAGCCCGCCCGCCGGCAGACGCTGAAATCCGCAGCCCATGTCTGCCACAGGCGCCGAGGGCAGCCGGCGCTCCCGCAGAGCGCGGTCGACGCATTCGGCAAAGGCTCGGTAATCGCGGTTGCCGCCCACTATATCCGCGCCGCAGAGCGCTTTCAGCTCGGTTCCGTTGCCCGCCTGCACCATGCAGCCGCAGACGGCGACGAGAGCCGAGGGATGCAGGCGTTTGAGATGCCGGATCAGCTGCCGCGTTTTTTTATCCGCCGTCGAGGTCACGGTGCAGGAATTGATGACATAGGCGTCCGCCGCCTCTTCGGCGGAGACCAGCTCGTAGCCCATGGCGCGAAACAGTTTTTCCATGGCCTGACATTCAAATTGGTTGGTTTTGCAGCCGAGCGTACAAACGGTGATTTTCAAGCTTTCCGTCCCATTTCTGAAATAAAATATTATTTTCTCAAAGTGATTGCAAATACGCTTTGGGTATGGTAAAATATAGAAAAGATATACTGAAAGGTGGTTGTTTCCAATGACAACGAAAAACATCCGGCTCTTCTCGATCAACGATGTCAAAGAATTTGTCAACGCAGCGTGTAACGCCGATTTTGATATTGATCTGATCTCCGGCAGATACACGGTTGATGCCAAATCGATCATGGGGATTTTCAGCCTCGACCTCTCTAAGCCGATCACCGTCGCCGCCAATACCGACGACACGGCAAAAGCCGAGGCGTTCTTCGACGTGATCAAGAAGTTTATCGTCGAATAATCAGAAGCTGTCTCTTGATACAGCCGAAACGTTTTTGCGTTTCGGCTGTTTTCATATTTTCCGGCGGCGCTTCATAGACATAGTAACAAATCCCGCTCTATCCGCCCAACCGACTGCGGATACTGCGCAAACCCGGCCGGCACCCGCCCGCAGGCTGAAACACATGCTGCCGCGGCTGCGGGACGGCAAAGAAACGGAGCGCTTGTTATGAAAAAACTGATCGCATCCCTGACGTTCCTCTGTCTCCTTTGCGGAATATGCCTTGCCGGAGGGTCCGGCGCTCAGCCGGCCGATACGGAACCGAATTCCGGCTTTGCCGATTCGGTGGTAACCATCGGCGCCATCGACGGCATGAACGCCGAAAGCGCCATTCTCATCGATCTGGACAGCGGCAAAGTGCTTTACGAACTGAACGCCGACAAGGTGCTGCCGCCCGCGTCGATCACCAAGATCATGACGCTGCTGCTGGTCGTCGAGGCCGCCGAGCGCGGCGAGCTGCAATACACCGACACCGTCACCGCCAGCGAGCACGCCTGCTCGATGGGCGGCGCGCAGATTTATCTGAAAGTCGGCGAGCAGATGACCGTTGAGGAGCTGTTCAAGGCCGTTTCCATCGCCTCGGCCAACGACGCCGCCGTCGCTCTGGCCGAGCATGTCGCCGGCAGCGAAAGTCTCTTCGTCGCACGCATGAACGAGCGCGCCGCCCAGCTCGGCATGACCAACACCGTCTTTCAAAACGCCTGCGGGCTCGACGCGGACGGCCATGTGACGACGGCGCGCGACATTGCGCGGATGAGCGCCGAGCTCTGCAAGCACGAGAAAGCCTTTGCCTACTCGACGACATGGATGGACAGCGTGCGCAACGGCGAATTTGAGTTGGTCAACACCAACAAGCTCGTCCGCAGCTATAACGGCATCACCGGCCTGAAAACCGGCTCCACCGGCAAAGCGAAATGCTGTCTGTCCGCGACGGCGGAGCGAAACGGCGTGGCGCTCTGCGGCGTCGTCATGGGCTGCGAAACAGGGGCGATCCGCTTTGAAAGCGCGGCGGCGCTGCTCGATTACGGCTTTGCGACGTTTGAACGCGCGGAACTGGTTGCGGACACTGCGCTTCCGGAAATCCGGATTCGTTACGGCGAAACGGAATCCGCCGTCCCCATCTACGCCGCGCAGCCGTCGGTGCTGATTGAGCGCGGCAAAAGCGCGTCGCTGGAACGCCGGATCGAGATCGAATCGGAAATCAACGCGCCTGTCTGCGCCGGCGATCCGGTTGGCGCGCTGATCGTCTCCTGCGACGGAGAGGAGGTCGGCCGCGTACCGATCGTCATACAGGCCGATATCCCGCGCCTGTCGTTCGGAAAAGCCTTTGCGCGGCTGCTGTCCAATTTCAAGCTGTTCTGAGGCAAATAAATTCCGCTCAAAAGACCATAAGCTTGCCGAAACGGAAGTCTCGGCAAGTTTTTTTATATGTGATTTGGGCAAGGCGGCAACGCGCGCTTCTCTCCCCCGCGCTTCGCGTTGAACCGGAAAAACCTTCCCTTCTTTGCTACGAAGCGATTCTCGCGCGAACGGCGCACCAGTTGGAATCGATCTCGACGCGGCTAACCTCAAAGTCCGCCGCTTTCAGCGCCGCGAGCACGTCTTCAAGACGGGAATCGATGATGCCTGAAAGAATCAGCGTACCGTCCGGTTTCAAAAGCTCGCGCGCCTTGGGCAGCAGCGCGATGATGACGTCGGCGACGATGTTGACGACAACGACGTCAAAGCCCCCCGAACGCCGGACGCACGAATCGTCCTCGCAGAGGTCGCAGGCGAAAAACTCGGTTTTTCCCTCGACGCCGTTGAGACGCGCATTTTTGCGCGACACCTCGGCCGCCTTGTCGTCGATGTCGGCGCCGATGACATGCGAAGCGCCGAGCAGCGCGGCGACCACCGATAAAATCCCGCTGCCGCAGCCCATATCAAGCACGGCTTCGCCGCCGCGAACCGTCTCTTCCAGCGCTTTCAGGCAGAGCTGCGTCGTCTCGTGCGTACCGCTGCCAAAAGCCAGCCCCGGGTTGCTGATATAGACGACGCGCCCCTCGTCGTCCGCCAGCGTCTCCCATTCCGGCTTAATATACAGGCGTTCTCCGACCTTAAAGGGCTTGTAATACTGCATCCATGCGGTCGCCCAGTCCGCGTCGTCGGTCACGGTATAGCTGACGGCCAGCGTACCGAAATCAACGTCCCTGCGCGCTTCGCGCAGCTCTTCGCAGGCGATCCGCAGCGTTTCCAGAACGTTTTCCCGCTCGTCGTCTCCGACGTAAACCGTAACGCGGGAGACGCCGCGCATCTTTTCGACCAGCGCTTGGTCTACATAGTCCCAGTATTTGCGGTTGGCTTCCAGAAAATCGTTGAACTCACGCTCGTCTTCGGTGGAGAAATCGTCCATACCGATGGCGATAAGCTTGTCGGAGAGCGGTTCGATCCCCTCAGAGGTCGTGTCGATATGAATTTCCAGCCAATTCATAGCTATACTCCTTTTTGTCGCGGCGGTACAGGCCGTTTTATTCCGGCTGCTCGCTCCGCGTATGGGCTGTGCGGTAATCTTTCAGGTGGAACAGCAGCTCGATCAGCGCCTTATGATACGGGATAAAGCGGCCGTCGTCGATCATTTCGCAGATTTCTTGCAGCGAAGCCCATTTGACCTCGGACACCTCTTCGGGCTGCAAGGCGAGCGAAGAAATCGAGAGGTCCTTTGTGAGAAGATAAATATCGTCGAAGCCGCCGTCAAAATGGAGGGTCAAAGCCGGACGCTCGTCCGTCAGATTCAGCGCGCAGCCGATCTCCTCCATCGTCTCGCGCTCGGCCGCGGCCTGCGAGTTGTCTCCACGAACGGCGCTGCCGCCCACCGTCAGATCCCATCTGTCCGGCCAGCCGTCTTTAAAAGGCTGTCTGTGCTGAATGAGCATATCGCCGTTTGAATCAAAGATACAGACATGGACGACCAGATGAAAGGTTCCCGCGGGCTGCGGCTCGCCGCGGCGCATCGAGCCTTTCAGCAGGTTGCGGTCTTTGTCGTATAAATCCCAAAATTCCATTGCCTTCATTTCCTCCTGTTTTAACGGCCGGTTTCCCGATAGGATGCGCGTCGCCGCTTTTTAAAACAGGCCGGCGAAGTCGAGCGTCGCAAAGTAATCCTTAGGCGTCTCGGCGCGGCGGATCATCGAAACGGAACCGTCCTCATGCAGCATCAGCTCCGCAGAGCGCAGCTTGCCGTTGTAGTTATAGCCCATTGAATGCCCGTGCGCGCCGGTGTCGTGAATGTAGATATAGTCCCCGATTTCGATCTCCGGCAGCTCGCGGTCGATTGCAAATTTGTCGTTATTCTCACAGAGCGAACCGGTCACGTCGTAGGTATGCGTCAGCGGAGCGTTCTCCTTGCCGAGCACGGTAATGTGATGATAAGCGCCGTACATCGCGGGGCGCATCAGGTTGCAGGCGCAGGCATCCAGCCCGATATACTCCTTAAACGTGTGCTTTTGATGGATTGCCGTCGCCACCAGCGCGCCGTAGGGCGCGAGCATATAGCGCCCCAGCTCGGTGTAGATCTTGACGTCGGTCATGCCCGCGGGCGCAAAAATCTCCTCATAGACGCGGCGCACGCCGTCTCCGATACGCATGATGTCGTTGGGCTGCTGATCGGGATAATACGGGATGCCGATACCGCCGGACAGGTTGACAAAATCGATCCTGACGCCAAGCTTGTCCGCAAGGTCGCGCGCGACGGTAAACAGCTCGCGCGCCAGCGCCGGATAATATTCCTCCGTCGAGGTGTTGCTGGACAAAAAGGCATGGATACCGAATTCCTTCACGCCTCTGTCGCGCAGAATGCGGAAGCCTTCAAAGAGCTGCTCCGGCGTAAAGCCGTATTTGGCGTTGGAAGGATCGTCCATAATCGAGTTGCTGATGGCGAAACGGCCGGGGTTATAACGGCAGCAGATTTTTTCCGGCAGACCGGTCAGCTTGTCCAGAAAATCGATATGCGTGAAGTCGTCAAGGTTGATGGTCGCGCCCAGCTTGCGCGCATAGAGATAATCCTCCGCCGGAGTGGCGTTTGAAGAAAACATCACGCTTTCGCCGGTAATGCCGCAGGCTTCGGAGAGCATCAGCTCGGTCAGCGACGAGCAGTCGGTGCCGCAGCCGACCGAGGCGAGCAGCTTTAAGATAAACGGATTCGGCGTCGCCTTGACCGCGAAAAATTCCCGATATCCCTTATTCCATGAAAACGCCTGATACAGCCGCTCCGCATTCTCGCGGATTCCCTTTTCGTCATATATATGGAACGGCGTCGGATATGTCTTTGTGATTTCATCCACCATCGCCTTGGTCACAAACGGCGTTTTCATAGAGCGTATTCCATCCTTATCCTCTGTAATATCCTTTAAAAATTCAAATTTATTGTATATTATACGGGAATTCACGTTGATTGTCAACGTGAATTCAGCACAAGGAATGATTTTTCGTTTTCCTTTTTTACCTCTGAAATCAACAGAATACAGACAATGATATTGGGAATCGCCATAAAAGCCGTGGAAATATCGGTGATCACAAAAATTATGCCGAGATTCGCGCCGGCGCACAGCATCGGCAGCGCGGCATAAGCGATTCTGTACATCCTTCGCAGCACCACGGAATCCGTGAAATAAGCGAGGCATTTTTCGCCGTAAAAGGCCCATGAGGCCAATGTGGCGAGGACGAGCATCGTCATTGTGGCGTTGACGATAAAAGCGCCGCATCCGGGCAGAAAATGGGCGAACGCGTCCGACACGAGCGAGGCGGCCGAATCCGCAGGCCCGTACCCCGCCATCAGCACGACAATGGCCGTGAAGCTGCAAAAGACCACCGTATCGAGAAACGGCCCTGTCATGGAGATCAGCCCCTGCCGGTGCGCGTTCGGCTCGGCGGTCGCCGCGGCAAGGATCGGTTCCGTCCCCATGCCGGCTTCGTTGGAATAGATGCCGCGCGCCATGCCGTAGCGAATGGCGCCGCCGATCAGGCCGCCGAGGCCGGCTTTTAGCGAAAACGCGCCTTTAAAGATCTGCGTGACGGCGCCCCAAAGCTGCTGCGGATAACAGGCCATGATAAAAATCGAGGCTCCGATAAAGAAAATACACATCACCGGTACCAGAAAGCCGGAAACCTTGGCGATGCGCTTGCCGCCGCCGAAGACCGTGACGAGCGCAAACGCGCACAGAACGCCGCCTGTCAGAAGCGGCGGGATGCCGTAGCTTTCTTGAAGCGCGCTGCCGAGAGCGCCCGACGGCAGCGCGTTTGCCATCGTAAAGGAGATCAGCACGCCTGCGGCCGCAAATACCGCCGCGGTTTTGACATAGCCGCGGTCGCGCATGACGTACATGGGGCCGCCGTAGGGCTGACCGTCCTTTCCCGTCCGCCGGTGCAGAACGGAGAGCACGCTTTCTGCGTAACGGGCGGCCATGCCGAGCAGCGCGGACACCCACATCCAGAAGACCGCCCCCGCGCCGCCGATCAGAATCGCGGAGCTGACGCCGATGATATTGCCGGGGCCCATCACCGCGCCGAGCGCCGCGGCCAGCGCCGCCGTTGTGGAGAGGCCCTTTTGGCCGTCAGACGAATTTCCCCTTTTTAAGTCCGCCTTAATGGCGCCGAAAGCGGCGGGAAGCTTTGCAAACTGAACCCACCGCAGCCGTACGGAGAAAAAAATACCGCTTCCGACGAATAAAAACAGCGTCGGAAGCCCCCAAACGACCGAGTTAATCTTTTCGAGAACCGCCGTTATCATAAAATCCCTCCGCACATGGCCTTTCCTGCGCATCAAGCGCACGCGGGCCGGTTTTTCCGCCTGTTTATCTCTATGCCCGACGCCGGCAGTTCATGTTTTCCTTTCAAAAATCTCTTGAAACCGCCGGATATCCTCCCTCTCCCTTTGGCCCGACCGAACGCTCCCGCTTGCGCCATCGAGCGCGGTCGGAAAAATCCGCTTGAACGAAACCGGCTTTTATACTATAATAGACGGTATGAGAGAGGAGAGCTTCGGATGAAAGGTGAAATATTAGCTCCCTGCGGCGACTTTGCCTGCATGGAGGCCGCGGTTCGCAGCGGAGCGGACGCGGTATACTTCGGCGCGGGCAATTTTAACGCGCGGAGAAACGCGGGCAATTTTGACGGCGAGGCGCTCGGCAAAGCGATTGAATACTGCCGCGTCAGAGGGGTGAAAACCCACATCACGCTCAACACCCTTTTGCAGGACGGCGAAACAGACGAAGCGCTGCTCGTCGCCCGCGAAGCGGCCGCAGCCGGGGCGGACGCTTTGATCGTTCAGGACCTGGGGCTTGCCCGGAGATTGAGACAGGTCGTTCCCGACCTTGCGCTCCACGCCTCTACGCAGCTCAGTATTCACGATGAAAACGGCGTCAGAGCGGCGAAACGGCTCGGCTTTTCCAGGGTTGTCCTCGCGCGCGAGCTGTCGTTGGAGGAGATTCGGAAAATCTGTCACTCGGCCGCGGAGCTTGGCATGGAGATTGAGGCCTTCATCCACGGCGCGCTCTGTATGTCGGTATCGGGTCAGTGCTATCTGTCCGCGATGATCGGCGGCCGCAGCGGCAACCGCGGCCTCTGCGCCCAGCCCTGCCGCCTGCCATTTTCGGCCGGGGGCGATTCAGGTTACGCCTTATCCCTAAAAGATATGAGCCATCTCTCACAGATCGGCGCGCTCGCCGGCGCGGGCGTCGTCTCCTTTAAAATCGAAGGGCGGATGAAGCCGCCCGAGTACGTCGCCGCCGCCGTCACCGCCGCCCGGGAGGCCAGAGACGCCGGACGGGTATCCGAAAAAACGGGCCGGCTGCTGGAATCGGTCTTTTCACGCTCCGGCTTTACCGACGGTTATCTCAGCGGAAAGCGGCGGGATATGTTCGGCATTCGCACCGAAGCCGACAAAACCATGGCGGCAGCGGTGGAGAATTCCCTGCACGAGCTGTACCGCAATGAATTTCCGCGTCTGGGGCTGACGGCTTCGCTGGTCTGCCGCGTGGGACAGACGGCTTTCTTCACCGTCAGCGACGGGACGTTTTCAGCCGTTGCCGAAGGCATGAGTGTCTCCCGATCCGCCGGCCGACCGCTCGACAGGGCGTTTGCGGAACGGCAGCTCTCCCGAACAGGCGGCACGCCCTTCTTCCTCCAAAGCCTGACCTTAGACTGTGACGAGGATGCCTTCCTGCCCGCGTCCGAGCTGAACCGGCTCCGCAGAACCGCCTTGGAATCGCTTCTGCAAAAGCGCCGGGCGCGGCCTGCCGTTCGTTTCGGCTGTGAAACCGTGTCCCTTCAAACCCGAACGCATACGCTGAGCGGATTGACGGCGCGGTTCAGCGGCGTCCTGCCCGCCTCCTTAAACGAAATCACCCGCGCCTATCTCCCCTACGACGCGCCGGACGAGCTGTTTCTGCGCCTGATTCGCGAGATCGGAAACGTCGGCGCCGAGCTGCCGAGGACGCTTTTCGCCGGAGACGCCGCGCTGCGAAAGCGGCTGAACGAGCTGCGGGAGCTTGGCGTCAGCCGCGCCCTGTGCGAAAACGTCGGCGCGGTCGAATTGGCATGGGAGCTGGGCTTCCAGGCGGACGGCGGGATGTTTTTACAGATCACCAATTCCTACGCTCTGGCCGCCGCCGCTGACCTCGGCCTCGCTTCCGCGGTGATCTCCTTTGAAAATACGCTCGAACAGACCGCCGGTCTTCGCACCGACATGGAGACGGGGCTTGCCGTCTACGGTTATCTTCCGCTCATGCTGGTTCGGTGCTGCCCGTTAAAAAACAGCCGCGGCTGTCAAAACTGCCGCGGGGGTTTTATCACCGACCGGATGGGCAAACGCTTCTTTGTCAAGTGCCGCGACGGCGCTTCGGAAATATTGAACTGCGTTCCGCTTGTGATGAGCGACCGAAAGAGAGAGATTAAAAACGTCGATTTCGCGCTGCTGTACTTTACGCGTGAAACGGCGCAGGAAATCGGCGCGGTCATCAGCGACTGGACAAACGGCGCCGCTCCCAGCGGAGAACATACCCGCGGCCTTTATTACAGAGGCGTGCGCTGAACCGTTTGACTTGGCGTCTGGTCGTTTTTCCTGACAAGACAAAAAGCGCCGCTATGACGGATCATAGCGGCGCTTTTTTATTTGAAGATGGATTTTTCTATTCTTTCCAAGCCTATCCAAACGTCTGCCGTAAAACCGGTTCAGCTTTCGGCATTCCCCGTATCAGCAGCGTCCGCCGCTATTTCAGATGCAGAATCAGCGTCGCCACATTGAAATAAATCAGCACCGAACACGCGTCGACGATCGTCGTAATCAACGGCGACGCCATGATCGCCGGGTCCAGTTTGCATTTTTTCGCCAGCATCGGCAGCGAACAGCCGAGCGCCTTGGCTAACAGAACGGAAAATATCAAGGTGATGCCGAGCACCAGCGAGATCATCAGCATCTCATGCGTAAACCCATACATGATCAGCACGCGCAGCGTGTTAACGGCCGCGAGCGTCACGCTGATGCAGACGGAAATCCGCGCTTCTTTAAAAAGCACGCGGAAATAATCGTCAAACGAGATTTCGTCGGTCGCCAGCCCGCGGATGATCATCGTCGAGCTCTGGGCGCCGCAGTTTCCGCCCGTGTCCATCAGCATGGGGATAAACGAAACCAACAGCGGCAGCGCCTCAAAAGCGTTTTCATATTTTGTGATCAGAATACCGGTAAAGGTCGCCGAGAGCATCAGGATCAGCAGCCAGACGATTCTCTTTCTGGCGTGCGCGAAAACGGAGGTTTCGAGATACGAAGTCTCGATCGGCGTCATCGCCGCCATTTTGGCGAAGTCCTCGTTGGCCTCCTCCTGCAAAACGTCGATGGCGTCGTCAAATGTGACAATACCGACGAGCCTTTGCTCTCGGTCGACGACGGGCAGGGCCAGAAAATCGTATTTGTCGAATTTTTTAGCGACATCCTCCCGGTCGTCGGTCGTATTCACAAAGATGATGTTCGTCTCCATGATATCGGCCAGAGGCGTCCGCGGCGCCGCAAGCAGCAGGGTGCGAACGCTGACGACGCCGGTCAGATGTCGGTTGTTATCGGTGATGTAACAGGTATAGACCGTTTCTTTGTCGAGGCCGGTGGCGCGGATGTGTTCAAACGCCTCCTCGACCGTCATCTCCGCTTTCAGATCGACAAACTCCGTGGTCATAATGCTGCCGGCGCTGTCGTTTGGATATTGCAGGATCTCGTTGATACTGCGGCGAAGCGTCGCGTCGGCGTTGCGGATGATCCGCTTGACGACGTTGGCGGGCATCTCCTCGATGATATCGACCGTATCGTCGGCGAACAGCTCGTTGACAATCGCTTTCAGCTCGCTGTCGGAAAAGGCGCGGATCAGGGATTCCTGACTCTGCGAATCCATCTCGACAAAGGTCTCGGCGGCGATATCCTTCGGCAGCAGCCGAAAGACAAACAGGAGCCGCTCGCCCTCCAGCGAATCCAAAATTCCGGCGATATCCACCGGATTCATTTTCGTGAGAGCCGCGTGCAGCTCCCAGTATTTTTTTTCATCCAAAAGTGCAAAAAGGTCTGTAAAAATCGCTTTATCCATGGCCGTATCCTCTCATCATCATAGTTTTCACCTGAGCTGCCGGCAATATACCGTTATCGCAGCTCTTGAATCATGATCTTTTGAGACACACCGGCATGGACGCCGCCGTCATCCTCCGCCGCGCAAAAAAGAGGCGCGAAGCAAAGGACGCCTGCGTCGTCGATACGCCGATCTGTCTTTCTGACTCCCGCTGGGGTCCATTCTTCTCACCTCACTTACAGTATAAGAAAAGCCGCGCCGAACCGTGAACGGTTGGCGCGGCTGTTTTTTCTCACCGGCAGCACCTGCCGTTTCGCGCGTCAAGCGCTGTGAAAACGGCGCGAAAAAGCGTTTCGCCTTTCAGCTCTGCCGAAAAACAGATACCCCAATCGTTCAAGCTTCAGCTTCGCAGGGCGATGAAACTGCGTTAAGATACGCCTTACTTCGACATATCCTGTTGACCGGCAAAAAAAGTGTCTCCACTTTCAGCGGCAGCAGTCCGTATCCCTGTGGTAGCCTCGCCTACCGAGATCTGCGTTTATATCCTTCGTCTGTCCGTCGTTTCACAAGCGGACAAATCGAACGATTTCTTATTTATTATAGGCTCTTTTCCCTGTTTTGTCTACGGACAGAATCGACAATCTTCCTGCGGACAAAGCCGGACAAGTCATTAAAAGTGCTCGATGATCATTGAAGAACGCTTGGGAAACGCTTTAAAAAGGCGTTCCGCTCCGTCTTGATTGCGTATTTCAACGCCATCGCGGTAAGCGGCGTTTTTCAGTTCAAAACCGCCGTTTCCGTGCAAAAGCTGCGTCATCGCCTGAATGCTCAGCCGGACGTCGTATTCCCCCGTTTCCCGCGTGGAAATATTGGCTTTTCCATTCGCGCAGGCGAAGTCAAAGATTTTATTGTTGCGCTTCACCTGCGGATCGACGACGGAAACGGAAAATTCTCCGCAGTCCGCGGTAAACGGAACGCGGCGCAGCAGCTTTTCCACGTTTACGGCGCGCCCCATCGTATTCAGCACCAGCTCCGCCCGCACGTCTATCAGCTCGTTGAGCACAAAAAACAGCGGCGAATCCAAAGCGACGCGGTGCAGCTTCACCGTATCCGCCTGCGCGTCGTACGTCCGCAGAAAGCCGAGCATCGCCCGCAGCGAGGCGGGCGTCGTAAAGACGAATTCATGCACCTCGACCTCCGGCGAATTGCATTCAAAGGTCAGATAACAGGCAGGCTCGCCGTTTTCATAACCGATATAGGTGTTGCGGCCTGTCTGATAGGGATCGCAGGTCCCATGGCCCGGCAACAGCCGCTCGTCGGGGTACAGCATACCGTTGATATCAGCGGCAAAACGCAGGTAAGCCGTTTTCAGCTCCTGGCGCTGCTCCTCCCGTTCCAGCAGCACAAAGTCGGTGCGGCGCTCAAAATGCGCGAGGCTGCGCATTTTCACCGTCATGTCATAAGAATCCGTCATGCGCTCATAGCCGAATTTCCGGTAATACGCATAGGAAAACGGGTATAGATACGATATCTCCCATGAAAAGCGGTCGGCGGCATCAAACAGATACTCAAAGCAACGGCGAATGCAGCCGGCGCGGCGGTACTCCGGTCTCGTCGCAACGCCTCCAACACACATCGCCTTGACGTATTCGCCGTAGAAGTTTGTCTGAAACGGGCAGACTTCGATTTTCCCCATCAAAGTCTCGCCGTCGTCCTCAAAAGCGCCGACCGCGAAATTGCCCAGTCTGCCGTCCTTTTTTTTCTGTTCAATGTCTCTAAGTATCTGAAAAGCGAGCGCATCCGCCATCGCAGCCTTATACGCCTCGTCTTCCCGCAACGCTCTGATAATCAATTTTGATACAACCTCCTGAAAGATAAAATTGTGCGCTGATTTCAAACAACATCAGCGGAGAACCAGTCGCCGCATGGTTCCCCGCCGTCAAGATTTCGACCTATTTTCAGCGATTTTCCCGGATAAAACGGAGAAGATTGGCTTTGGCATTGACGATATGCTCCCGGGTGAGCCGCTCGGCGCGTTCCCCGTCGCCCATATTGATCGCTTCGAGAATAGCCCTGTGCTCCGCGGCGGCGATCATCGCCCTGTCGCCGGTTTTGAAAGAATTTTCTCTCGCGCGGCCGATGTAATTGTGAAACGTCCGCAGCGTGTTTCTGAGCGGGTTGGAGCCGCTCGCGGCGTACAGACCGTCATGAAAGCTGTGGTCCAGATAGCGGCTCTGCTCGACGTTGCCGCGCTCGGCGTAAAATGCTTCCAGCTCAACGATCTCGGCCA
>QAMX01000050.1 GCA_003149835.1 Clostridiales bacterium
CAGACGGTCGACTGGTCGCGCGCCGGATTGGAGCAGACGGCGCACGTCTCCCGGTCGGTGAGATTCTGGCAGATTTTGCACTGAAAAATCGTGTGCTTGACGTCGAGAATGGCGTCGGCAAAGCCCTGCGCGGCCTTTTCGTCCATGCTCATGACGTGAAAGGCCAGCCGCTGCGCGCTTTTCCGGCCGATTCCGGGCAGGCGCTGAAAATATTCGATCAGCCGCTCCACAGGCGCGGCGAAGGGGGTATCCGGCATAGGCGTTGTCTCTCTCCTTTGACGGCAGGATATTTCAGGGCGCGCAAACGGATGCGCCGCGGCGGGGCCTTTCAAAACGTTTTGTCCAAACCGTTGGGGCAAAAAGCCGCCGCCGAGGTTTGGCAGTCAGCGGATGCCGGCGATGTCGGGATTGTCGGCCGCAAAGCTGAGCAGCTCGTCGAACCCGTCCGCTGCCGCGCCGTCGCCGGAGGGCGCTTCGGCGGCGCGGCCCAGCTCCGCGGAGACGCGGTGGGGCCGGCCGAGCACGGCGAGCGTCTCCGCCACCGCGTCGAGCGTTTTGCGCTTGGAGACGATCTCATAGGTCATGTCGTCGGGGGCGCGCAGGATCAGCTTTTCGCCGCCGGCGAGGATGTCGCAGGTCTTGATATACGAATAGGTCATGCGGTCGAGCGTGTCGCGCAGCGCGGAGATCAGCTCGTCGCGGAACGAAACCGGCTGCGGCGCATCAGGCGCGGCCGCCGGTACAGCCGGTACAGCCGGCGGGTCGGAGGCGGCGGGCGCGCCGGGGTTCGCGGCCGGCGGCGGGCTTTCCGCCCCGGCTGCCCCGGCGGGCGCGGCTGTTCCGGCGGCGGGGACAAAGCCCGCGGCCACACGCGCTTCGAGCGCGGCGATGCGCGCCGCGAGGGCGGTATAGTCGCCGCCGAGGCTCGGCCGGCACAGCGCCAGCAGCGCCATTTCCACGTCGATGCGCCGGTTCGGGCTGCGGTTCAGCTGCAACAGGGCGTCGCGCAGGGTCTTGACGGAAAAGAGCAGGCGCTCCGGCGCGTACTGCGGCAGCAGGCGGCTGAGGTCGTCGGCGGTATAGCCGCTGCCGATCAGCACGTCGGTGTCGCTGGTTTTGCGGATCAGCAGGTCGCGGTAAAGCGCCATCAGCCGGTCGGCGAAGCCCGCCGGCTCAACGCCGCTCTCATACTGCGCGGCAAACAGCGCGAGGACGGCCTTGGCGTCGCCCGCGGCGATCAGAGAAGCGCAGTTGAGCAATACCTCGGCGGTCACGAGGCCGAGCGCTTTGGCGACGCCGTCGCTGTCCAGAGCCGCGCCGCCGGACAGCGCCGAGGCCTGTTCAAGCAGGCTGAGCGCGTTGCGCATGGCGCCGTCGGACATATGCGCGATCGTCAGCGCGCCGCTGTCGGCGAGGGGGATTTTTTCCTCGGCGGCGACCTTCATCAGCCGCTTGGCGATGTCGCGCCGCTCGATGCGGCGGAATTCAAAGCGCTGGCAGCGCGAGAGAATCGTCGCGGGGATTTTGTGCAGCTCGGTGGAGGCGAGGATAAACATGACATGCTCCGGCGGCTCCTCCAAAATTTTCAGAAGCGCGTTGAAGGCGCTCTGGGAGAGCATGTGCACCTCGTCCATGATATAGACCTTTTTGCGCAGCTCCGAGGGCGCGTAGACCGCCTCGTCGCGCAGGTCGCGGATGCTGTCGACGCCGGTATAGGTCGCCGCGTCGAGCTCGAACACATCCGTGGCGCTGCTGTCGTTGATGCCGAGGCAGGCGGCGCAGGCGTTGCAGGGGTCGCCGTTCACGGGCGAAAGGCAGTTGGCGGCCTTGGCGAGGATGCGCGCGCAGGTCGTTTTGCCCGTGCCGCGCGGCCCGCAGAACAGATAGGCGTGCGAAAGCCGGTTCTGCGCCGCCTGATTTTTCAGGGTGCGGGTGATGTGCTCCTGTCCGATCACGTCGTCGAAGCGCATCGGACGCCATTTGTTGTACAGCGCAAGACTCATTCAGCGGACAACTCCTTTGAAAAAAGATCCGGACCGGGGACAGCGATCATGCTTTCGAAAGGCGGTCAGACAGCCGCCGCCCGCCGCGCGGGGGCAAGACGGCTTCTGCCCGGCCGTAAGGGCGGAACCGGAGCGTTCGCCCGCGTTTTCCGCGGGTCCCGGCTAAAAAAACGGCCGCCCGGTGTTCCAAACGCGCGGCGTATGTGGTATAATAAATCCGTTCGGTTTCAGGCATACGGCCGCGGTATAGGTGATAGCGCCGGCAAACGGAAGGCGCCGCGCCATAAAAAAACAGCATAAGAGACATTGTGCAGCCCTGCGGCCTGCTGACTGCGGCACACTGCGAATCCCGCTTAATGCTGCTCGGTTCCCCGCCTGACATGGTTCGCAGGTCGCCGTTGCGCAGGGCAGAACGCACAGGGCTGCACAATATCACCCATGCTGTTTTTCATTATATCACACCTGAATCAAAATTGCAAGAGAAAAACCTCGGGAAAAGGAGAGTTTTTACCAAGATGAGCGAATGGATTTCGGAGGCCGGAGAGGCTTTTGCGCCCGGCGAGGCGGCGGCGCGCTGTCTTGAAAATCTGGGCAGGCGCGGTTTCCGCGCGCGCTGGTTTCCCGACCGCGCCGCGTGCGCCGCGGCGCTGCTCGCAGAGATCGGTACAGACGAGGCCGTCGGCATCGGCGGCTCAAAGACCATCGACGAGCTCGGCGTCTACGATGCGCTCGTCGAACGCGGCAACACCGTCTGGTGGCACTGGAAAGCCCGCCCCGAGGACGGCGACGTGCGCCCGAAAGCGCTCCTCTCCGACGTATTTCTGTGCAGCGCCAACGCGCTGATGGAGTCGGGCGAGCCGGTCAGCATCGACGGCGGCGGCAACCGCGTCGCGGCGATGTTTTACGGGCCGAAGCGCTGCTTCATCGTCTGCGGCGTCAACAAGCTCGCGCCCGATTACGACGCCGCCATCGAGCGCATCAAGACCGTCGCCTGTCCGAAAAACGCCGTGCGGCTCAATATGAAAACGCCGTGCGCCAAGACCGGCCGCTGTCACGAGTGCGCGGCCGAGCTACGGATGTGCCGCGTCACGGTGCGCTATTCCTACCCCATGGTCGGCCGCGAGACGCACGTCTGGCTGGTCGGCGAGGAGCTGGGCTTTTGACGGACAAAAGAGAGGCGAAGGAGAAAGCGAATTTCATGTATCGTTACGACATGCATGTACACAGCGCCGAGGGCAGCGCCTGCGGGCGCGACTGTGCGGCGGACATGGTGCGGGCGTTTGCCGCCGCCGGCTACGCGGGCTTTGTGCTCACCGACCACTCCTGCTGCGGCAACAGCGCCGCGCCGCGCGACTGGCCGTGGGAGCGGCGTATCCGCGTCTATGAGCAGGCCTATCAAAGCGCTGCGGAAGCGGGGCGGGCCCTGGATTTTGACGTCCTGTTCGGCTGGGAACACCATTACGGCCACGGCAGGGAGGCGCTGACCTACGGCATCGACATCGATTTTCTGCTGAAAAACCCAGACATCCCCGGGCTGACGCTCGCGGAATACGCCGGCCGTGTCCGCGCCGCGGGCGGCTATGTGGCGCTGGCGCATCCTTACCGCGTCCGCGACTACATCGACGCCTCCGTACAGCCGCAGCCCGAGGCCGTGGACGGAGTCGAGGTCTATAACGACGCGAACCGGCCGGAGGAAAACCGCGCGGCGCTGCGCCTGGCGGAGTCCCGCGGGCTCGGCATGGTTTCCGGCTCGGACGCGCACAGCGCGGCCGAGCGCGTCGGGACGGCCGGTCTGGCCTTTGCGCGGCGCATACGCGCCAACGCGGAGCTGGTCGCCGCGCTGAGAGCGGGAGAGGGAAAGCTGATCGTCCGCGGAGAGATTCTCCCGTTGCCCGGGGATTTTTCCGTATCCCCGTGAGCGGCCGGGGAAAGCGCGGCGCGCAGGGCCGCTGCGGAGACGGCCCCCCCTTCTTTTCGGCGGGAAAAGCCGGTATCAAAAGGCGTTCGCAGCCTTTGCGGGTGAGGATAGGATGAAAACACAGACAAAAAGCATCTCGGCCGGGAAATCAAACGGGCGCTTTTACACGCCGCCGCTGATCGTCAGAAACATTCTGGACTTGTGCGGATACGCGGGAGACGCGGTCGGGGAGAAACACGTCATCGACAACAGCTGCGGCGAAGCTTTTTTCGCCGTCCCCAACGCTTGACCCGCCCTTGTCCGGCCAGCCGCGGGGAGCGCGGGGCGCAGACGGAAGGCACGCAGAACCGGCAAACCCTCGTTAGAGGCGCGAAAATATACGGAATCCGCGCGGGAGAAACATTTTCTCACGCGCGGATTTTTTTGCCGCAAACGGGCCGAAACGCTCTCCGGCTTCCCAAAGGCGCGCCTGCCGGCTCGCCGCGCAAAGCGTTCAGCGGTTCCGCTCGCGCCAGATCCGGCGCACCTCTTCGTAGACCGACGGATCGACCGCCGGATTGCCCTTGGAGTAGCTGGGCAGCAGCATATCCCCGGCGGCCTTGGGGTCGGAGCAGGCCGTATCGCCGCGGTAAGCGTCCCGCGCCGCCTTGTCGCGGAGGTCGGGGATGCGCATGGGAATGCCGCCGTTCAGAACCGAGCGGTAAGCGAACATCCCGGGCAGGAACATGTCGAGCGCCTCGTAGACGCCGATGGTGTCGGCGCTTTCGCTGCCGCGCAGCTTTTCGACGAAGTTGTACATCATCACGAAATCCGAGCCGCCGTGGCCGTAGCGCTTCGCCTGCTCGGCGAGCGGCGAAGCGGGCGTATAGGGCTTGGGCGGGGGATTATTGGGGTATTCGCCGATATAGCTGTCAAAGTCGGCGATGACCGCCGCGACGCCGTCGCTGCCCTCGAAGCCCTCGCGCACCGATTCGGCGCGGCCCTTGCGGCCGTATACCGAATACCAGATGGAGTTTTTGTAGAGCCCGCCGTGGACGCTCTTGATGACCGCGCCGTTTTCGAGCGTTATCATCTCGATGCCCGCCGTGCCCGACTTGCAGCCCAGAGCTGTGCCGCCCTCGCGGATCGGCAGCTCAAAGCCAACGACCGAGACGGGGCGCAGGCCGGTGATATGGATCAGCGGGCCGATAGAGTGCGTGCAGTAAAAGTTGGCGTACATGTTGTTGCGCCAGTGCGACTCCTCGCCGTAGGTGATGTCGGGCCAGATCGGGCCGCAGTTGTGGATGTATTCGCCCTCGCCGTACTCAAATTCACCGAGCGCGCCGGAGCGGTAGAGGCGGCGGATCTCATAGGGCGCGGGCATAAAGCAGTAGTTTTCGCCGTAGGCGTACAGCCGGTCGGAGGCTTCGACCGCTTCGGTCAGCTCCACGGCCTCCTTCATCGTCTGCACGGGCAGCACCTCGCTGAGCACATGCTTGCCGGCGCGCAGCGCCGCGACGGCGAAGGGCGCGTGCTCGTTGGCGTAATTGGCGAGCACGACCGCATCCATATCGTGGCGCAGAAATTCATCGTAATCGGCGTAATAGGCGATGCCGTCGCCGTACTCTGCCCGCATTTTGTCGAGCCCCTCCGCCCGCTTGTCGCAGACGGCGACGAGCTCGGCGTTGCCGGCGTTTTTGCAGTAGGAGACGAGGTGCGCGCCGCGCCTCGTGCCGACGACGCCGAGGCGGATCTTGTCCGTGCGTTTGCTCATGAGGGTTCCTCCTTATCTTGACGGCGCGGCCGCGCCGGATGGATACGGGCGGAGCGGACTTTGGGCGCTTGGAGCGCCCCAAAGGCTCGCCCCTGCGGCGTCTGGCCGCAAAGGGGGCCATGAAGGGAAACGCGGCGCTCCGCAGCCGCTGCGGCTGCGGGACCGGCCCGCTATGGAAGCCGTGGGCAAACCCAACGGCTCGCCCCGCGGCGGCGGCTCGGCTGATTTTGGCCGCAGACACGGCCGCGCCGCCTTATTCGCCGCGGACGCGGGCGGCGACGGCGCGGACGACGCCCTGCAAGTCAACGGCGGTACGGATATCCGCATACCCCGCGGCGGCGAGCAGCGCGGCGACCGGCTCGGCCTGCGCGAAGCCGACCTCAAAGGTCACAATTCCGCCCTGCCTGAGGAGGCGGGGCAGACCCGCGGCCGCCGCGCGGTAAAAATCCAGCCCGTCCCGGCCGCCGTCGAGCGCAGACAGCGGTTCAAACGCCGTTACGTCGCGGTCAAGGCCGGCGACGGCCGCGCTCTCAATATACGGCGGGTTGCAGATACAGCCGTCAAAGCCGGCCGGAGAAGCGCCGCCAGCTTCGAAGCGGTCGAGCGCGAACACGTCGGCATACGCCGCGCGAACCGATCCGGTCAGGCCGTGGCGGGCGATATTTTCGCGCGCCAGCGCCAGCGCGGCCTCCGAGTTGTCGGCGAGCACGGCGCGCGCGCAAACGCCGCGCCCCGCCAGCTCGCGGACGGCGGCAATCCCCAGACAACCGCTGCCCGTGCAGAGGTCGAGTAGGAGTAGGCCGCCGGATGGCGGCGCGGCGGGCAGCAGCGACAAAAACAGTTCGAGCGGCGCGGCGCTGTCGTCGCGGGGGATCAGAGCCCGCGCGTCGGTTTTGAAGGGATAGCCGTAAAAATCCCATTCGCCCAAGAGATAGGCGAGCGGCTCGCCCGCGGCGCGGCGCGTCAGCAGCGCGTTTAAGCGCGCGCTGTCCACGGGCGCGCCGGGGCGGAGATAAAATTCGTTCCGCGAAAGGCCGGCCGCCGCGCAGACCAGCTCGCGCGCTTCGAGAGACAGCCGCGCGCCGTCCACCGCGCGGCTGTCCGGCGGGAGTGGCGATTCGCCGGCTCCGTCGATTCCCCGCGGCTCCGGCGGAGAAACGCCGTTTTGGGCCGCCGGGCAGAGCGGTTTTTCGTCTGCGGAGCGGGTCAAGCCGTTTGCGGTCTGCGCCGCGGCGAGAAACAGCCGCGCGCGCCGGTATGCGCCCGCGGCCGTTTCAGCCGGCGCGCCGCAGGGCGGTTCGGGCCGGTTTACCATGTGTCGGCGTCCTTTTGCGCCGGAATCACGCGCGTCAGCGCGTCGATGGCGACGGAGATCATCTCGTCGTCGGGCTCCTTGGTCGTCAGCGCTTGCAGCGCCAGCCCCGGGGCGCGCAGCGCGCGCGTCAGCCAGTTGTCATAGCGGCCGACGAGGCGGTTGGCCTCGTAGCTGATGTTGACGACCACGGGCAGCAGCGCCAGCCGCAGCAGCAGCCGCAGCCAGGCGTTGTCGACGCGCACAAACGAAAACACGAGGATGGAGATAATCATGACCACGAACAGAAAGCTCGTGCCGCAGCGCGGATGCCTGCGCGTATGGCGGCGCACGTTTTCGACGGTCAGCTCCTCCTCGGCCTCATAGCAGTGAATGGTCTTGTGTTCGGCGCCGTGATAGCCGTAGGTGCGGCGCATATCCTTCATCAGCGAGGTCAGAAACAGAAACCCGATGAAAATCATCAGCCGCAGCACGCCCTCGGTCAGGCTGCGGAGCCACCAGAGGCGTTCGGGAAACGTGACAATGCCGGACAAAATCGTCGGCAGCAGGATAAACAGCCCGATTGGCAGGATGACGCCGAGCGCCACGGCGATGCTCATGAGGATTTTTTCAGCCTTTTCCATGCCGATCTTGCGCTCGACCCACTTGTCGAATTTCGTCGGCTCGCCCTCCTCGACCTCGGCCTCGTTGGCGGAGAACATGATCTGCTTGGTGCCGTTTTTGATCGAGCCGCCGAAGATGAAAATGCCGCGGATAAAGGGGATGCCGCAGAGCTTGGAGCGCTTGGCGAGCGGGACATACTCCTCCTCGCGGACGACGTGGCTCCCGTCCGGCTTTTTGACGACCGTGGCAACGCGGTCGGGCCCCTGCATCATAATGCCTTCAATCAGCGCCTGGCCGCCGATGGTGGTGCGCTTTTTCGGCTGCTCGGCGCAGCGTGTTTTTTTCATAGATCGATCCTTTCGCGCGTCAGCGCATGCGCTTTTATTCCCTGCCGGTCCAGCAGTAGGTGCAGAACTTGCAGGGACAGCCTCCGGCCGAGGCGAGCATGTCGTCGATCCGGAGGTATTTTAACGTGGTGAATTTGAGCTCGCGGCGGATCTCCTCGACCATCCGCGCGTATTCGGGGGAATCCGGATCGGCGTAGGCCGCAAGCCTTTCGCCGGCGCGGTCGCCTTCGAGGCGGGCGATGACGCGCCGCGTGATCAGGTCGAGCTCGGAGGACGAGCGCGAGAAGTTGAGGTATTTGCAGCCGAACATGGGCGGCGGGCAGCCGAGGCGGATGTGTACCTCCTTGGCGCCGCTGTGGTAGAGAAAATCCGTGGTCTCTCGCAGCTGCGTCCCGCGCACCAGCGAGTCGTCGATGAGGAGAAGGCGCTTGCCGCGGATCAGCGCGTCGACCGGAATCAGCTTCATCCGCGCGATCAGGTTTCTTTGGCTCTGCTTCTGCGGCGTGAACGAGCGCGGCCATGTGGGCGTGTATTTGATAAACGGGCGCGAAAAGGGGATGCTCGACCGGTTGGCATAGCCGATGGCGTGCGCCGTCCCCGAATCGGGGACGCCCGCGACGCTGTCCGCGCCGATGCCGTCGGCGCTGTCGCGCAAAGCCAGCCGGTCGCCGCAGTTATAGCGCATGTTTTCGACGTTCATGCCCTCATAGGAGGAGGACGGATACCCGTAATAGACCCACAGGAAGGTGCAGATCTTCATCTCCTCCGACGGCGGCACGACGATCTCGGCCGATTCCGGCGTTAAAAAGTCGATCTCGCCGGGGCCTAATTCGCGGCAGTCCTCATAGCCGAGGTTGAGATAGGCAAACGATTCAAACGAGGCGCAGAAGGCCCCGTCCTTTTTGCCGATCACCACAGGCGTCCTGCCGAGCCGGTCGCGGGCGGCGTAGATGCCGTCGGGCGTGAGGATGAGCATGGACATCGAGCCGTCGATGAGCTCCTGCGCGTAGCGGATGCCCTCGGGGATGGAATTGCCGCGGTTGATGAGCGCCGCGGTCAGCTCCGTGGGATTGATGTCGCCGCCGCTCATTTCCAGAAAATGCGTCGTTCCCTCGGTAAAGGCGCGCTGGACAAGCTCGGCGATATTGTTGATGCGGCCGACCGTGGTGATGGCGAAATTGCCGAGATGAGAGCGGACGAGCAGAGGCTGGGGCTCGTTGTCAGAGATACAGCCGATGCCGAGATTTCCCTTCATTTCGTCGATATCGTGCTCAAATTTGGTGCGGAACGGCGAGTTTTCGATGTTGTGGATGGCGCGCTGAAACCCGCCCTCCCCGTAAACCGCCATGCCGCCGCGCCGGGTTCCTAAATGTGAATGATAGTCCGTGCCGAAAAAAAGATCGAATACGCAATCGTTTTTTGAGGCCACTCCGAAAAATCCGCCCACTGGTTCAGCTCCTTTGAAGTTTTCAAGTAGTAAAAGGATGATTGAGAAAAAACCGCTTCGGCTTTCGCCGGGGTTTGAATAAAAACGCCTTTCCCGCGCGCCGGCGGACACAAAGCCGCCGTCGGGCAGGGATAAAAACCGTTGCCGGATAGGACACAAAGCCGCCGCCTGCTAAGAACCAAAGCCGCCCGAAAGGCAGGGCTTTCGGCGCGCCGCTATTTTTTGCCGTCGGCGGGGAGCAGGATGGTGACGGCCGTGCCCGCGCCCTCCTCGCTTTCGATGAGCAGCTCGCCCCCGTGCATCTGGACGATCTCGTCGCTGACCGCGAGGCCGATGCCGCTGCCTGGCTTATTGGCGCTGCCCTTATAGAATTTCTGCTTGACATGCGGCAGGTCGACCGCCGAGATCCCCGCCCCGTGGTCGGCGATGACGACGGCGACAAGGTCGCCGCGCCGCTCGATAGAGATGTCGATGGTTTCGTTCGGCGGCGAATACTTGCGGGCGTTGTCGATGATGTTGACAAACACCTGCCGCAGCCGCGAGCGGTCGCCGTGGATCATCACCTCGCTGCCGCAGCGGTCGGTATAGACGACGTGCAGCTTGTCCTGCTCCAACCGCTGCTCGAACATGATGATGGTGTCCTCCAATTCGGCCTTGATGTCGATCTGGGCGCGGTTGATGACGAGGCGGCCGGATTCGATGCGCGAAAAGTCGAGCAGCTCCTCGACCATTTCGCGCAGATGGTTGGACTCGCGCAGGATCACCGACAGGCCGCGCTGTTCCAATTTATCGAGACCCTCGGAGTGGAGCAGCGTTTCCGCCCAGCCGTTGATGGCGGTCAGCGGCGTGCGCAGCTCGTGCGACACCGAGGAGATGAAGTCGTTTTTGATCATGATGCTGCGCTGCGTCTCGCTGGACATGAAGTTGATCGAGTCGGCGAGCTCGCCGATCTCGTCGTCAAACTTTTTTTCGATGGCGATCCCGTATTCCCCGGCGGCGATGCGCTTGGTCGTCTCATTGATCTCGCGGATGGGGTTGACGATCGAGCGGATAAAATAGCGGTTGGAAAACAGCACGAAGAAAAAAATCACCAGCACCGCGGCGCCCGCCGACAGGCACATTTGGGTAATGCTCTTGTTGACCGCCGAGAGGCCGGTGACATAGCGGATGGCGCCGACCAGCTCGCCGTTGGAAAGATAGACCGGCGAGGAAACCGACATCACGCGCTCGCCGGTGAGGCTGTCGCGGCCCGTATAGGGGACGGTCTTTTGCAGGCGGAGGGCGTCGGCCACGTCGGGCGTCCCGGGGCGGAAGCCGGTCAGGATCGACGAGGAGGACGAGCAGATGACGTAGCCGTTGATGCCGATGACCTCGAACTCCATCTTGTCCTTGTCCACAAATTCCGCGGTGTAGCGCTGCGCGCCGTCGAAAAATTCGTTTTCGGACTTGTTGATATAGGTCTGGAACAGCGCCGCGCTCGCGTCCGCTCGCGTCGCCAGCTGGCTCGCCAGATTGCTGTGATGAAAATAATAGACCGTCACCGAGAAGACCAGCACCGCCACCAGCAGAATCAGCGCGATCAACCCGAGATTATTGGTAACCCAGCGGCGCTTGATGCCGCGAAACTGTGCCAAACC
>QAMX01000101.1 GCA_003149835.1 Clostridiales bacterium
GAGCGCGTCAAGCTGGCGATGGGCGGCGACACCGGAAATCCCAACGTCATCGAGGTGATTGACATCGCCTGCGACGAGTGTCCGGTCGGCGGTTACGAGGTATCGGACGCCTGCCGCGGCTGTATCGCGCACCGCTGCGAAGAAGTCTGCCCCCGCCATGCCATCTACTTTGATGAAAAGCAAAAAGCGCATATCGACAAGTCCAAGTGCATCGAATGCGGAAAATGCGCCTCGGTCTGTCCGTACAGCGCCATCCAGAACCACCGCCGCCCGTGTGAAAACGCCTGCAAGATCAAGGCGATTTCCATGAATGAAAACAAGGCCGCGGCGATTGACAACGACAAATGCATCGCCTGTGGCGCCTGCGTCTATCAGTGCCCGTTCGGCGCGATCATGGATAAATCGTATATTCTGAATGTGATCGATCTGATTAAGAAAAGCGAAGGAAATCAGAAATACAAGCTCTACGCCGTCGTAGCGCCGTCGATTTCGAGCCAGTTTACATACGCGAAGCTGGGGCAGGTCATCAGCGGCATCAAGGCGCTCGGTTTTTACCACGTCGTCGAGGCGGCGCTCGGCGCCGATATGGCCGCATATGCGGAAGCCCGTGAGCTGGCGGAAAAGGATTTTCTGACGACCTCCTGCTGTCCGGCCTTCGTCGCCTATATCAAGTCACAGTTTCCGGATTTGATGCAGTATGTTTCCCACACACTCTCTCCGGCGGCTCTCATTTCGGAATACATTAAGAAGACGGACGCGGCCGCCAAGGTCGTCTTCATCGGCCCGTGCACAGCGAAAAAGGCGGAATACCGCGAAGACCGCTGCAAAATGCCGGACGGTTCGCCGATCGTCGACAGCGTGCTGACCTTTGAGGAATTACAGGCGCTGTTCGACAGCCGCGACATCGATATCACCTCCCTCGGTGAAGACGTGCTCGATAACGCCTCGTATTACGGGCGAATTTTCGCGCGGAGCGGCGGAGTCACCGACGCGATCCGTCAAAGCCTGAAAGAACAAGGGCTGGAAGACACAGATTTCCGCCCCATCGCTTGCGACGGCATCGAGGAATGCCGCATAGCGCTGCTGAAAAAGATGAAGAACGTACTCCCTGCAAACTTCATCGAAGGCATGGCCTGCCGCGGCGGCTGTATCGGCGGCGCCGGATGTCTGACGCACGGCGAGAAAAACAAAGCCGAGGTCGATAAGTACGGCATGGAAGCGTATGAAAAGACCATCTCCGAGGCTGTGCGGATTCTGAATACCTGACGGCCTGCGTGGCGCGTATCGCCGGTAAAGGACTCGTTTGTACGCCACAACGGCCGCTTGCACAGGGTGGTTTACTTCCCCTGAAAGGCGCTCCCTCCACACGCCGGTTTCGGCCGGCTTGTTTCAAGGCTGCCGCCCCGCTGCTGAAAAAGCGGGGTGGGCAGCCTTGCGGCTTCATCCGTTTTATCCCCATAGCCGGCCGCGCCCCTTCGCCTTGCTGTCCGGTTCCAAACTCCAAGGCCGGGGCGCTATACTGAAAATTTCCAGCAGGAATCTGGCGGTTATTTTGTGGGAGGATATGGAAAAAACAACCCGCTTGTGGTATAATATCATTGAAATCCCCCGATCAGTTTCAAAGAGAACAGACCATAGTCTGTTCCTCCGTTCTCTTTCATAAGCCTGATAAACGGCAAGCCTCTCCCATAGGCGGCGACTTCTGTGTCCGTGCTGATTCTTTCGGCCGGACGGCGGATAACGCCGGTCATGGCGGACGCCCGCCGTCCATTTCAAATCAAACCAGGAAAGGACTGCGCAAAATTATGAGCGACACGAACGATAAAAATGTGAAAATCCCCGGTCAGCTCTCCTTTGACAACATTAAGACCTACTCGGTCAAAGACCGGTACAATCTGGTGCGGATCGATAATCTCTTGAATCTGGACGATCCGGTCGAAAAGTATGATAACCCCGACTTTGACGAGCTCTGCACCCGTATCATCGCCGCGCGCAAATGCGGCGCGCCGGTCATTCTCTCAATGGGCGCGCATGTCATTAAGAATAACCTCTCGCGCTTTTTGATCGCGCTGATGAAAGAAGGCTTTATTACGCATCTGGCCGGAAACGGCGCGTGCAGCATCCACGACTTTGAGCTCTGCTACAACGGCGGCACAAGCGAGGACGTTCCCACCGCCATCGAGGACGGTTCCTTCGGCATGTGGGAGGAGACAGGCGCGTGGATGAACGAGGCGATTCAGCAGGGCGCGGCGCGCGACCTCGGCTACGGCGAGGCGCTCGCGGTTTACATTGACGCGCACCCTGAGCGCTTTCCGCACCGCGACGACTGCGTGCTCTATCAGGCGTGGAAGCTCGGCATCCCCGCGACCTATCATATCGCCCTCGGTACCGATATCATTCATCAGCATCCGACCGTGGATTTCGGCGCGATCGGCAAATGCAGCGGCATTGATTTCCACAAAATGTGTTACTCCATTGCCCATCTTGACAACGGCGTCTATCTGAATTTCGGCTCCGGCGTGATCGGCCCTGAGGTTTTCCTGAAAGCGCTTTCCATCGCGCGCAACCTCGGATATCCGACCTTCCGCATTACGACGGGGAACTTCGACCTCATCAATCTCGGCGATTACCGCTGCAAGATCGGGTATGACGACCCGAATTATTACTACCGTCCGCGCAAGAACATTGTCAACCGCCCGACGAGCGTCGCCGGAAAGGGCTGGCATTTCTGCGTCGATCACAAGATTTCGATCCCGAATCTGTACAAAAATCTGATGGCTCTGCGGCCATAGCCGCGCGGGCGCTGATACGCATAAGATACTCAACAAGAAAGGTGAAAACCAAATGAAGGAATATATCTCCAAGCAGGAGCTCTATGCGCGTTTCTGCGAGAAAAACCCCGGTCTGGTCGATATGATGCCGCAGATTGAAATGGCCGTTGTCGCCATATGCGAATGCTACGCGCGGGGCGGTCGGGTATTTTGCTGTGGAAACGGCGGATCCAGCGCTGACAGCGCGCATATCGTCGGCGAGTTTTTAAAGGGCTTTCTGCGTGAGCGTCCGCTTTCCGATGAAGATAAGCTCGCGCTTTCAACCTACGGCGAAACCGGCGTTTTGATGGCGGAAAAGCTGCAAGGAGCGTTGGCGGCAATCGATCTGACAACGCAGCAGTCGATCATGTCAGCCGTCGCCAACGATACCGATCCGGCGCTGATCTATGCGCAACAGCTCTGGGGCCTTGGCCGGGAGGGCGATATTCTGATCGGTATCTCCACTTCGGGCAACGCAAAGAATGTCGTCGCCGCAGGGATCGCCGCGCTGCACAAAGGGATGAAGACCATCGCTCTGACCGGCGAAGGCGGCGGCAGGATGGGCGAGCTGTTTGATATCGTTCTCGCCGCGCCGAGTAAGTGGACGCCAGAGGTGCAGGAATATCACATCGCGCTGTATCACCTGATCTGCGCGTTGGTGGAAGACGCGTTTTTCGAGGCGTAAATAGACGCGGCGCAGCAGGGAGGCCATTAGACTTCATCCGGTTTATCTTCTCTGCGCCGTTTTTGTCCGCATAGAATCAAGTCGGCCGGCCCGAAATCATTTCGGGCCGGCCGTTTTTTTGTGGTTTCGTCTGAACCAGCCGGGAGCGTAAAGCCGGAAAGAAATAGCGTCCGCCTTTTCTAAACCTCCTGAGACCGCCCAGCGCTTTTTATTTTTGACGGCATATGTTTTTACGGGCATTTATCGGAAGACAACGCCGTTTCGCTCTGAATACCTATAAAGCGCATATGCAATCCCCAATGTCAGCGTCTCATACACGCCGAAGGTCAGCCATACGGCGGAAGCGCCGAACACAGCAGGCAGCGCGAGGATGACAAGCGTATTGCACAAAAAACTGCGGCAGACGTTCAGCGTCAATGCCTCCTTGGTGCGCTTGGTCGAATACAGATATGCCGAGATCAGCGTATTCAGCGACGCCAGAATAAATCCCCATGAATAATACGGCATGTTTTCGACGGTACAGCGCAGCGTTTCGGTGTCCGCTCCGAACAAGGCGCAGACCGTATCTCCGACAAAGAAAAGCAGAATGGTGATCAAAACGCTGCTGACAAGGTTGATCACAACGCCGGCATGGAAATAAAACTTTAATTCTTTTTCGTTTTTTGCCCCGTAATTCTGTCCGAACAGCGGCTGTAACCCTCCGGCGGTACCGAAAAAGATCGCCACAGAAAAGGATGCGACGTAACAGATAATGGAATACGCATTGACAGCAATGCTTCCGAGATAGATGAGCAACACGTGATTGGTGCAGAGCGTTGCGATCGGAGTGGCAAATTGTGCGACGGTTTCGGGCAGCCCGCGCCCGGCAATCTTTCGGTATAGGGAGAAATCCGGATGAAAACTGTGGAATTGCAAACGTCCGCTTTTTTTGATATAGTGGAGCAGAACCACACCCAACGCGATCGTTTGCGAAATTCCGGTAGCGATGGCCGCGCCTTTCAGTCCCATATTCAGCGGAAAGACAAAGAGCCAGTCACCAAAAATGTTGCATACCGTGCTGACGATTACCGCTGCGCTCACCAGAACAGGAGCGCCGTCGTTGCGGCAGAATCCTTGCAGGGTTACCGACAGGCCGGAGGGGATGATGAACAGCGAGTACCAGAAAAGGTAGTCCCGCACCATGTCAAAATAGGTATTGTCCGCCCCCAAAAGACGGGTCAGCGGAGTCGAGAGCAGCGTTCCGGCCAGACAGAGCAGGATGGCCAGCGCGAGCGTGCCTGTCAGCGAGTGCATAAACGCCTGATTGGCTCCGGCATGATCGCCTCGGCCGAGCCTGATGGCCGTCACCGTAATGCCGCCGATGGTGGTGAGCATAAACAGCGCGTTCACCGTCATAACAAACGGCATCACCAGATTGACCGCTCCCAGCGCGTCTGTTCCAACGCCGTGCCCGACAAAGATCCCGTCGATGATGGTAAACAGAAAAAAACAACAGTTGCCGATTACCGTCGGCAAGACGTATTTTGTCAAATTTTTTGACCTTGAATTCATGCGAGTAGAAATCTCCTTTTTACATAATAAAAGCCCGGTCGTTACCCAAGGGTAAAAACCGGGCGCACCCGACATCTTATCGACCTGTCCGACTGCGGCCGGAAGTCCTCCGATGACAAAGCTCCTTGTATATTCTGTTGACAGCGGAAAGCTGCTCTTTCACAAAATCCGATACATCTTCACATTCCATGATCCAAAAACAAGGATCCGAAAACAGACTGATATAGTATAGTCCATTTTCGGATCCTTGTCAATAGACAAAATAAACAAAACCGTATCATTGACAACGCGGTTCTGGAAAGCGGCTTTTGAACCGTTCGTCCGCTCGGCGCGCTTTCGGCGTCACCGAGAAAGTTGATTGACCACGGGCGCTCCAAGCGCGGCAATCACAACGCCGCCGGCTGCCTGCAACAGATTGGGCAGAACCGAGCCGAGCGCGGAGGCGAGGGAGTAGAAAAACGCTTCAAAAATGAAATAACCGGCGACCATCCACAGTTCACAGAGCGCAAAGACAAGAAGGTTGCGGAGCGAGAGGTTTTTATCCCGCAGAAAAAGACCGGCGCCAAGACCGATCAGCCCCTTAATGATCAGCGTAGCGGGAACATAGCGCGTATATCCAAGGATCAGATCCGCCAGCGCGCTGCCGACACCGCCGACAAGCGCGGCGAGCGGGCCTAACAGTGAGGCAGAGATCAGGATGAATCCGTCGCCCGCGTTGATATAGCCGATCGCCGTAGGAAATTTTATAAAAATCGTCGCAATGGCGACGACGGCCATAAAAATCCCGCAAGTGACAATTTTTTTCGTATTGGACATCTGAGACACGCCTTTCATAAATCATTCGAGAGAGTTTCGCCGTGCAAGCCTATTACCATGATCAGTCTATATTATACATCGCGGCCCTTTTAGAAACAAGAGCCGGAATTCATAAGGTATCTCATAAAAACCACCGGCGAATCTGGCAAAATCACAGCGGCTGCCCAAGGAGAAATCAGTCTCTGAACGATCAAATCAAAAAGTTTATACAAAACAAGATTCCGCTCCGAACGTTTCCGGAGCGGAATCATCCGTTTATCAATTCTGGCGGCAACCGCAAGACGCCGCTTAGGCGTTCTGAGCGGCCTCAAGCGCATGCGCGATATCGGCCAAAACGTCTTCGACGTTTTCAAGCCCCAGAGACAAGCGGATCGTACCGCCGGAGATACCGGCGGCGGCAAGCTGTTTGTCGTCTAACTGCGAATGCGTCGTCGAAGCCGGGTGGATCACGATGGTTCGGGCGTCGCCGAGATTTGCGACATTGGCGATCAGTTTCAGCGCGTCGATAAAGCGGCCGCCCGCGGCGCGCCCGCCCTTGATGTCAAAGCTGAGCATACCGCCGTAGCCGTTCGGCATCAGCCGTGTGGCCAGCGCGTGATATTCGTTGGAGGCGATATACGGCGAACGAACCTTCTCGACATACGGACTGGCGTCGAGATACTCCGCGACACGGCGCGCCGAAGCGGAGATCTTCTCCATACGCAGCGCCAGCGTCTCAATCCCTTGGATAAGCATAAAGGAGTTGAACGGCGAAGGCGCAAAGCCGAGATCACGCATCGTACAGACGCGCAGCTTGGTGATAAATGCCGCGGCGCCGAATACTTCCGAGAATACAAGGCCGTGATAGGATGGGTCTGGGGCGTTCATCTCGGGGAAGCGGGCGTTGCCTTTCCACGGGAATTTGCCGGAATCAATCACAAGACCGCCCATCACCGTGCCGTGGCCGCCGATGAACTTGGTGGAGCTGTGAATGACGATATCCGCGCCGTGTTCGATGGGGCGGAGCAGATACGGCGTCGGGAACGTATTGTCAATAATCAGCGGGAGACCGTGACGGTGCGCGATTTCGGCGAGCGCGTCGATATCGGTAACGTCGCAGGAGGGATTGCCGACGGACTCGGCAAAAATCGCCTTGGTCTTGTCGGTGATCGCCGCTTCAAAACCGGCCAGATCCGCAGGGTGGACAAAGCTCGTCTTGATGCCGGAGCGCCCGAGCGTATTGCTCAGCAGGTTGATTGCGCCGCCATAGATACAGGAGGAACTGACGATCTCGTCGCCGCAGGCGGCGAGCGTCAGCATGACCGCATAGATCGCCGCGTGGCCGGTTGACGTGGCAAGCGCGCCGATACCGCCCTCTAACGCGGCGATTCTTTGCTCCAACACATCGGTGGTCGGGTTGGAAAGCCGCGTGTAGATATTGCCGGCTGATTCCAGCGCAAAGAGGCTGCGCGCATGCTCGGTCGAATCAAAGGCGTAGGCGTTGGTCAGATAAATGGGCACAGAGGTGGAATGCGTCAGTTCGTCAGGGGTCCAGCCCTCGTGCAGGGCTTTTGTCTCAAATCCGTAGTCGGACATAGTGCAGGTTACTCCTTCTATAAATCAAATATGCCGTCCAGACACGGCCGATATCATGCGCGTTCGCCAAGGCCGGATGGACAGGGTCAACGCACAGGAACGGTGTCATACCGCTGGATCGGCCGCGATAAATCCAGATCAGCGTAGCGTTCCACCGTCTGCCCGTCAAATGAAAACACGACGTCGTGAATATCGCCGAGCTCCGTCAGCGAGTAGACAATGGCATGGAGAAACATCTCGCCCGCGTGCTCCTCCGGAGAAAGCTCGTCATCGGTTTCGCTGTCGGAAAGAGGAGCCGCTTCGTCTTGAATCAAGAGCTTCGACGACAGGTCTACATAGGCGATATCCGACGATATTCTCACAGAATGGAAAAGTCCGGCGGGGAGGGGCGAATGCGGTAGCAGCGGAAAGATTTGTTCCGTCAACAGGTATACGACGGTTTCAGCGGCGGAAAAATCCTCATACAGTGTCACCGGATAGCGGTAAGAGCATAGCTCGGAAAAATCCTCCGACGGGTAATAGAGGCGAAGCTCCGCCTCATACGAGTAAAAGAAACTGTCGTCTGTGATAAAATTCTGCCGGGTCAAAGGGGTATCCCCGCACAGCGGAACACCGTCTGCGGAGATGGAAAGGGCATAGACGCCGTCCAGCCCTGACGCCGTCAAAAACAGACAGCAGTCAGCAAGGTTCCGTTCATATGCGTCAAGCTCTGCATAGCGCCCGTTCAGATCGACATACAGAACGCCGTCGTTAAAGGAGACGCTTTTCATCTGGACATCGGAAGGAAACGGGGAGAAAAGCCCCGCGGATGACGGCCCGTCCAACAAAGCGGCGAGCAACTGCTCGGCAGACGGAGCAGCG
Source organism: Clostridiales bacterium (assembly GCA_003149835.1). Taxonomy (GTDB): domain Bacteria; phylum Bacillota; class Clostridia; order Oscillospirales; family QAMX01; genus QAMX01. Next base: position 8,299 of record QAMX01000101.1, read on the forward strand.
CCGTCCTCTCCAAGGACAATCCTGGTTTCACAGCCGATCAAGGAATTACGGTCAGCGCTTTCCGAAACATAATAGAGCTTATACTCATTTTCCTGGTATTTTACCTTAGAAGAGAGCGCCAAGTACAAGGCCACCACAATCAACACCAGAAGCGCCGAAGCGATCAGGATGATACCGGTAACGGTTTTGTGCCGCTGCTGTTGGGTCATACCGTTTCACCTCCGTTTTCAGGTGCTTGCTCGGCCGGGACGCTATCAGCCGGATCGCCGGACTGATCGGGCAGAGGGAAGCGCACCACAAACCGGGCGCCGCCGCTTTTGCGATTCATGGCCTCGACAGAACCGCCGCAGGCTCTGACGGCGGAAGCGACGATCGAAAGGCCGAGTCCTGTCCCGCCGGTAGCGCGCGCGCGCGCCTTATCGACGCGATAGAAGCGGTCAAAAATCTTTTTCAGATCGTCAGGCGGAATGCCGTCGCCGTCGTCGTCGACAATAAAATGCGCCTGTGCGTCGCGGACATACAGAAAGACCCGAACTTCCTTGTCCTTTCCGCTGTATTTGATAGAATTTTCTACCAAATTATAGAAAATCTGATAGACAGAATCGTAATTGGCAACAAGCATGACTCGCTCGGCAAGCTCGTGGCGAATGGTACAATTCGAGGCGCGGGCGAGCGGCGTCAGCATCCGGCAGACCGTTGCCGCGACAGCCGACAGGTTCAGTTCTTCCGCGAGAGCGGCCTGATCCACGTCGTCAAACTTGGCAAGCGACAGCAGCCGGCTGCTGATACGCGTCAGACGGTCGATTTCGTTGCTGATATCCAGCAGAAAATCGTTGATTTCTTCCCGGCTCATATTCGGCGTCTGAATAATAGAGTCGGAGAGAAGTTTGATAGAGGCCAGCGGCGTTTTCAGTTCATGCGATGCGTCGGAAACAAAGCGCCGGCGCTGCTCGTCCGTCGCCGCAAAGGTTTCGCAGATGGCATTCAGCGACTGCCCCAGCTGGGTAAATTCGGAGTCGCCGCGAACGGAGATCCGTTGGGTAAAGTTTCCCTGTTGAATCTCGTCCATACCGTTTAACAGCGAACGCGTGCTTGCGGAAAGGCGCCGGTACAGCCAGGCGATTGCGGCGGCAAAAAACGGAACGGCAAAGGCTGAGACATATATCAGCGCTCTGCGCATATCGGCGTATTCGACGGCGAGGCGGCTGTCGGTATACATGAGACTGAGCACCATGCTGCGCCCGCCGGAAGGCACGATGTCTAACGGCCGCGTCAGGGCGTAATAGAAAGCACGGCCAGGACGGTAATCCGACGTAAACGTGACCTGACCCGATGCGGCTTTGTCAAAGCTTTCGGAAAGAAACAGTCTGCCGGCCTTATTATGCTCGGTCTGACTGTCATAGATGACGAGGCCGGAACCGTCGGCGATCAACATACGCAGATTGGGATTCTCCAAAAGCGGCGCTATTTGGCTTCCGCCTTCCTCTCCGAATTCGTCAGAGAGGAAGGCGGAAATACTGTCGCCGAGCGCCAGCAGATAATTTTCTGCGGAGAAACGGTTCAGCCGTCTCGCAAAATACGGAGGAAAAAGATTCAACGCCGCAATCAGGAGAACGGCCGATACCGTGAGCGTTAGCGCCAGCTTGCCGGCCACGGAACAAAAGAGTTTCCGCATTCAGCTATACCTTGTAGTAATACCCGATACCCCATTTGGTCAGGATATGCTCCGGCTCGGCAGGGTTGTCCTCAAGCTTTTCGCGGAGACGGCGAATATGGACGTCGACCGTGCGGATATCGCCCGGATAATCGTAGCCCCAGACCGTATTCAGCAGGGATTCTCGGCTGAACACACAGTTGGGCGAACGCATCAACAGCTCTAAAAGATCGAATTCCTTCGGCGTCAGATCCACCGGCCGCTCGCCGACATACGCGAGGCGCTCGCTCAGTTCAAGGACAATCGCCCCGCCGTCGACGCGCGTCTCCGTATCCGTCTTGGCGGTGCGGGTAGCGGACCGGCGCAGAATCGCGCGGATGCGCGCTTTCAGTTCCAGAACGTTAAAAGGCTTGGCGATATAATCGTCCGCGCCGTATTCAAAACCGAGCAGTTTATCCGTATCTTCGCCCTTGGCGGTCAGCATAACAACCGGAACTTTCGAAAATTCGCGGATCCGGCGGCAAACTTCCAAACCATCCATTTTGGGAAGCATCAGGTCCAAAACGATCAGGTCATAATCGTTTTCCTGCGCGAGAGCCAGCGCATCCTCACCGTTATAAACGGCGTCAACTTCGTAACCTTCGTTTTCCAGGTTGAACTTGATTCCCTTGACCAGAAGCTTCTCGTCATCGACAATCAGTATTTTCATGTTTGACTCCTATCTGCCTTTGCGGCAAAATTTATTTTTTGTTCGGCGTTCGCAGAGCGCAGAGGGGGGGAGGACATGGGAGGGTGTGTGGGGGACGTCTGCGGAAGAGCGCCGGGCAAAACAGATGAAAAATGGAAATGGGACAAACGCTCAATGCTGTGAGTAAATTTAACAAATTTGATGTTGAAAACAGGGGGTGTTTGTGTTAATATATATAGAGTATAGGCTTCCCATTCTGGTAAAAGCCAACCAACAAATCGTACATAGATATTATACCATATTCTTCGGTGAAATGCCATAGTTTTTCTGAAAAAAATTATTTTTATGCAAATTGCTGTTTTCCAGATCCTGTGTCATACAGCCTCAGGAAAGCCGATGAAATGAAGAGACTAGGCATCCGGAACTTCTGGGTGTCATCCAAATCTTACAATACCGTAATCAGCACAGCAGATACCGGACAATACCGGCGGTACAATTTTTGCGAAATGTTTACGACATAATTTTATACAGCAATATTATAACATGTCTGACGGAGAATTATATGAACGCAATGAAAAAAATCCAGCTTTTTTTGATCCTGTTGATTTTATGCGGAACGCAAACTTATGCGGCGGAGGCGTTGGAGATAGAGGCGCGCGCGGCGATTCTCGTTGACGTCAATTCAGGCGAGGTTTTATTTGAGCAGAGCGCTGATGCAAAGCAATATCCGGCCTCGCTGACAAAGCTGATGACGGCGCTGATCGTAGCGGAGCACTGTGATTTTCAAGAGCTTGTGGAGGCGAAGGCAAGCGCCTTTTCCGATCTGATTGCCGCGGGGAGCTCCGTCGGCATCAAGGAAGGGGAGATCATGTCCGTCGAAAATTTACTGTACTGCATGCTGGTCTCCTCCGGCAACGACGCAGCCAACGTGCTGGCGGAGCATGTCGCCGGAACGCTGCCGCAGTTTTATGAAATGATGAATCGCAAGGCCGACGAGCTCGGATGCGTGGGAACGCATTTTGCCAACGCCCACGGTCTCCACAATGAGAACCACTATACGACGGCGCGCGATCTCTATCTGATTACGCGGTCGTTTGTCGAAAACGAAGCTCTGATGAAAATCGCAAACACCGTCTCTTATGTCGTCCCCGCGACGAATATGACGCCCAACCAGCGAATTCTCAACTCGACGAACTATCTGATATCGGGAACCTCTACCATTAAGTATATATACACGCCTGCGCGCGGCATCAAAACGGGGACGACGACGCCGGCGGGATATTGTCTGATCTCGTCGGCTGAGAAAAACGGTATGTATCTGATCAGCGTCGTGCTCGGCGCCGGAAAGGATGAAACCTCAGGCGATATCATGAGCTTTGTCGAAACAAAACGGATGTTTGAATGGGGCTTTCACAATTATTCGTATCAAAAAATCGTCAATAGCGGCGAGCCGGTCGTAGAGGTTCCCGTGGAGATGTCGCAGGAAGCCAACGCGGTGGTCGCGGTGACACAGAGCGAAATATCCTATCTGATGCCGTCCGAGTTCGATGCGGAGAACGTCGTGATCACGCCGTGGCTGTATGAAGAACAGCTGACGGCGCCGGTGACGAAGGGGCAGGTGCTCGGAGAGGCGGATGTGTCGTACAACGGCCGCAGCTACGGCCGCGTGAAGCTGGTTGCGCTGACGGGTGTAGAGCGCTCCAATTTTATGTATTCGGTCGATCAGGTAAAAGCGTATCTGAGCAATCCCACCTTTTTATGGATTGCCGGAGGGATCGTGGCGGCGGTCGGCGTGTATATCGTAGTGGCGATCGTGCTGAACCGGAAGCGGCGCCTGCGTATGATTAAAAAGCGCGGCAGATACCTGTAACCTTGTGTGACCACTATGCAGAAAAGGAATATTCGTAGAAATGATTGATATATCGCTCGATTCGGTAGGCAAATACTTTGGCGAAGTTCAAATCTTAAAAAATATCTGTTTTGAGATTCAAGCCGGCGAAAAGACGGCGTTAATCGGCAAGAATGGCTGTGGAAAGACGACTTTGTTTCATATCATCGCCGGTACGGAGCCGTTTGAAGAAGGGGCGCTGAGCGTCCATCATTCCAAACGCATCGCCGTGCTCGATCAGATTCCGTCGTATCCCGACGGCATGACGGTCCGGGCGGTTATGGAAACCGCCTTTGAGCCGATCGAGGCGTTGCGGCGCGAGATGAATGCGCTGGAAACGGAGATGGCCGCGGGAAACGGCGGCAAAGCCGCGCTGGCGCGCTATGGAGAACTGCAACTGCGCTTTGAAGTCCTCGGCGGCTACGATACGGAAACCGAACTGTTCCGCACCGCGCTCGGGCTCGGCGTGCCGCGCGAAATGTGGGACAGAGAATACGCAAAGCTGTCTGGCGGGGAAAAGACCCGCGTCAATCTGGCGCGAATGCTTCTGGAAAAAACGGATATCATGCTCCTCGACGAGCCGACGAACCACTTGGACATGAACGCGGTGGAATGGTTGGAAAACTATTTGCAGAGCTTCAAGGGCACCGTGCTGGTCGTCTCGCATGACCGGTATTTTTTAGACCGCGTGACGCAGAAAACCATAGAAATTGAAAACCTGACGGCAACGGTCTACGACGGCTCGTATAGCTTTTATATACAGCGGAAAGAAGAACTGGAAGAGGAGCGGCGCCGGCTTTTTGAAAAGACGCAAAAGGAGATCGACCGATTGTCGTTTACGTCCGAACGCATGCACGGCTGGGGCTTAGGCGACAAGAAAATGATGCGCCGCGCGTTTGCGCTGGATAAACGCATCGAGCGCATCCGGGCGCGGCAGCCGCAGCTGCAACAAAAGGAAAAGCGTCTGACAGGCAAGCTCCTGAGCGCCGACCGATCCGGCAACGATGTTTTGTTTGTAGACAGGCTGTCCAAGCGGTATGGCGATAAGCGCGTGCTGGAAGAGGTAAACGCGGAGGTCAAGAAAGACGAATCCATCGCCTTACTCGGCGAAAACGGCTGTGGAAAGACGACGTTCCTCAAAATACTGCTCGGCGAGGAGACGCCCGACGCAGGCCATATCAAATGGGGGACTAATATTCAGTGCGCCTATCTGCCGCAGCAGGTAGAGTTCCCCGACGCGTCCGCGACGGTACTCGATACGGTGGTCGCAGCGCTCGGCCTCACCGAAGCCTCGGCGCGCAACCGGCTCGGCGCGTTTCATTTTAAGGGAGACGAGGTTTTCAAAACCGTTTCCGTTCTGTCCGGCGGAGAAAAGAGCCGATTAAAGCTCTGTATCCTCTTATATCAGGAGATCAATATGCTGATTCTCGACGAGCCGACGAATCATCTCGACATCGCCTCGCGCGAGTGGATGGAAGGCCTGCTGGAAGGGTATGAAGGCACGATGATCTTTGTCTCGCATGACCGGTATTTCATCGACCGCTTCGCAACTAATGTCTGGCGGATGGAGAACGGACAGATCGCCTGTTTCCGCGGTACATACGC
>QAMX01000053.1 GCA_003149835.1 Clostridiales bacterium
TTCCTTGACCTCGCAGCGCGCGCCGCCGTCGGCAAAGCGCAGGCGCAGCTCCTCGCCCGCGCGCAGCGCGCCGCCGCTGCGCACCGCGCCGCCATCCCCGCGGAGCGCGATGGCATAGCCGCGGCCGAGCACCTTCAACGGGCTCATCGCGTCGAGCCGCGCCGCAGCGTTGGCAAGCCGATGGCTCTGCGCCGTCAGCAGCTTCTCGCCAACCGAACGGAAGCGCTCCGACAGGTAGTCCAGCGCCATCCGTTTTTCATCGACATAGCCGAGCGGCGAAGCGTAAACGCGCTTCTCGCCGATGGCTTCAAGCCGCTTCCGCAGCGCGTCGAAGCGCGCGTTCATCAGGCGGGTCAGCGCGGTCTGACGTTCGTCGAGCCGAAGCGTCAGCTCGGCTGCGTCCGGCGTGACCAGCTCGGCCGCGTTTGACGGCGTCGCCGCGCGCAGGTCGGCCGCGAAGTCGGCGATGGTAAAATCCGGCTCGTGTCCGACCGCCGAGACGACCGGGATCCGCGAGGCCGCAATCGCCCGCGCGACGATTTCTTCGTTAAAGCACCAGAGGTCTTCAATGGAGCCGCCGCCGCGGCCGGCGATGATGACGTCGATATACCGCTTTGTGTTCAGGTATGCAATCGCCGCCGCGATTTCCTCCGCCGCGCCGCTCCCCTGTACCTTGACCGGGACGACGAGCACGCGCGCGATCGGATAGCGTTTTTTGAGAATCCGCAGCATGTCGCGGATCGCCGCGCCGGTCGGCGAAGTGACGATGGCGATCAGGCGCGGATAGCGCGGAATCGGCTTTTTCCGCGCCTGATCGAACAGCCCCTCTGCGCCGAGGCGGCGTTTGAGCTGCTCAAACGCCGCGTAGAGGTCGCCGATTCCGTCGGGCGTCAGACCGGTCAGATAGAGCTGGTATTGCCCGTCGCGCACAAACGCCGAGACGCTGCCGACGGCGACGACCTTCATACCGTTTTCCACGGCAAATTTCAGCTTCTGCGCCGCGGCGCGGAACATCACGCACCGCACCGCGCCGCCCTCGTCTTTCAGCGTAAAATAAAGATGGCCCGACGAATTCGGGCGGTAGTTCGATATCTCGCCCTTGACGGCGATTCTCCGCAGCAAAGGATCGCCGTCAAGCAGCGACTTGACGTATTCGTTCAGCTCGGTGACGGTAATGGCCGCTCTGTCTTCAATCTCCATCGCCGGTTCGCCCCCTCGCCCGCTCATTTTTCAGATACGCCAAAACGGCGCAGCCGGCCGCGTTGTCGGCGGAAAACGCAGCATCCGCAAAGTGCGCCGAGAATTGTTTTTCCATTCGCGCCCGTATCAGCGTGTTGCACATCACGCCGCCCGCGCAGAGTATGGGCAGCGCGCCGTATTGCCTGAGCGCGCCCTCCGTCACCCGCGCCACGCTCAGCAGCACGGTTTCGAGGACGAAACGCGCGATACGCTCCGGCGTTTCCTGCGCCTCCGCCAGCGCGCGCGCCTTGTTTTCCAGCCCCGACAGGCTCATTTCCAGCCCCTTGACGGAAAGGCGCGCCGGAGCGGGCGGCGTCTCCGCCCGCAGAGACAGCGCGTCCAGCGCGCGGCCGCAGGGAAAACGGAGGCCGAGCATGACGCCGGCGCGGTCAATGGCCTGTCCCGCCGCCAGATCGGACGTCCCGCCGACGCGCTCGCAGCGGATGATCTTCTCCCCGTCCGGCCGGACAAGCAGCAGCTCGCTGGTGCCGCCGGAGAGATGCCATGCGAGAAACGGCTGCCGCAGCAGCTCGGGACGCCCCGCCGCGAAGGCCGCGGCGGCCACATGGTTGGCCTGGTGAGAAAATTCGTAGAGCGGAACGCGCAGCGCGCTCGCCGCCGCGCTCGCCGCCGCGACGCCGGTCAGGAAACAGGGCATATACGAGCCCTCCGCGTCGCGCGGCCGCGCCGAAACGCCGACGGCCGCGATCTCTCCGTCAAAGCGCCGCATCGCTTCCGCGACGATTTCAGGCAGGTTTTTGACATGCGCAAACACCGCGTCGCTCTGGCGCAGGCCGCAGCCGCCGTCTCCGACTTCGAGCAGACGGCCGGCGGACACAGGCTGCGGCAGCTCCGGCGCATACGCCGCCGCAGAGGTCGTGTAATTGCTCGTATCAATCCCGAGAGCGCCGGACAGGGCGCGGGAGCTCATGTGGTCTGCTCCGTCTGCGCCGCCTGACTGCGCAGATAACGCCCCAAAATCCCGTTGATATAGGCGGGCGCTTTCTCGGTGTCATAGCTTTTGGCGAGTTCGACGGCCTCGTTGACGGCGACGGACGGCGGCACATCCTGAATATACTCGATCTCCGCCAGAGCAAGGCAGAGAATCGCCCTTGTCATGCGCGCGATTCGAATACTGCTCCACGCCTCGGAGAGCGCGTCCACCGCGGCGAAATACTTGTCGGCGTTCATCGCCGCGGCGACGACGACCTCGCGGATATAGGCCGCGTCCTTCGGCGTCAACTCGTTTTGATAGACAGGCGCCTCTTCGACGAGATCCTTGATTCCCTCGGCCGTGAGGCGTTCGTTTAAAATCTCCTCCGGCGCTTCTCTTCGGGAAAAGCACTCAAAAATACAGCCCAGCGCGATTTCCCGCGCGTTCTTTCTGGTCATAAGCGGTCAGCGTTTCTCCGTTTCAGCTTATTTCGCCGGCTTCTGCGGCGCTTCTTTTGCAAAGGCGATCCCCGTACAGTGTACGTTGACCGCGTCGACGCGCAGCCCCGTCATCGATTCTACGCAGTCCTGCACGTTGTCCTGCACCGCCTGCCCGACCTCGGGGATGATATATCCGTATTTGACGACGATCGACACATCGACGGTGACGGAAGAATCCGTAAACGTGAGCTTGACGTATTTGTTCGCCTTTTTGGAAATCGACGCGGGCTTCTTTCCGGTAACGAATTTTACGCCGTCGATCTCGCCGGCGGCGACGGCCGCGACGGACGCGATGACGTCCTCGGAGATCTTCACCATACCTGTGCCGCACGCCTGATTTTTATTGCCTGGATTTCTGTTTGCCATATCGAAACCTCCGTTTCCATTGCCATGCAATGGGTATTTCGTGTATTCTGTTCGGACTCCGGAAGGAGTGTGTGTCTCTCGGATATCCTTCTTTTCGGGAGAGCGTCCGCATGGAGCGCTCTCGTCTCTGTGAAACGCAGATTTTTGCGAGCCGGTCGAAAACGGCTCCGCCAATTTTGTTTTGAAACCTCCGCGGGGCGGCGCCTGTTTTCAGGCGCAAAGCCAATCGGGGACGTTTCTTTTATTATACCATATCCCTTTTGAAAATGAAACATACAATTGGAAAATTTCGGGGCCTTCGGCGGACGCGTTCTGTTTTACACAGATTTAACGAAAAACCGGTGACGGGCTTTACCTCGGTCCGCTATACTGATAGGCGTCAACAAACAAACCTATTGAAAAAAAAGGAGAACGGTTTCCCATGAAAAAAACGATCAGACAAACGCTTGGCGCGCTGCTGTCGCTCTTGATGGTCGCGGTATTGTTCGCCGGCTGCGGAAAGACGGACGACAAAATCACGGTCGTCTCTCGTGAAGACGGCTCCGGCACGCGCGGCGCCTTCATCGAGCTTTTCGGCATCGAAGAAAAAGATGCGGACGGCAACAAGATCGACCGCACCATCGCCACCGCCGAAACCACCAACAGCACCTCCGTCATGATGACCTCCATCAGCGGAAACGCGTCGGGAATCGGGTATGTCTCGCTCGGCTCGCTGAACAATACGGTCAAGGCGCTTACCATCGACGGCGCGGCTGCCAGCGTAGACAATATCAAGAACGGCACTTATAAGATCTCGCGTCCCTTCCTGATCGCCACCCGCGCCGACGTCAATGAGCTCACCGAGGACTTCATCCGCTTCATTATGAGCGAGAGCGGACAAGCCGTCGTCGCCGAAAAAGGGTATATTCCGCAGGAATCCGCCACGGCCTACACCACAGACGGCACCCGTTCAGGTAAGATTACCATCGAAGGCTCCTCCTCCGTCACGCCGGTTATGCAGCTTTTGAAGGAAGCCTATGTCGCTCTGAATCCCTCCGTGGAGATCGCGATTCAGCAAACCGATTCGAGCACGGGGATCCGGACGCTGATCGAAGGCTACTGCGACATCGGCATGGCCTCGCGCGCGCTCAAAGACAGCGAGCTCTCCGCCGGTCTCTCCGTCACCGAAATCGCCACAGACGGTATCGCCGTCATCGTCAATCACGAAAACAGCATCGACGGACTCACAAGCGAGCAGGTCAAAAAAATCTATACGGGCGAAATCACGACTTGGTCCGAGCTGAACGGCTGACCTGCGCGGCCGGCAGCTTCCGCTTCTGTCCAATGTCCGGAGCCGCCGCGCCGAATCCCCCTTGCTATCCCTCTCTTTTTGGAACCGGCGCGCGGCCGGCGGAGTGTCTTTCCGCTGCGCCGGCCGCGCCGGTTCCCCCCTAATGCGATCTAACGTTACGAATCGGATTGGAGAACGTCTATGAAACCATTCCGCGAACAGCTGATGAAAATGGTCTTTCTCCTCGCCGCCTGTATTTCCATCGCCGCAGTCCTGCTCATCTGCCTGTTCCTGTTTGCCAACGGCATTCCGGCGATTGGAAAAATCGGCGTACTGGACTTTCTGCTCGGAAAAACCTGGCTGCCTTCCAACGGGCTGTTCGGCATTTTTCCGATGATTCTCGGCAGTATCTATGTGACCGCCGGCGCCATCCTCTTCGGTGTGCCGCTCGGTATTTTGGCCGCGGTCTTTATGACCTATTACTGCCCGGCCAAGCTTTATAAGCTCTTAAAACCCGCCGTCAACCTCCTCGCCGGAATCCCTTCGATCGTCTACGGCTTTTTCGGGCTCGTCGTCATCGTGCCGTTGATGCAGCAGCTTTTCGGCGGCAGCGGCAAAAGCATTCTGACAGCGTCCATCCTGCTGGGCATCATGATCCTTCCGACGATCATCAACGTCTCCGAATCCTCTTTGCGCGCGGTGCCCGAAACCTATTTTGACGGCGCGCTCGCGCTCGGCGCAACGCGGGAACGCGCCGTTTTTGCCGTCATGCTTCCCGCCGCGCGCTCCGGCGTGACGACGGGCGTGATTCTCGGCATCGGCCGCGCCATCGGCGAGACGATGGCGGTGAGCATGGTCGCCGGCAATCAGACGGCGATGCCCGGCGGCATTCTCTCCGGCGTGCGCACGCTGACGGCGAACATCGTCATCGAAATGGGCTACGCCGCCGACCTTCACCGCGAAGCGCTGATCGCGACGGCGGTGGTGCTGTTTGTTTTCATCCTGATCATCAACCTGATTTTCTCAATTTTGAAAAGAAAGGAAAACGCATGGAGCCAATCAACAAAACGACGGCGCGCGAAAAGTGGAAAAGCTATAAAAAGCACCCGCTCTCCCTCGTGCTCTTCCTGCTCGTCGCCGGAGCCGCGGTCGTAACCGTCGGTATCCTGCTGTTCCTGATCGCTTATATCCTGATGAAGGGCATTCCCCATCTGCGGCTTTCATTGTTCGCATGGGAATACAACAGCGAAAACGTCTCCATGCTGCCGGCGATCGTCAACACGGTTTTGATGACGGCTTTATCGCTGCTGCTCGCCGTACCTGTCGGCCTCTTTTCCGCAATCTATCTGACCGAATACGCCGGCAGCCGCAACCGTCTCGTCGCCGTCGTGCGCATCACGGCCGAAACGCTGTCGGGAATCCCCTCTATTGTCTACGGTCTGTTCGGTTATCTGGTTTTCTTTCTCGCCTGCGGCTTTGGCTATTCTCTGCTCGGCGGCGCGCTGACGCTGGCGATTATGATTCTGCCGCTGATCATGCGGACGACCGAGGAAGCGCTCAAAGCCGTTCCGGCAACCTATCGGGAAGGCAGTTACGGCCTCGGCGCCCGGAAGCTGCGCACGATTTTCCGCATTGTGCTCCCGTCGGCGATGCCGGGCATTTTGTCCGGCGTCGTGCTCGGGATCGGCCGCATCGTCGGAGAGACGGCGGCGCTGATCTATACGGCGGGGACCCTGCCGGAAATCTGCGACAGCCTGCTGGACTCCGGCGCGACGCTTTCGGTGCATATGTACGCGCTTCTCTCCGAGGGCTTTTATACCGACGAGGCCTATGCGACCGCGGTCGTCCTGCTCGTTCTCGTGATCGCTATCAACGCGGCCGCCGGCTGTCTCGCCAAAAAAATCGCCACGAGGTAATCGCATGGAAAAGCTGAAAATTGACAATCTAAACTTGATGTACGGCTCCTTTCAGGCGCTGAAAAACGTCAACCTGAGTATCCCGTCAAACGAAATCACCGCCTTTATCGGCCCTTCCGGCTGCGGCAAGTCGACGCTTTTGAAATCGCTCAACCGGATGAACGACCTCGTCGAGGGCTGTCGGATCACCGGCGGCGTTTATCTGGACGGCGAGGACATCTATCGCGGCATGGACGTGAGCCTGCTGCGGAAGCGCGTCGGCATGGTGTTTCAAAAGCCGAACCCGTTTCCGATGAGCATTTACGACAACGTGGCCTTCGGCCCGCGGACGCACGGCGTCCGCGCACGGCACCGTCTGGATGAAATGGTCGAATCTTCACTCCGCGCCGCGGCGATCTGGGACGAGGTCAAGGACCGTCTCAAAACAAGCGCCTTGCAGCTTTCGGGCGGGCAGCAGCAGCGGCTCTGCATTGCGCGGGCTCTGGCCGTTCAGCCCGAGGTTCTCCTGATGGACGAGCCGACAAGCGCGCTCGACCCAATTTCCACCTCGCGGATTGAAGACCTTGCGTCCGAGCTCAAAAAAGAGTATACTATCGTTATCGTGACCCACAATATGCAGCAGGCGGCGCGGATATCCGACCGGACGGCCTTTTTTCTGCTCGGCGAGGTCGTAGAATATACCGACACGGAAACGATGTTTTCCGTGCCCAAGGATCCGCGGACAGAGGATTATATCACCGGGAGGTTCGGCTAATGAGAATCCGATTTGAAGAACAGCTGCGCCGCTTAAACGTCGAGCTGATTACGATGGGCGCGCTGTGCGAGGATGCGATTTCCGCGGCCATCAAAGGCCTGCTGGCCGACGACGAGCCGTTGCTGCAAAAGGTGTTCGCCGCTGATCACGACATCGACCGCAAAGAGCGGGATATTGAATCGCTCTGTATGCGGCTGCTTTTGCAGCAGCAGCCCGTGGCGCGCGATCTGCGCGTAATTTCCTCGGCGCTGAAAATGATCTCCGACATGGAACGGATCGGCGATCAGGCCGCCGATATCGCCGAAATCACCAAGTATATCCAAAATCACCGCAACGAACACCTGAAAAGCCGGCTGCATATCCACGCGATGGCCGCCGCGGCGGTAAAAATGGTGACCGACAGCATCGACTCATTTGTCAAAAAGGATCTGGCGCTGGCCCGCTCGGTCATGGCTTATGACGACGTCGTCGATAAGCTCTTCGACGAGGTAAAGCAGGAGCTCATCGAGCTGATTTCCGAAAAAAGCGCCGACGGAGAGCTCTGCGTCGATTTCCTGATGATTGCGAAATACCTCGAACGCATCGGCGACCACGCCGTCAACATCGCGGAATGGGTCGAGTTCTCGATCACCGGCCGGCATTTGAGCGAGGAGTGGCGCGACACCGCGGAGGACTTCTCGCTATAAGCGCGGCAAACGGTCGAGTGAAGACGCGTTTCCCCAAAAATTTCCTGCTCTCTTGACAGACGAGCCGCGCGCGCCGCAGGCCTCTGTTTTTTGTGCCGGAGACGGGGATTTTCCAAAAAGCAGTAAAGCGATTCGTCTGTAACCAGCAGACCGACAGGAGGAGCGAAAGCCGGATGATCTATATTTTGGAAGACGACAACAGCATACGCGAGCTCGTCGCCTATACGCTGAACCAGAGCGGCCTGCCGGCGCTGGGCTTTGCTTTGCCTTCCGCCTTTTGGGCCGCGCTCCGGGCGGAACGGCCGCAGCTCGTGCTGCTTGATATCATGCTGCCGGAGGAGGACGGCCTTTCAATCCTGAAAAAGCTGCGCTCGGCTCCCGACACCAGAGCCCTGCCCGTTATGATGCTGACGGCAAAGGGCAGCGAATACGACAAGGTCGTCGGGCTGGACAGCGGCGCCGACGACTATTTGCCGAAACCGTTCGGCATGATGGAGCTGATATCGCGCGTCAAGGCGCTGCTGCGCAGGACGGCCGAGCCCGAATGCGCCGAACCGGAGGAATTCCGGCTCGGCGCGCTGTGCGTCTCCCCCGCCAGACATCTGGCAACGGTATGCGGACAGAGCGTCGCGCTCACTTACAAGGAATTCGAGCTGCTCTGTCTTCTGCTCGCCAACCCCGGCATCGTCTTTACGCGCGATGCGCTTTTAAACCGAATCTGGGGATACGACTATGACGGGGAGAGCCGGACCGTGGACGTACACATCCGCTCTCTCCGGCAAAAGCTTGGCACATGCGCCGCGTATATTGAAACCGTGCGCGGCGTCGGATACAGAGCGGTGGTGAATATCCCGTGACCCGGAAAATTTTTCGTTCCATCATGCTCGTCGCCGCGGCGGTTCTTCTGCTTTCCTTTGTCTTGATTTTCAGCGTGCTGTACCGATATGCCATTGAAAGCTTTACGGCGCAGCTCCGCTCGGAATGCGACGCCCTCGCCTATGGAACCGAGCAGCTTGGCCTGTCCTTTTTGCAACGGCTTCCGTCTGACAGCAACCGCGTCACTCTCGTCGCGCCGGACGGCGCCGTGCTGTTTGACAATATCGACGGCGCGGCCGCGCTCGGCAATCACGGCGACCGCGAAGAAATTCAGGAAGCCATGCGGAGCGGCCGCGGCGAAAGCGTGCGCTACTCCGACACCTTGACGGAAAAAACCGTGAATTGCGCCGTCCTGCTCGAAGACGGCTCGGTGCTCCGCGTCTCCGGAGCGCAGTACAGCGCCGTCACGCTGCTGCTCGGCCTTCTCCAGCCGGGAATCGTCGTTCTCGCCGCCGCGCTTGTGTGTTCCGGCCTGCTCGCGCACAGAGCCGCAAAAAGCATCCTCCGGCCGATCAACGAAATCGACCTCGCCCACCCCGAGCAGGCCGACGTTTATGAGGAGCTGTCTCCCCTGCTCTCGCGGCTTGCGAAGCAACGCCGTGAGATCCGCGCGCAAATGAAGGAGCTGGAACGCAAGCGAGAGGAATTCGCCGTCATTACCGGAAACATGAGCGAGGGGTTGTTGATCGTCGACCGAAATATGGATATCCTCTCTTTTAATGCCAGCGCCGCGCGGCTGTTTGACATTCCGCCCGATTTCTCCGGCGGAAACCTCCTCTCGCTGAACCGGTCCCAAAGCCTGCGCAGCGCGGCGGCCGAGGCCGTCGCCGGCAGGCACAGCGAGCGGCAAGCCGAGCTGGGCGGCCGCGTCTATCAGTTGATCGCCAATCCGGTTCTGCCGGACGGAAATCTTGCCGGCGCCGTTCTGGTGATTCTCGACGTCACGGAAAAGGAGGAGCGCGACCGCCTCCGGCGCGAATTCAGCGCCAATGTCTCTCACGAATTGAAGACGCCGCTCACCTCTATCTCCGGCATCGCCGAGATCATGGCCAACGGCTTGGTCAAGCCGGAGGATACCCGCCGTTTCTCAGCGACAATCTATCAGGAGGCTTCCCGTCTGATTACGCTGATCGACGATATTATCCAGCTCGCCCGCTTGGA
>QAMX01000172.1 GCA_003149835.1 Clostridiales bacterium
AGGCTGCGCGGTTGAGCCGAACCGGCGGCTGCGCCTTGCAAGCCGCCGGTTTCTCTAAAACGGCTGTCGCCGCTGATTTTTATGCAGATCGTCTCGCCGAATGACAGGGCGCGGCATCTGAGGTCAATCGTGATGAGTTTCCCGTTTCTCCGCGCCTGACAGCGCGCTGCCTGTAACCGTCCGAAGCGAGATACAGCCAGTCCATCAAATGCGATATGTCGGATTTTTTTTGACCGAAAGGCGTATTCTTTCCGTCGGATGGCACGGAAACAACCGCTGCTGCGTATGATGAAGCAGAGAAAAAGCTTTGCGGCAGGGGATTGGGAGAAGATGAGATTTGGACTGGCAATTTACACCGATCTGCCCGTGGAGACGGGCGTTGTCCCGTATTTTGAGAGAATCGGGATGAGTCCGGAGCAGATCGTCGTCTCTGGGGCGGCATATCCTGCCGGCGGAGACGAACGGGTGACATATTTATTCAAAAACACGCGCTTGGCTTGCTTTGAGTTCTTTGGCTCCCGCCGCAGCGATGTCGGCTACGGCGATTTTCTGCGCTACGGCGGGACGGCGGAGCGCTGCCGGAAAAGAATCAAGAGAATGCAGCGAATGGCGCGCCCGCTGCACGAGCGCGTCGAGACTGTCGGCGCTATGCTGGCATATTTGCGACGCTGCGGCTGTACGGTTACGGCGGGGCTGATGAGCCTGCGCGCCGGAGAGCAGCCCGCCGGGCTTGACCGGATGGTCGTCGTGCTCCCCGCGGGCATCCGCGGAGAAGGGGCCGGCAGACTTCTGAAAGCGGCGGAGCCGGAAATTCTACCGCGCCTTCTGCTGCGCTGAATGCGCGGATAAAAAGCTCAAAGCGGCCGAATCCAAACGGATTCGGCCGCTTTGATGCGGCGCGGTTACGCGGAAAGGAACAAGCGGATCTTTTATACGGGGTTTTCTTCTCCGTACAAAAAGCTCTGTTCATAGGCGCAGTCGAGCATAGCGACGATGTTCTCCGGCGGGACATTGCCCATGACGTTGTGCACCTGATTGAAAATAAACCCGGAGCCGGGGGCAAAGACCGAGCAGAGTTCGGTCACGTTTTGGCGGACCTCCTCCGGCGTTCCTGTGCCGAGCACATATTGGGAGTTGCAGCCGCCGCCCCAGAAGGCGATTTTGTCGCCGTATTTTGTTTTCAGGTCGGTGGGATCCATATTCGCCGCGGAGATCTGGACGGGATTGATGACGTCCACGCCCGCGTCGATCAGATAGGGGATATACTGCTGCATAGAGCCGCAGCAATGCATAAAGGTCTTGATGTCGCTCGACTCATGCACCTCGTGGCAGAACTGTTTGAGGAACGGATAAGTACACTGCTCGTAGACGTCGGCGCTCACATACGGCGCGCTCTGCGTGCCGAGGTCGCCGTTTAATTCGATGCTGTCGGCGCAGTCGCCGAGCCAGCGGCGCATCTGCGTGAAGCGCTCGCGGGCATAGACGAGGCGCTTTTCGTTGAGGGCGATGAATTCGTCCGGATCGGCGTACATCATGCAGCACTCGTCCATGTCGCCGAAGAAACCGGGGAAACCGCAGCACATCGTAAAATAGTCGGTTTCCTTGTGAATGCGCTCAGCCTCGCGCGCAAACAGCCGCCACCACTCGTCACTGCTGAGCTGCCACATGTCGACGCCGCCGTCGCCGTCGAAGAAAAAGCCGTTTTTGGGCATGATGGAGCGCCGCTCCGGATGCTCGTCGCTGTAAATGTGATAGGCGCCGTTGGGTTGGAGGCGCGGCTGAAAGGCGGCGGGGACGATGAAATCATAGTCGCCGCGGGGGTTCCAGCGGTGCGTCTGCGGATAGCCCGGATGCAGAATCATCGCATCCAGGCGGAAGCGGTCGAGCACGTCGTTGTCGACGCGGGCTAAAAACTGCCCCGGATCGACGATCTCGACGTTGTCTGTGGAAAGCCCCAGATACTTGCGCAGGTTGAAATAAGCGAACGCCGAGATACCGGTCGAGTAGTGGCAGCCTAAGTCGATCGGCATACGGTCGACGGGTTTATGCTCGATGGCACGGCGGACGCGCTCACGGCGCGAAAGCGTTTCCTTTCTCTGTGTGTTCATAGATCGACACGTCCTTTCCCTGTATACGGCCATGGGCGCCCCGCGCATGTTTGCGGTGAAAAATCCACACATAGACGGCGCTGCGCTGTGATAGGCCGTTGGTTGGGTAAATATGCGGAGGTTTTTTTCGTTTGAAAGTCTTGGCGAATCCCTATCAATCAAAAAACGGCTGATCCGATCGCTTGATCCGGTGTCGAGAGACGCTTAGCGGGCGCTGATTTTCCATGCCGCCGGTACCGCGAAGAAAAATAAAATCCAACATCTCGGAAGCTTTTTTACAAATTCCGGCGGCGGCAGGGGAAACCCACCGCCGCCGGAACCAAGCGGAGCGAGAAAAAACGCTGCGGAGAGACGAGGAACCGTCCGAACGCTGTCGCCGCAGAAACGGTTTAGCGAACGGTACCCTCTAAGAAGTTCACCACATAGACCTTGCCGTCCGGCTCAATGCGGAAAGTTTTGATCTTATGCGGCTCAAAGTCGGAGTAGAACGCGAAATCGAACACGTCGCTCTTGATGAAGGCGCGGCACTTTTTGCCCCGCGTTTCGTAGCAGCGGATAATCACCGCGCCGGAGCCGTCCTCGGCGAACTTGACCGCTGTGGCGATGACGTTGTCGGCGTCGATGGAGAGGTAGCTCTTGACCTGCGGCTCGCCCTTGCCCTTGTGATAGCTTTCGGGCACGGGCACGAGGCGGTTGTTCATCAGAGTCGCTTCCTTGACGACGTCGCTGGTCTCGGCCTCGCCGTCGTGGAGGTAGATGCCGTACTCAAAGCGCTGCAAGCCCTCGTCGGTGAAGTTGAAGTCGGCCTCGGGGCGCGACGAATAGTGGTCGGCAAAGATCACATTGCGCAGCGCCGTCAGGCGGATCTCCGCCCCCGGACAGTCGTAGCTGTACTTGGAGTCGTTGAGGATGGAAATACCGCGGCGCGTATCCCCGTCGGAGACGGTGACGTCGGCCCACTGCTGAGCGGGCTCCTCCTCGCCGTTGCAGGGGCGCTTAATGAAGCCGGCGCAGACCTCGTGCGTCGAGATCTCGTCGGTTCCCGCGAGCGGGAAAGCGAATTTCAGCATGGAGAACTGCTCCTGCCACATCGCCTTGCACTCGACGCGGAGCGTTTTCTGGCCGGCGGCGAGGATAAAGTTCTGGGTCAGGAAGGAGTTGCCGTAGGAGTGTTTGACGCGGATGACGGCGCGCAGCGGTCCGTTTTCGACGAGCTTGATGGATTCAAGCTTCATCGTTCCCTTGATGTTGTGGAATTTAAAGACCATGTGCGCCCATGTGTCGGACTTTTCATCGTCGATCACCAGCGGGACGGCGCCGGGCGCGCGCAGATAGTTGGAGCCGCTCTTCTTGTCGCCGATGTAGCTGATACAGCCGGTTTCGCGGTCGAAACGCACGCGGATGTATTCGTTTTCCATTTCGAGCACGTGCGTGCGGACGGCCGACTTGACGGCGCCGTTTTCCTCGGTTCTCGGATAGAGCCAGTAGGTGGCGTAGCCGAGCGCGGGAACTTTGGCCATAAAGACCGTGTCTGCGTGCGAGTCGTTGGAACGCGACGAGCGGACGTTCTGGAACAGAACCAGATTGCCTTCGGAATCCTTGACCATTTCGGAGGGCTGATAGGTCTGCACCGGCGCGGTGACCTCCCACGACAGCGGGTTAAAGACGACGACCGGCCGCGGGAATCCCGGCGGGCAGCTGCTGTGGCGAACCTCGGGCAGCGCCTTGCCGTCGTTGAAATCATCGGAATTAATCGGATCGGAGACGCCTTCGAGCCATGTGTCGATGTTGCGGGCGAGGCGGATGTGGGCGTTGTTCTGGGCGCGGGCGGCGATCGTCAGCGCGTGTCCCATCGTCTCGTTGACGTCGTTATAGGCCTCCATGATCGAGCAGCCGTCAAAGATGTCGTGGAACTGGTTAAACAGCACGTCCTTCCACGCCTCGGCGAATTCCTCGGTCTTCGGCGCAAAGCCCGCGGCCTTGGCGGCGATGGTGTTCCACTTTTCAGCGCTCTGCAAGGCGTTTTCAGCCATACGGTTGAGGCGCTTGATCATGCTCGTGACCGAATAGCAGCCGCTGGCATGGTGCTGCAAATCGTCTTTCCAGACCGGGACGTCGAGCGGGTTGGCAAGCATGTATTTGAAATACTGGTCGGGGGAGGAGAATTTGACGTTTTTGTAGCCTTCCTCGCCCATCTTCTGGATCATAAACTCAATGTCGCCGCGCGTCGGACCGCCGCCGTGGTTGCCGACGCCGTAGAAGAGCATCATGCCGAGCTGCTTTTCCTCGGCGACGTTTTGGAGCATGTCGAGCGTGCGCTGGATCTTGCTTCCGCCGCTCTCGCCGTACCCCGGCGTGATGCGGTAGGTGAGGACGCGCGAGCCGTCCGGCGCTTCCCACCAGAAGACGTTTTCGGGGATTTCGGCGTTCTCATGCATACCGGGGCGCATCATGACGTAGTGGTCCATGCCGCCCTGCTTCAAAAGCTGCGGGATCATGTAGTTGTGGCCGAAAGAGTCGACGTTATAGCCGGTGCGGCAGATGACGCCAAATTTCTCATAATAGTAGAGCTGGCTGTACAGCGCGTGACGCGCAAAGCTCTCCGCCGACGGCATGTTGCAGTCGGGCTGCACCCACCAGCCGTTGACCGGTACCCAGCGCCCCTCCTGCACGCGCGCCTTGATCTCCTCGAACATCTCCGGGTCGATTTCCTCAACCCAGCGGTAATAGGCCGCTGAGGAGCAGGTGAAGATAAAGTCGGGGTATTCGTTGAGCCGGTCTAAGGCGGAGCGGAAGGTTTGCAGGACTTCGCCGCAGCCTTCCTGCCAGCGCCAGAGCCAGATCGGGTCGAGATGCGCGTTGCCGATGAGGTGGATTTCCTTTTTGTTTTCCATGTTGTGACCTCCATAAATCAGGGTTCTATCATACAAATTTAGGGGACTGTGTTTGAAACGGAGCGGGAGCCGTTTTACAGAGACGCGACGGACAGCGCGGCGATGTCGCCGAGCGCTTCGCCGAGCGCGGCGGGGACGACGGAGCAGGCGGCCGCGGCGGCGGGGATGCATTCGCGGTCGATCACCTCCTGCATGGCGCTGCGGATCAGATGCTCGCTGCGGACAAAGATCGAACCGATGACGATTTTTTCAGGGTTCAGCAGATCGATGAGAATCGCGGCGAGCCGGCCGAGGTAATGGCCGCATTCACGGTAGACCGCGACCGCGCTCGGGTCGCCGGCGTCGGCCGCGTCGCCGATTGTTTTGGCGGTGATCGAGTCGAGCTCGGCGTAGGAGCCGCAGAAGCCGGTCGTATGCCCGCCCTGCAAGGCTTCGAGCGCCGCGGTGCGGCCGAGCTGCGCGATGCCGCCGCCGCTGCAAAAGCCCTCGACGGAGCCGCGCTTGGTAAAGCCGACCGGTCCCTGTTCGGAAAGGCGGATGTGCCCGACCTCGCCCGCGAGGTCGCCGATCCCCGCATAAAGGCGCCCGTCAAGGATCAGCCCGGCGCCGAAGCCCGTGCCCATCGTGCAAAACGCCATGCTCTGCGTCCCGCGGCCGGCGCCGAACTTCCATTCGGCGACCGCGCAGGCGTTGGCGTCGTTTTGCAGCTTGACGGGAACGCCGTATCTGCTTTCGAGATGGGAGACGATCGGGACGTTGTCCCAGCCCGGCAGGTTGGGCGGCGAGAGGATCAGACCGCGTCTGGAATCCAGCGGGCCGCCGCAGCTGATGCCGATGGCGGCGATTTCCTGCGCGGCGAGCATGGGGGAAAGAAAGCGGTCGAAGCTGTCGAGCGTGGCATAGGGCCCCGCCTTCGTATCGGTCGGCAGCGCGTCGCGCGACAGAACCTCGATGGAACCGTCCTCATTTCGGACGCGGCCGAGCAGCACGGCGCATTTGGTTCCGCCGATGTCGAGGCCGGCGTAATAGGTGTAGGCTTTGTCAGGCATGGATGCATAACCTCGCTTATATTGGTGATGGCTGTGCTTTGGGGGCGCGGATCCAAGGAAGGAGGCCGGCGGCGCACAGGCATTCGCCTCCGCTCCGGCCGGGATATCAGATACTGCGTGATTTTGAATCGGATTCATTATACCATGTTCCCCGACAAGAAACAAGCCCGCACGCGAGAAAAAGTATGACGGAAAAAGTTAAAACAACTCTTGCAAGAAATCATGAAATATTATATAATTGATAGGTTAAAAGCCGTATCGGACGCTTCTGCGCACCCGTGCAGGCGGAACCTATACGGAACAGCGGAATATCGGGGCGGCACCGCGCGCGTCTTCGGCGCCGAAAGACGACGAGATTTTGAGCGCAGCGGTGTTTTTCCTATAAATAAAAGGAGACAGGACAGTATGGCAAATATCGTGCTGATGCCGCAGCTGGGCATCTCGGAGGATTCAGCCGTGCTTTCGCAGTGGCGCGTCAAAGAAGGCGAGGCTGTGAAGGCGGGGCAAATCCTCTTTACGCTGGAAACGGGCAAATCGTCGTTTGATGTGGAGAGCGAGTTCGAGGGCACCGTATTGAAGCTGCTGTGCGGCGAAGGCGACGAGCTGCCGATCAAGGCGCCGATCTGCGTCATCGGCGAGCCGGGCGAGACGGTCGATGAGCCAAACGGCGCGGACGGCGCGGCGAAGCCTGCCGCAGAGGCCTCTGTGCCTGCCGTCCCCGAAGCCGCCGCACCGGAGACGAGACCTGCGCCGGCAGCCGTTTCCGCTGAAAACAGCGCCGGCGGCAGGCTCCACAGCTCTCCGCGCGCGCGCCGGCTCGCCGAAAAGACCGGTATCGATCTCGCCGCCGCCGTCCCGACCGGGCCGGAGGGCCGCGTCATTGAGCGCGACGTGCAGAAGCTGCTCGACGAGGGCAAAATCGGCGCCGCGGCGGCGTCTTCTCCGGCCACGCCGGAAAAGATGCCGGCAGCCGTTTCCGCGGCGGAGGCCGCCTATACGGTGGAGCCGCTTTCGCGCGTCCGCCGCGTTATCGCCGAAAATATGCACCGCTCGCTCTCCGAAATGGCGCAGCTGACGCTGACCGCTTCGTTCGACGCGACGGCGCTCATAGACTTCCGCAAGGCCGCCAAGAGCGGCGCGGTCGCGGGGCTGGAAGCCGTCACCTACAACGACATGGTGCTTTTCGCCGTCTCGCGCACACTGCCGGAATTCCCCTATTTCAACGCCCACTTCACAGGCGAGGAGTTCCGCCTTTTCCGCGCGGTCAACCTCGGCTTCGCCTGCGACACCGAAAAGGGGCTGCTGGTGCCGGTGATCCGCGACGCCGAGACGCTCTCGCTCAAAGCCGTTTCCGAGCGGGCGAAGGCATTGGCAAAGGCGGCGCAGAACGGGCAGCTCTCGCCGGCCGACATGCAGGACGGGACGTTTACGGTCTCCAACCTCGGTTCGTTAGGGATAGAGAGCTTTACGCCGGTCATCAACCCGCCGCAGACGGGGATTCTCGGCGTCAACACGCTGGAAACGCGCGTGCGGCTTGAAAACGATGCGCCTGTCTACTACACGGCGATGAGCCTGTCGCTGACCTTTGACCACCGCGCGGTCGACGGCGCGCCGGCGGCGCGCTTCTTGGCGGCATTAGCGAAAAATCTGGAAAACTTTACACTGCTGCTGGCGAAATAATCAAAGGATCGGGATGAAAACGATATGAATCAACTGTATGACCTGATCGTCCTCGGCGGCGGCCCCGCCGGATATCGCGCCGCGGAGGTCGCGGCCGCAAACGGAATCAAAACGCTCGTCGTCGAAAAGCGCGCGCTCGGCGGCGTCTGTCTCAACGAGGGCTGCATTCCCTCCAAAACGCTGCTGCACTCCGCCAAGCTCTACGACTACGCGAAGGGCGGCGGCGAAAAATACGGCGTCTACGCCGACAACGCGCGCCTTGACCACGCCGCCGTGGTGAAACGGAAAGACAAGGTCGTCAAAACGCTCGTGCAGGGCATCGCCTACACGCTGAAAACCCATAAAGCGGACGTCGTCTACGCCGAAGCGAAAATCCTCAGCCGCAGCCCCGAGGGCTTTTCCGTCGAGGCGGGCGGGACGGTTTATGGGGCGAAAAAGCTGCTGATCGCCACCGGCTCGGAGGCGCTTCTGCCGCCGATTCCGGGGTTAAAAGAAACGTATGAGTCCGGATTCGCGCTCACAAACCGCGAAATTTTAGCGCTTGAAAAGGCGCCGGAGTCGCTGTGCATCATCGGCGGCGGCGTCATCGGGCTGGAAATGGCCTCGTATTTCTGCTCCGCGGGCAGCCGCGTCACCGTCGTGGAAATGCTGGACAAGATCGCCGGCCCGACCGACGCGGAGATCTCGGCGCTGCTCTTAGAGCACTACGCGGCCAAAGGCGTGGTCTTCCACACCGGCGCGAAGGTCACGGCCTTTGCCGACGGAGCCGTGACGTTTGAAAAGGGCGGCATGGCGCAGACTGTCGCCGCGGACAAGGCGCTCGTCTCCATCGGCCGCCGCGCGGTGACGAAGGGCTTGGGATTGGAAACGATCGGCGTGCTCACCGAACGCGGCGCGGTCGTGACCGACGAACAGATGAAGACCAACGTCCCCGGCGTGTTCGCGGCCGGCGACGTCAACGGCAAGTCGATGCTCGCGCATACGGCGTACCGCGAGGCCGAGGTCGCCGTCAACGTCATGCTCGGCAGGAAAGACCGCATGGACTATTCCGCCGTCCCGTCGGTCATCTATACCAACCCCGAAGCCGCCTCGGTCGGCGAGACCGAGGAGACCGCTAAGGCCAAGGGCTACGAGTGCGCGGTGAAAAAGCTTTCGATGAATTTCAGCGGG
Source organism: Clostridiales bacterium (assembly GCA_003149835.1). GTDB lineage: Bacteria > Bacillota > Clostridia > Oscillospirales > QAMX01 > QAMX01. The sequence continues at coordinate 8,902 of QAMX01000172.1, forward strand.
CGCTATCTCGCCGAAAACGAGGGCGGCAAGGGCATCTGCAAGGTCGTCTATGAAAAGGGGACGGAGCGGCTGCTCGGCGTCGCCATGCTCGGCAATCCGGCCAGCGAGATCATCGCCGCCGCCGCCGAGATGATCGCCCGCGAGGATCGGGCGGCCGATATACAGAAGGTCATTTTCCCGCACCCGACCGTGGGCGAGGTGCTGCGCGAGAGCGCGTTTTAAGCTCTGCGCGGATGATGAAAAGCAAAACGGGCGGATGAAACGGCGTCAAAGCCGCCGCCGCGTCTGCGCCTTTGAGTTTGTCTGGCGTTTGTTTTATCAGGCTGAATCATTTTATTAAATTACATAAAAGGGGACTGTTTGTTATGCCGAAGAGCCAATTCGTAGACCCTGCAAAAATGCGCCAGCCCGGCGTGCTGTCGTTTCAGGATATCCCGCTCAACGCATATTCGAAAACATTTGAGCAGGAGCGGGAGAATTATTCCGACAGCGACCTGATCGGGATTTTCAGCGACATGCAGTATATCCGCGAGTTTGAAACCATGCTGTTCTCCGTCCGCACGACGAAGCAGTACAACGGCGTCGAATACGTCTATACCGGCCCGGCGCACCTCTATACGGGTCAGGAGGCCGGCGCAGTCGGCATGGCGTACAGCCTGACGATGGACGACTATATTTTCGGCAGCCACAGGAGCCACGGCGAAGTGCTGGCCAAGGGCTTCGCGGCGATCAAGCATTTGAGCGACGACAGGCTCTATGAGATCATGAAGAATTTCGCCGACGGGGCGATTCTGTCCGTCGCCGAGGCGAACAACACCTCCGGCAACGTCAAGGACCTCGCCGTCGATTTCCTGCTCTACGGGTTTATGGCGGAGCTGTTCGGCCGCAAAAACGGCTTTACCAAGGGCCTCGGCAACTCCATGCACGTCTTTTTCACGCCGTTCGGCATTTACCCCAACAACGCCATCGTCGGCGGCTCAGCCGGCGTATCGGTCGGCGCGGGGCTGTATAAGCGCGTCAACGATAAGCCCGGCATCGTCGTCTGCAACATCGGCGACGGCTCATTAGGCTGCGGCCCGGTCTGGGAGGCGCTGAACTTCGCCGCGCAGGATCAGTTTACCAAGCTCTGGGACGAGGCCCACCGCGGCGGCCTGCCGATCATCTTCAACTTCTTCAACAACCACTACGGCATGGGCGGCCAGACGAGCGGCGAGACGATGGCCTACGACATCCTCGCGCGCGTCGGCGCGGGCATCTCGCCCACGCAGCTCCACGCCGAGCGTATCGACGGCTACAACCCGCTCGCCGTCATCGACGCGTTCCGCCGCAAGCGCGCGGTCATTGAAAACCGCGAAGGCCCCGTGCTTCTGGATACGGTCACTTACCGCTATGTCGGCCACTCCGCGACCGACTCGTCGAGCTACCGCACCCCCGAGGAGATCGAGGCGTGGCGCGGTCACGACTCCATCGCCGCCTTTAAGGAGCAGCTCGAAAAGAGCGAAATCGCCGACGGCGACCTGCTCGCCAGCTTGGAGGAGGGCATTAAAGAGCGCATCACGCGCGTCATGAAGCTCGCCATCGACGACTCCGTTTCGCCGCGCCTTGATCTCGCCGGCGACCCCGACGCGATCCGCCGCTTCGTCTTCTCCAACGGCCGCGAGGCGCGCATGTCGGACGAAACGCCGCAGACGCTGACGGCCTACGCCGACAACAGCCGCGTCAAAAAAATCGCCGACAAAATCCGCTGCGGCGTCGACAAGGACGGCAAGCCGGTCTCGAAGCTGAAAACGCTCTCCATCCGCGACGCGCTCTTTGAAGCGATCTTTGCGAAGTTCTATGAGGATCCGACGCTGATCGCCTTCGGCGAGGACAACCGCGACTGGGGCGGCGCTTTCGGCGTCTACACCGGTATGACCGAATCCCTGCCGTATCACCGCTTCTTCAACGCGCCGATCTCCGAGGGGACGATCGTGGCCGCGGCCGTCGGGTACGGTCTCTGCGGCGGCCGGGCGATCCCCGAGCTGATGTACTGCGACTTCTTGGGCCGCGCCGGCGACGAGGTGTTCAATCAGCTCGCCAAGTGGCAGGCGATGAGCGCCGGAATTCTGAAAATGCCCGTCGTGCTCCGCGTCTCCTGCGGCTCTAAGTACGGCGCGCAGCACGCGCAGGACTGGACGAGTCTGACCACGCATATCCCGGGCTTGAAGGTCTGCTTCCCGGTCACGCCGTACGACGCCAAGGGCATGATGAACGCCGCGCTCGCGGGGACCGACCCGGTGGTGTTCTTCGAGAGCCAGAAACTCTACGACATGGGCGAGATGTTCCGCGACGAGGTGCCGGAGGGCTATTACGAAATCCCGCTCGGCGAACCCGACGTCAAGCGGACGGGCAAGGACATCACCATCCTGACCGTCGGCGCCGCGCTCTACGCGGCCGTCGAGGCGGCGAAGCTCTTACAGGAAAAATACGGCATGGAAGCCGAGATCATCGACGCGCGCAGCCTCGTGCCGTTTCACTATGATCCGGTCGTGGAGTCGATCAAAAAGACGGGGCGTATCGTGCTCGTCTCCGACGCGTGCGAGCGCGGCTCGCACCTCAACGATATGGCGCGCAACCTCACGGAATTCGCCTTTGACTATCTGGACGCGCCTCCGGTCGTCGTCGGCGCGCCGAACGTGATTTCGCCGTGCCCCGAGCTGGAAAGCTATTACTATCCGCAGGCGGCCTGGATCCTCGACGCCATCAACGAAAAGGTTCTGCCTCTGCCGGGGCATACGAGCTTCTTCAACTACACGACGCTGGAAAAAATCCGCCGCGAAAAGCTCGGAATCTGAGCGGGCGGCGCTGAAAGGATATGACGCATATGCAGACAACCGCCGTCCGCCTGTACGGCAAAGAGGATTTGCGCATGGAGACATTTGAGCTCCCCGCGCACGGCGACGACGAGATTTTGGCCCGCGTCGTCTCGGATTCGATATGCATGTCGAGCTTCAAGGCGGCCGAGCAGGGGAGCGAGCACAAGCGCGTCCCCGCCGACTGCGCCGAGCACCCGGTCATCATCGGCCACGAGTTCTGCGGCGAGCTGATTTCCGTGGGCAAAAAGTGGCAGGACAAATACCGCGCCGGAGACAAGTTCTCCATTCAGCCCGCCATCAACTATAAAGGAACGCTCGACGCCCCCGGGTATTCGTACCGGTGGATCGGCGGCGACGCGACCTATATCGTTATCCCCAACGAGGTCATGGAAAACGACTGCCTGCTCCCATACAGCGGCGAGGCGTTTTTCTACGGGTCTTTGGCCGAGCCGATGAGCTGTATCGTCGGCGCTTTCCACGCCAGCTATCACACGAAATACGGCAGCTATGTCCACGAGATGGGCATCCGTGAAAACGGCTGTATGGCGCTGCTCGCCGCGGCCGGCCCGATGGGGATGGGCGCGATCGACTACGCGATTCACTGTGACCGCCGCCCGCGCCTGCTCGTCGTCACCGATATTGATTCGGCGCGGCTCGCGCGCGTAGCGGGGCTTTACACGCCGGAAGAGGCGCGGAAAAACGGCGTCGAACTGCACTATGTCAATACCGCCGAAAGCCCGGAAGCGGAGGCGGAGATCCTCGCGCTGACCGGCGGCAGGGGCTTTGACGACGTCTTCTGCTTTGCGCCCGTGCGTCCCGTCGTCGAGATGTCTGACCGGCTGCTCGCCAACGACGGCTGTCTCAATTTCTTCGCCGGCCCGATCGATAAAAAATTCTCGGCCGAGCTGAATTTCTACAACGTCCACTACGCCGCGACGCATATCGTCGGCACCAGCGGCGGCAACACCTCCGACATGCTCGAATCGCTGGCGATGATGGAAAAGGGGCTCCTCAACCCCGCCGCCATGGTCACGCACGTCGGCGGGCTCGACGCGGTCGTCGATACGACGCTGCGGCTCCCGAAAATCCCCGGCGGGAAAAAGCTGATCTATACGCATATCTCCATGCCGCTGACGGCGATTGCCGATTTTGAGCGGCTGGGCGCGGCCGACCCGATGTTTGCCAAGCTGGCCGAGCTCTGCGCGGCGCACAACGGGCTGTGGAACGCCGAGGCGGAGCGGTTCCTCCTCTCTGTAAAGGCGGTGGACTGATATGCTGCTGAACGATATCATTGAACTTTCCAACCAATACGGGAGCAATCCCGATCTCGTGCTCGCGGGCGGAGGCAATACCTCGCTCAAAGACAGCGACGCGCTCTACGTCAAGGCGAGCGGCTTCCGGCTCGCCGACATCACCGCCGAGGGCTTTGTCGCGCTCGACAGAGCGCGGCTGACCGCGATCACCCAAAAGCGCTATCCGGCCGACGAAAAGGCCGCCGAGGCTGAGGTGCTCGCCGACATGATGGCCGCGCGCCTGCCCGGCAGCAGCGGCCGGCCCAGCGTCGAGGCGCTGCTGCACGCGCTCTTCCCGCAGCGGCTCGTCGTCCACCTGCACCCGGCGATGGTCAACGGCCTGACCTGCGGCGCGGAGGGAGAAGCCGCCGCCAAGCGCCTGTTTGGATCGGACTGCGTCTGGCTCGACGAGATCAAGCCCGGCTATACGCTCGCCATGGCCGCCAAGCGCGCGATGAATGCCTATCAGGCGCAAAACGGCAGGGCCGCCGTCATGCTTGTCATGCAGAACCACGGCATCTTCTTCGCCGCGGAGACAAAGCCTGAAATCGCCGCGCTCATCGAAAAAACGCTGGACCGCGTGCGCGCCGCGGTTTCCGAAACGCCGGATACCGCCGACCTGCCGGCCGATGCCGCTGAGGTCGCGCAGCTCGCGCCCGCCGTCCGTTCGCTCGTTGCGGGAGAGGGCTACGCCTGCTTTTTCGCCAACGCCGCGCTGCTTGAACAGTCGGCGGCGTGGAAAACGGTCGAGCCCTGCTCGCTGACGCCCGACCACATCGTCTATCTCGGACACGCCTTTTGCTGCGTTGACCGTTCCGACGATGCAGAGGAGCAGTACCGGCTGATCGCCGGCGCCGTCGAAGCCTTTGAAGCTGCGAACGCCTATCGCCCCAAAATCGTCGCGGTGCGCGGATTCGGCGCGTTTGCCTGCGCTGCTACGTGGAAGGACGCGCAGACGGTCAAAGCGCTGTTTAACGACTTTTTGAAAATTTACGCCTATGCGCGCAGCTTCGGCGGCGCGCGCCTGATGTCTGACGCGCTGACGGCCTTTATCCGCAACTGGGAGGTCGAAAGCTACCGCAAGAGCGTCTCTCTCTCCGGCGGCGCGGCCAAGCGCCTCGCGGGCAAAGTCGCGGTCATGACCGGCGGCGCGCAGGGCTTTGGCGCGGGTCTGGCCGAGGAGCTGTGCAAAAACGGCGCCAGCGTCGTCATCGCCGATATCAACCGGGCGGGCGCGGAGGCGTTTGCGGAGACGCTCAACGAGCGCTTCGGCGCGGGCAGCGCGCTGGCCGCCGCCTGCGACGTGTCCGACGAGGCGTCGGTGCAAAAGCTCTGCGACGAGACGTGCGCGCACTTCGGCGGGCTGGACGTGTTTGTCTCCAACGCCGGTATTCTGCGCTCCGGCGGCTTGGAGGACATGGACTTCAAGACCTTCGAGCTGATGACGCGCGTCAATTACGCCGCCTTTTTCCTCTGCACCAAATACGCCGCGCGCGTCATGCGGCTGGAAACGCGCTTTGCGCCGGGCAAATCCTGCGATATCATTCAGATCAACTCGAAATCCGGCCTTTCCGGCTCGAACAAGAATTTTGCATACGCCGGCGGCAAGTTCGGCGGCATCGGACTGGTGCAGTCCTTTGCGCTTGAACTCGTCTCCGCCAACATCAAGGTCAACGCCATCTGCCCGGGCAACTTCCTCGACGGGCCGCTCTGGACCGATCCGGAGCGCGGCCTTTTTGTGCAGTACCTCCGCGCCGGCAAGGTGCCCGGCGCGAAGACGGTCGAGGACGTCCGGCGCGCCTATGAGGCGAAAGTGCCGATGAACCGCGGCTGCGAGGTCGCCGACGTGGCCACGGCGCTGCTGTACGCCATCGAGCAGAAATACGAAACCGGTCAGGCGATCCCCGTCACAGGCGGGCAGAACATGCTCAAATAGCGGGAGAACGCTTGAACGGACAGAAACAAAAACGATGCGGAGCGCGGCAAGCGCGTCTCGCCGGAAGGACGGAACAGACGATGAACGCAGAACAACTGACAGAGCGCCTCAACCACCCCGACCGGGAGGCGCGGCTCTCCGCGCTCCGCGCGCTTGCGGAGCTGGAAGCGGCGGGCGCGATCCCTGCCGCCGAGCGGTATACGGACGTCAACAATCACATCCATACGTGGTATTCGTTTTCACCCTATTCGCCGACCAAGGCCGCGTGGCTTGCGCACCGCGCCGGGCTGGCGACGGCCGGCATCATGGATCACGACAGCCTTGCGGGCGCGGCGGAATTTTTGGAAGCGGGGGAGATCCTCGGGCTCGCCGCCACCAGCGGGGTCGAGCTGCGCGTTTCCTTCCGCGATACGCCGTTTGCGCAAAAGCGCGCCAACAATCCCGACCAGACCGGAAACGCCTACATCGCGCTGCACGCCGTACCGGAGTGCGGCCGGCCGGTCGTCAACGAATACCTCAAAGGCGTTTCCGCCGCGCGCGGCCGCCGTAACCGCGCCATGCTCGACCGGATAAACGCCGTCGCCGCGCCGCTCGGGATTTCGCTGGACTATGAAGCCGACGTCCTGCCGCTGTCCAAAAGCGCCGAGGGCGGCAGCGTCACAGAGCGCCATCTGCTCTTTGCGCTCGCCAACGCCCTGATCGGCCGTTTCGGCCGCGGCGAGGCGCTGATTGAGGCGCTGGAAAAAAAGCTCGGCCTCAATATCAGCGCCAAGAACCGGACGTGGCTCGGCGAATGCGGCAACGAGGGCTATGCCTACGACGTGCTCGGCGTTCTGAAAGGCGAGCTTGTCTCGCGGATCTATATCGACGCCGGAAAAGACGAATGCCCTGACGTGCGGACCGTCGTCGCGCTGGCGAAGCGGGCGGGCGCCGTCAGCGCCTACGCCTATTTAGGCGACGTCGGCAGCTCGGTCACCGGCGACAAACGTCCGCAGGCGTTTGAGGACGCTTACCTCGACGATTTCGTTTCATACCTCCGGCAGCTCGGCTTCAACGCCGTAACCTACATGCCGTCGCGCAATACGCCGGAGCAGCTCAAACGACTGAAAGCGCTCTGCGAGGCAAACGATCTCTTTCAGATCAGCGGCGAGGACATCAACTCGCCGCGGCAGAGTTTTGTCTGCCTCGCCGCCCGCGCGCCGGAATTTGCCAACCTGCGAGCCGCGGCCTATGCGCTGATCGGCAGCGAGCGCGCCGCGCGCTGCGACGCGGAGGAGAGCATGTTTTCAGCCCGCAGCATTGAAAAAACGCCGTCTCTGGCGGCGCGGACCGAGGCGTTCGCCGCCCGCGCGTGATGCGGGGGAAAGCCGAAACCCATATACGGCGCCTGCCGGAAGAGACGGCTTTATAGGAAAAGGATTCGATTCTGCGATAACCGGATGGTTTCTCACGCGCGTTTCGATGCGGACAGCTCGGATGTTTTGCCCATGCAAGGCCGCAACTTTCAAAAGAAACCAGCCGATAGTTCATAACGATCAACCCCAAAAAGAAAGGCGGTCAACAGATGAACAAACGCTTTTTGACGTTCGACTTCGGCGCGTCGAGCGGGCGCGGTATTCTTGCCGACTATGACGGACAGCGGCTTTCCGTCCGCGAGATCCACCGCTTTGTCAACGAGCCGGTCAACGCCTTCGGCCACTATTACTGGGATCTGCTGCGCCTGTTTTCCGAGATGAAGACAGGTCTTCTGAAACTGCGGCGGGAGGGGATAACGGACATCGCCTCCATGGGCGTCGACACGTGGGGCGTGGATTTTGCCCTGCTCGACGCCTATGACAAGCCGCTCGGCAACCCGCTTTACTACCGGGACAGCTTTACCGACGGGGAGATGGAGGCCGTCTATTCGCTCATCCCCAAGCGGGAGCTGTACGAGCGCACCGGCATCCAGTTTATGAAGTTCAACACCATTTTCCAGTTGAGCGCGCTCCGGCGGCGCTATCCGGCCATGCTGGACGCGGCGAAAACGATGCTGCTGATGCCCGATCTGCTGAACTTTATGCTGACGGGTGTGAAATCGGCCGAATACTCCATGGCCTC
>QAMX01000119.1 GCA_003149835.1 Clostridiales bacterium
CTGATCGCGCCGCGGCATGTGCTGCTGACCGAGGCGGAGGAGGACAAATGGGCGAACCCTTACGGCGCCTATGTCAACACCGTGCTGGCCCGCGAGATCTGCGCTTTTCTGGGTCATGAGGAAACCGTCAACGGCATGACGATCCGGCCGGGCAGCCACGATCAGCTCGATCAGGACTGGCGCTATCTGATCGAATTCCTCGACTGCGTTTTTTACGGTGTGGAACCGCAGACCGATTTCAACGCAGAGCATTTCGACACCTCTAAGCTCGAGCTCGGCTGGAGCGTACCGGCGCGGGGATAAAGCGCCGCGGCGCGTGACCGCGCGATCCGTCCTGTGTCGCTGTGAAGAGCGGCCGCACGATTTTTTACGAAGGTGGACAAAGCTATGCATCCGATTTCATACGTCAACGTTTTTCAGGGCAGCGGCGCCATCGATCTGCCGCAGCCGCAGGGGATCGCCGCGAGCTGGCATTTTATCAAGGCGCTCTGCGGCAATACCCACCCCGGCGCGGTGCTGCCGTTCGGAAAGCTCTCCGCCTGCTGCTATTCGGCGGGGTATTCGGCGGGCTACGGCAATCACAAAATAAACTGCGGCGGCCCGATCCGCAGGCTCTACGACAAAAACAAATTTATCGGCATTTCCCATATGCACCAGAGCGGCATCGGCGCGCTCGGCTTTTACTATAATTACGCCCTGACGATTCCCTTCCTCGGCGCGCCCGACGCGGAGGCCCTCGTTCGGGACATCGCGGAGGAAGCGGCCGAGCCGGGCTACTATACGGTGACCGCGGCCGACGGCATTTGTTCCGAAGTGACGGTGAGCGAATTCTGCGCGCGCCACCGCTACACCTTCCCGGTCAGCGGCGGCAAAATCGCCGTCGATTTTACAAACGACGGACTTTATGAAGGGGAGGACGTCTGTTCGCGGCCCCGCGAGTGGCGCGTTGAACGGATTTCGGACTCTGCGGCCGCCGCCGAGGTCACGTTGCAGGGCGTGCGGGTGTATTTCTACGCCGAGTGCCGCGGCGGCGGAGGCTGCGCGCTCTGGCGCGGCGGCGCAGAGGTCAGCGGCGCAGTCGAATGTGCGGAGGGAGAGGCTGCGGCGTCGCGCTGCGGCTGTGTTTTCTCGGCGGACGGAAACGCAGCGGAGCTCGTCGTGAGCGTTTCGCTGCGTAGTATCGAAAGCGCGCGTGAGGCGGCGTCGCGCGAGACCGCGCCGTTTGAAGAGGTTCGGCTGGCCGCGAAGCGGGCATGGGCGGAGCGGCTGGGGAAAATCGAAATTTTCACCGACAACGAGCGCGAAAAGGAGATTTTTTATTCAAACTTCTACCATACGCTGGTGAAGCCCTCGGACTGGCGCGGCGAGAGCTTTCTGTACAAAGAAGACGATTTCATGCTCGACTTCTGCACGCTCTGGGATATGTACAAGACGCAGCTGCCGCTGATTTTTACGCTCTACGGCGACGTGTCCGAGAAAATTGTCAACACCTACGCCAACTTGGGCGAAGCGCTCGGCTTTCTGCCGCACACGCTGGTGCTCTGCGACCGCTTCCGCATCGAGGCGAAGCAGGCGCAGATGCTCGGCGTCTACGTGCTCTACGACGCCTTCCGGCGCGGCGCCGGCGATCCGCAGAAGCTGCTGGCGGCGGTGAAGCGGGATCTGACCCGCGAGGAATACCGCGGCTTCTTCGAGACGGGCCGCTGCACGAAAACGACGCATACGCTTGACATGGCCGAGGGCTGCCGCGCGGCGGCCGAGCTGGCGCGCTGCTGCGGCGATGCGGCGCTTGCCGCGCAGCTGGAAGCGGCGGCGAGCCCGGTGTGGGGCGCCTTTGACGAGGCGACGGGGCTGCTGCGCGCCGACGCCGACTACTACGAGGGCAATCACTGGAACTATTCCTTCCGACCCATGCGCGACATGGAGACCCGGATGGCGCTGGCGGGCTCGCCGGAACGGTTTGCGGCGCTCTGCGACCGCTTTTTCGGCTATACGGACGCGGCCGACACTTCGGGGCGCTTCGAGGGCTTTAACAACGAGACGGATATGGAGGCGCCCTACGCCTATTTTTACGCCGGACGGCACGACCGGCTCTGCGAGGTAATCGACGCCGGCCTGACCTATATGTTCACGACCGGCCGCGGCGGAATCCCCGGCAACAACGATTCCGGCGGCCTGTCCTCATGCTATCTGTGGAACGCCGTCGGCGTGTTTCCGGTCAGCGGGCAGGATCTGATGCTCGTCGGCACGCCGCGCTTTGAAAAAACGGTCATGCACCTGGCGAACGGCGGGGATTTCACCGTTGTGCGCAAAGGAGCGGGCATTTATGTCCGCGAGGCGCTTTTCAACGGCGAAAAGCTCGGCAGGCTCTGCTTCCCGGCGAGCCGCATGATGGCGGGCGGGACGCTGGAACTGACGATGAGCGAAACGCCGGCCGGCGGCTGATATCCGCCGAATACCCATAGACGGGTATTTCCTGCAAACGTATGTATGAAATCAGCCGGTTTTCGATGAGAAAAATGGGGATAAGACGGAAAAAATTGCCGAAAAACCCAAAATAAGTCTTGCAAATCGCATAGGACTATATTATAATGATGTTGTTTTCTTTATCAAAGTGGGGATTTGTCGGTTGGCAATCGCCGTATAAGGAGGGGTTGCGGGCGTGATACGGCTGTTGTGCGGCGTCCTTTCCTTTGCGCTGATGCTCGCCGGCGATCTCCTTTTTGCCTCTACGAGGCGGCCTGTCTGGAAAACCGCTTTTCCCGTCGGCTTTGCGGTGTGCGCGGGCTCAACGGTGTGGATCGCGGTCGCCTGCGCGCCGGAGGCGTATGACGTGTGGCGGCTGGCGGCGTTTGGGATTTTGGCGGTTGTATTTGGCGTTCTGCTTGTCCACGCGCTGTTTTTTGCGCTGCCGGCCGCGGAAACCTATGGACTGAACGGCGGAAAGACCGCGGTCTGCGATTCGGGCGTCTACGCGCTCTGCCGCCACCCGGGCGTCTGGTGGTTCGCCATGCTGTACCTGTCGCTGTTTGGCATGGGCTTGCTTCCCCTGCCGGCTGCGCTCGTGTTTCCGGCGGCGAATTTTCTGTACGCGGCCGCGCAGGACAAGTGGGTCTTTGAAAAAACGCTCGCGGGCTACGCGGCGTATAAGCGGCGCGTGCCGTGCTTTCTGCCCACCGCCGAAAGCGTCCGCCGATGCATAGGCAGGCGCGGAGGGAGGGGATGAGAGGTGCAGCCAGAGATGGATTTTTGGAAAATCACGGAGCAGTATTATTCAAACTGGACGGGTGTCGATATCGAAACCGTAAGCGATGGAGAAATTAGGAGCGTGTACAACGCCGAGAGAAACCTCGTTCCGTTTGGATATAACAAACCGTTCGACCTGTACGTATTTCGGTTGTCGCATAAAATAATCGTATCCTACGGGGATAAAGCCGCGGATAGCGTTGCTGCGTTTGCCCGTAAATTAGACACCGACGCTTCCCGGCAGGACATCAGCGCATTGATTCACACGATTTTTGGGCAGAAGCCCAGAGAAAATCTCAAATTTGTGTATACGCGGCCTCCGGAGGAAACGGCCGGAGCGATTGCCTTACGGCGCTGTGATTTTGAGCGTTTTTATGAATTTACTCTGCGCGTCCATCCGCAGATCAAGGACAGTGGAGAAGACCGCGCGTGGTTGCGGGACTACTTTCTGAGAAATGTCGATTTGGGTTGTTTCTGCGCTGTGGCGCATGACGGATATCTTGTCAGTTGCTCCGACGCGCCCTATATGCCCTATATGGAAAGCCTCGTGCAGGAAATCGGAATCAATACCTTGGAGGAATATCGCCGCAGAGGTTACGCAACCCAAGTCTGCCGGCTGGCGGCTCACAATATCATACAGGCCGGAAAATGTCCGCTATGGTCAACCAGCGCCTCCAATCGCGCCTCAGAAGCGCTGGCGTACCGGTGCGGTTTTGAAAAGTATGCGGATGTGTATGGGGTATCGTTATAATTCGTTCAGCTTCCCCTACCTTGAAAGCGTCCGCCGGTGTTTGGGCAGGCGCGGAGGGAGAACGTGAAAAGCGGTCTTTCTACGGAGAACAGGCCGGAAGGGGAGACAAAGCGGTGGCAATACGCAATGCCGCGAAAGCGGTGATCCTGCGCGATGGCAAAATCCTTGTAAACAAGTGCAGAGACGAAGAAACCGGGGAAATTTACTATGATTTGCCGGGCGGCGGACAACGTCCGTTTGAAACGATGGAGGAAGCGCTTGTCCGGGAAGTCATGGAGGAAACCGGATATCGCGTCAGCGTTGTCCGTTTCGCCGCGCTCGCCGAAGAAATCTATCTCAGCGAGGAGCTGAGGGCCAAATACTGCGATTACTGTCATCGGATTTTGCATATTTTTCTCGTGCAATTAGAAGAAAATGAAAAACAGGCCTGTTTGGAAATGGATTTTCAACAGGAGGCAAGCCTCTGGATTGGCTTAGAGTCTGCCGACAAGCTTCCCTTTCGGCCGGGCTCGTTAAACGGCGCGCTCCGGAAAATGGCCGGCGAAAGCCATCCGCTGTATTTGGGAACGGTTTATCGGTAAACAGCAAGGCGGCTGCGCCCGCGCTTTCCGCGCGGTTCCGTTTTCAATGCGTTTCATCAGAGTCATGAAAATTCAAATCGTGCCCCGCGATATCACACCGGAAAGGAGAGGGCTGTGCGCGTGCGTTTGCAGGACAAGCTCAAAAAGAGAGACGCCAAAACCCTGTGGGACGAATACTGCGGCTTTCTGGATCTCGACATTCAGCAGTATATGTATATCCAGAAGCGGCTGTTCGCCGAACAGATCCGGCTTTGGAGCCGTTCCGGGCTGGGCCGGCTGCTGCTCGGCGGCGCGGAGCCGAAGACGGTCGAGGAATTCCGTTCGGTGATGCCGCTGACGACGTATGACGATTACGCCGAGACGCTGCTGCGCAAGCGCGCCGACATGCTCCCCGACGAACCGCTGGTGTGGATTCAGACGACGTGGGAGGGCGGCCTCCGCCCCATCAAGCTCGCGCCGTATACGCGGAGCATGCTCGACGTGTACAAGCACAACATCGTCGCCGTGATGATATTAGCGTCAAGTCGAAAAAAATACGACGTCAATATCGCGTCGGGAGACACCGTCCTCTACGGCGGCGCGCCGCTCCCGTATGCCACGGGGCTGATGCCGTCGCTTCTTGACGAGGATCTTTCGCTGACATGGCTGCCGGACAATAACGAACATTCGAAGCTGTCGTTCTCCGAACGCATTAAAAAAGGCTTTGAGATCGCCTTCTGCCGCGGCATCGACTATTTTTTCGCCATCGGCAGCGTCGCCAACTATATCACCGAGAGCTTCGGCAAAAAAGGCGGCGGCAAGGGGCGCAAGCTGAAAATCGCCCCGCGCTACGCTTTCCGTTATCTGCGCGCCAAATATATCTGCAAGCGCGACGGCCGCGCCATGCAGCCCAAGGACATTTTCCGGATCAAGGGCTTTGTCAGCGCCGGCACCGACGCGAAATGTTATAAGAAAAAGCTCGGCGACGCGTGGGGCGTCATGCCCATCGAGATCGCCGCGGGGACGGAATCGACCTGCATCGGCGCTGAGACATGGGAGCAGAACGGCATGGTTTTCTTCCCCGACGCCTGTTTCTACGAGTTTATCCCCGAAGCGGAAATGCTCAAAAATATCGACAATCCGGCTTATACGCCGAAAACCTGTCTGGCCGACGAGGTCGTCAAGGACTGTAACTATGAGCTTGTGATCTCGGTTTTCAAGGGCGGCGCGTTTGCGAGGTACCGAATCGGCGACGTCTACCGCTGCGTTTCCGACAGCGTCGGCGGCTGTGTCCCGCGCTTTACGTTTGTCGACCGGGTGCCGCAGGTGATCGACATCGCCGGCTTTACGAGGATTACCGAGGCGTCGGTCGAAAACGTCGTCGCGCTTTCCAAGCTCGGGATCGGCGACTGGTTTGCGCGCAAAGAATTTACAGCCAACAACTGTCCGTTTCTGCACCTGTATCTGGAAATGGACGAAACGGCGATGCTCTCCGACGCGGTCAGCAAATCGGTGCTCGCGGAGCATTTGACCGTTTATTTCAAACACTGCGACAGCGATTATGAAGATCTGAAAAAGCTTTTGGAGATCGACCCGTTGCAGATTACGATTTTGAAAAGCGGGACGGTCAAAAAATATGAACGCCAGTCGGGGACGTCGCTTCCGCGCATCAACCCGTCGGACATCGACGTGATCTCGCTGCTTCGCATGCACGGCAACGTTTCGGGAAGGGAAGTGAAGAGATGACCTCCGTCCCGTATCTGTATATTCCGCTGATCGCGATGTTCTGCTACATCTTTATTCTGACCTCGCTGCTCGCGGCCAAGAAAAACGCGCTGATCAATTCCTACATCCTCTTTATTATCGGCTTCATGATGTGGACCGGCGGCTCGCTGTTCATGCGCCTCCAACTCGCGCCGGGCGTGATGTTCTGGTACGACGTGTCGATTTTGTCGCTGTTCTCCATCGCGCTCTTTATCTATCTGTTTGTCTATTCCTACGCCAAAGCCAAGGGCTGGGTGCTGACGGCCGTCTGGACGGTCGGCACGATCGTGATCGACGTGCTGACCTATTTTGAGGTTTTTCTCAAACATCCTCAGGTCGAAACGCTGGCCGACGGCCGGACGATTTTTACCTATCAGATGGAGTGGCAGATCGCGATCCCAACGGTGTTTTTCCTGCTGATCGTCATTTCAATCGTGCGGCTGCTGGTAAAAATGATGCGGGAAAAGAGCGGCAACACGCTCGGCGTCAAGATGATCATCGTCGGCTGCATCGTCGTGCTCGTCGGCAATGTGGTGTCCATCATCCCCGGCAACATCTTCCCGTGGGACACGCTCTCCGGTATCGTTAACGCCCTCTGCCTGTTTTACGCGCTCTATACCAAGCGCGTGTTTAAGCTGACGCTCCTGATCTCCAAAAACGCCCTGCTGCTGATTTCCGTGCTGCTGGTCGGCGTGCCGTGTTTCTTTGTCGTCCGGCCGCTGGATGCGTATCTGACGAAGCTGTATCCGGCGTTCAGCGACTATGTGGTGATTTTGATTTCGGCGCTGATGATGCTGATGATCGGCATTGTCTTCTTCGTGCTGCGGCGCGTTTTCGACCGCCTTTTCGGCAAGGAAGAGCAGGCGCAGTCGCGGGCGATTGAGCGCTTCAGCTTTGTCGCCGCACAGACGCTGAACACGGCCGACATCATGAAGGAGCTCGGCGAGGTCATCCGCGCCAACATTCCCGTTGAAAAGGTCTTTATCTGCCTGAAAAAGGACAACGCCTTCGTCGGGCAGTACGCGTCGAACCCGCTCGACTCCACGTCGTTTGAGCTGTCGGCCGATAACCCCTGTATCGCCTACTTAAAACACGACGAGGCCGGCATGATCTTGGCCGATTTTAAAAACAACACGTTGTACCGTTCGATGTGGGAAGAGGAAAAGCGCCTTCTTACGGACTTGAACATCGCCTGTATGTTCGCGCTGAAAAGCGAGGACAGTATCGTCGGCCTGATCATGCTGACCGATAAGGTCAAGAAATCGTCGTTTCATTACAATGACATGTATTTTTTAGGCGCGGTCAGCTCAATTGCGTCGATCGCGGTCAAAAACGCGGAGCTGTACGAGCGGGTTTACCACGAATCCCGCGTCGATTCCCTGACAGGGCTGTACAATTACAAGAGCTTTTGCGAGCAGATTGAGGAGCAGTTCCAGCTCGCTAAGG
The DNA here is from genome assembly GCA_003149835.1 of Clostridiales bacterium. Taxonomy (GTDB): domain Bacteria; phylum Bacillota; class Clostridia; order Oscillospirales; family QAMX01; genus QAMX01. The sequence continues at coordinate 7,768 of QAMX01000119.1, forward strand.
ACGGCTCGCTGGCGCTGCTTTTTCTGGATATCGACGACTTTAAGCTTTACAACCAGCTCTACGGCAACGACGAGGGCGACCGTATGCTGCGGCAGATCACGGAAATCATCAGCTACTGTGTCCGCTCAAAGGGGATCGCCTTCCGATACGGGGGCAAGGTCTTTGCCTGCCTGTTTCCCAACGGCGACGCGCGCAGCGTTTTGCTGACGGCGCAGGAGATCCGGCGGCGCATTCACCTGATTAACGAGGACCCCAAACGCCAGCTGTTCAAGCGGATTACGCTGAGCGGCGGCATCTGCGTCTACCCGTATATGGCGGCCAACGTCAGGGAGCTGATCGACAACGCCGACATCGCCGTTTACAACGCCAAAAACAACGGAAAGGACAACATCACGGTCTATTCGACCGAGGCGGCCGACCGCAGCGACAGCGCCGCGGCAGGGTCGTTTTTTGCCAACCGTTTTACCGCGCAGAGCGACTCGACGACCTATGCGGCCTATGAATCGACGATTTATGCTTTGACCGCTGCGATTGACGCCAAGGATCACTATACGTTCAGCCATTCGCAGAACGTCGCAAAATATTCGACGCAGCTCGCCGAGGCCATCGGCATGAACAAGGAGCATATCCGCATCCTCTACGAGGCCGCGCTGCTGCACGATATCGGCAAGATCAGCATCCCCGAGCACATCCTCTGCAAGAACGGACCGCTGACCGGTGAAGAATACGAGATCATCAAGACGCATGTCAACAACTCCATCGAGATGATTCGCCATTTGCCGTCGATGGATTATGTGATCCCCGCCGCCGTCTCACATCATGAGCGCTGGGACGGCCGCGGTTATCCGCGCGGCATCAAGGGCGAGGATATCCCGATTGCCGGCCGTTGTCTGGCGATCGCCGACGCGTTTGACGCGATGACCTCGAACCGCAGCTACCGCGCGGCGATGTCCACGGCCTATGCGGCCGAGCAGATTCTGGCCAACGCGGGCACTCAATTTGACCCCAATCTCGCCAAAATTTTTGTCGAGCTGGTCCGATCGGGGCAGCTCCGCGTAGAAACCGGCGAAGCCTGTCTGAAAAAATAAGGCCGGTGACGGAAAACCGCGCCTTTCCAGCGCCGCAAAGGCCGGCGCGGTTGAACCTGTCGCTGGAAGTTCGCGGTGCGCGGCCGTTGCCGCAGGGTTC
>QAMX01000092.1 GCA_003149835.1 Clostridiales bacterium
AAAAACGAATCGATTGTATGAAATTGAAGAAAGACGGCGGTATCCACAGCGGTTTAGACGTTCAGAAACGAGGCGGTGGACCAACGCGCGGCGCTTCTTCACCGGCGGAGCCGGTCGGCTCCGGTTGAAAGGTGACGACAAATCACGAACAGGCGATACGTTCCCGCGGATGCGCGGAACCGCCTGCGCTTAGCTTTGCATCCTGTATACCTGTATAGACCGTCGGACAGCATTCGCCCAATCTGCACAGCGGCGCGTTAGCGGACGAGAGCGGAGCATGTCGTGAATTCTCTCTGTACAAGCTGGACGACGCGTTGCCGCAGCTCGCTGAGCCGCGCGCTTACCGACTGATACGGCTTGCCGGTAGCCTCGGCAATCTGCGCAATCGTCAGCCGGTCAACATAGCGGAGCCGGTAGAGTTTCTGCGCTTCCGCGCCGAGCCGGGAAAGGACTTTGGCCGGAAGATTTTCTGTGTAAACCGTCTGATAGAGAATCGTTTCGATCACATCCTCCTCAAAACAGGTAGAGGCCGTATCATGCAGATCTTCAAGCGGCGCATGACGCGCCTGATCCTTTCGCGCGCGGCGCGCGACGTTGCGCGCAATCTGGTACAGATACAGCTCGGGAGACAAAAACAATTCCATTTCATCCGCCTTTTCACAGGCGATGGCAAACGTCACGGCGACGCATTCCTCGATTTCCTGCCGGCATGAAGCGCAGTAGAGCGACCGGACGATCTGCGCCACACGGCTTGCGTGCGTCAGATACAATGTTTCAATGAAACTGCGCTGCGATGTTGTCAACGGATTATGCCGCATTGTTACCCCTCCTCCTATTCTATGAATTTATCATATCATATTTAAATATAAAAATCAAATATATAAATACATATGCCTAAAATATTTTGAAAAACCGCATGATTGAAAAAAAGACAACTCAAAAAACGCGGAATTAGAGATTTAATAGATAAAAAATATGGGAATAGAGCGGAAAAACGGACTGGAATATTCGATTTATAGAGATGGATGGAACGAGCGGGAAATAATCACTCAGCCAGCTGCTGCATTTGGGCGTCCTGAATCGTATGAACCCTCGGCAGATGGACACATATAGATTTGCGCCGTGCTGAGAGGAAACACGACGGCGCCGGAGGCATAGCCGGAGTTTCAGGCGCGCGTCAGGCGGAAGCGAGCGGCAATCAAGTTGCAAAAAAACTCCCCACACAAGCACTTCGGCAGATGCACAGCGCTTGTGTGAGGAGTTTTCATATAACAGCCGTTCGCTCCGGCGAAGCACCGGCAGCACAGAAAAACGTCAGCGGCGGCCGATATCGCGGCGGATGAACATGTCGGTAAAACGGACGCGGTCGACAGAGGCATAGGCGCGCGCGATCGCCTTGTCGAGCGTATCCGCTTTCGCGGTCACGCTCAGTACGCGCCCTCCGGCGGTATAAAACCATCCGTCTTTGTATTTTGTCCCCGCATGACAGACAAGCGCGCCGTCGCGCTTAACGTCGTCAAGGCCGAAGATCTCGTACCCCGTCTTGTATTTTCCGGGATAACCGCCGCTGGCGGCGACGACGCACGCGGTATGCGCGTTTTCCCAGCGGATATCGACTGCTTCGAGGCGTTCGTCGATGATGGCTTCCATGATTTCCAACAGGCTCGTCTGCAAAAGCGGCAGCACGGCCTGCGTCTCCGGATCGCCGAAGCGCGCGTTATACTCGATGACTTTGGGGCCGTCGGGCGTGAGCATCAGCCCGAAGTATAAAACACCCTTGAACGGCCGCCCCTCGGCCGCCATAGCGGCTGCCGTCGGCTCAAAGATCTCCTCCATGCAGCGCGCGGCGAGCTCATCGGTATAATATTTGTTGGGGCTGACCGCGCCCATGCCGCCGGTGTTGGGCCCCTCGTCGTTGTCGTAGGCGCGCTTGTGATCCTGCGCGGAAACCATAGGGCGAATGCAGCGGCCGTCTGTAAAACAGAGCACCGATACCTCAGGCCCGGTCAGGCATTCCTCAATGACCACACGGTCGCCGGCGGCGCCGAACACATGGCCGGACAACGCGCTTTTCGCCGCTTCCAACGCCTCGTCCACAGTCTGCGCGACGGTCACGCCTTTGCCGAGCGCCAGCCCGTCCGCCTTGACGACGATCGGCGCGCCCTGGGCGCAAATATATTTGCGCGCCTTTTGCAGGTCGTCAAAGACGCGGTACTTTGCGGTGGGAATCTTGTATTTTTTCATCAGGTCCTTGGCAAACGACTTGCTGCCTTCGATGACAGCCGCCGCCTTGTTGGGTCCGAAAGCGCGGATGCCGATGGCTTCAAGCTCGTCTACCAGGCCGAGCGCCAGCGGATCGTCCGGCGCGACGACGACGAGGTCGGGGCGGTTTTCCTTGCAGAAAGCGACAATTCCTTCAAGGTCGGTCGCCTTGTACGGAAGGCATTCCGCGATTTGAGCGATACCGCCGTTTCCGGGAGCGCACCAGAGCTTTTCCACGCGCTCGTCCTGCAAAAGCGCCTGCGCGATGGCGTGCTCGCGGCCGCCGCCGCCGATAATCAGGATATTCATGCGGTCGGGTCTCCTTTCAGTTCAGTAGCATAGGCCGGCGCACGGACAGCCGATCGGATCTATCCGATCCCAGACGCCGCGCCGATTTTCCGTCCGTCACGTTTGCTTGTTTGAAAACAGACGGATTCAGCGGGAAACTCCGTTACGGGCGCTCCGCAAACCGTGCGGATGAATTTTGCCGTCTCCGGAACGCCGGAACCCATGCCGGAAGAAAACCGCCGCGCCAAAGCCGCCGGCTTTGACGCGGCGGAGAGTGTCAGTGTTTGAAATGGCGCATACCGGTGAAGACCATGGCGATGTTGTGCTCGTTGCATTTCTTGATGGAATCCGCGTCGCGCACCGAGCCGCCGGGCTGGATAATCGCGGTGATGCCGGCGTCGGCTGCGGCTTGGACGCAGTCGTCAAACGGGAAGAAGGCGTCGGAGGCCATGACGGAGCCGGCCGCCTTGCCGCCGGCCTGACGGACGGCGATTTCGAGTGCGCCGACGCGGTTGGTCTGTCCGGGGCCGACGCCGACAGTCTGCTCGGCGTTGGCGAGCACGATGGCGTTGGAGCGCACATGCTTGACGACCTTCCAGCCGAACAGCAGCGCTTTCATCTCATCGGCCGTCGGAGCGCGATCTGTGACCGTGCGCAGCTCGGCTTCATTGAGCAGCGCGTCGTCAAGCGTCTGGACGAGCAAACCGCCGGCGACCTTTTTGTAGTCGAGCATTTCGGCGCGGAGCGGACGGCCGATATCGTCGAGCGTCAGCAGGCGGATATTGGGTTTCGCCGAGAGGATTTCCAGCGCCTCCGCGGTGTAGGCGGGTGCTACGACGACCTCAATAAAAATCTTGGCGATCTGCTGCGCCGTCGCCGCGTCGATCTCGCGGTTGGCGGCGAGGATCCCGCCGAAAATCGAGACGGGGTCGGCCTCATAGGCGCGGGTATACGCCTCCGAAATGGTCGCGGCCGTGCCGACGCCGCAGGGATTGGCGTGCTTGACGGCGACAACCGTCGGCTCGGAAAACTCTTTCAGCAGCGCCAGAGCGCCGTTGGTGTCGTTGATGTTGTTAAACGACAGCTCCTTGCCGTGGAGCTGCTTGGCGGCGGCCAGCGTACCGGAGAAATTGACCGGTTCGCGGTAGAAAACCGCGTTCTGGTGCGGATTTTCGCCGTAGCGGAGATCCTGTACCTTCTCAAAGGTCGCCGTAAACGTATCGGGCAGCGCGTCGGTAATCTGCTTGCGGATGTAAGTGGAGATCAGCGCGTCGTACGCCGCGGTGTGCTCAAACACTTTGAGCGCCAGCCGGAAGCGCGCCGCCTTGTCAAGCGAGCCGTTTTTCAGCCCTTCGAGCACGGAGGAATAGTCGGCGGGGTCGACGACGACGGCGACGTCAGGGTAGTTTTTCGCGGCGGCGCGGATCATTGTCGGGCCGCCGATATCGATGTTTTCAACGGCCTCTTCGAGAGAGACGCCGGGCTTTTGGATCGTCGCCTTAAACGGATAGAGGTTGATGGCGATGACGTCGATCGGGTCGATGCCGAGCTGTTCAAGCGTGGCGACGTGTTCGGGGTTGGAGCGCATGGCGAGAATGCCGGCGTGAATTTTCGGGTGCAGCGTTTTGACGCGGCCGTCGAGGCATTCGGGAAAGCCGGTCACGTCTGAGACGTTGGTGACGGCGATGCCGGCGTTTTTGAGCGCCGTCGCCGTGCCGCCTGTGGAGAGAATCTCGTATCCGAGGGCGGCGAGCCCAGCGGCGAATTCGCATACGCCGGTTTTGTCCGAAACGCTGATTAGTGCCTGTTTTTTCATAAAAAGCATCTCCTTGTGTATGATCATCCGTTTGACCGAATGACATTCCGGCCAAATCAGAGCCTGACGGCTGAAAAACGCTTTTTGCATAAGCCTGTCCTCCGCCGCCTGAATACCGGGCTCATCGTTCGCTTTCTCTTCGGCGGGAAGGACCTTATTCCATGCGCGTTAGGCGAAACGGGATTCGAAAACGGCGCCGGGGCAGAGCGATATAGCGCCCGCCTCGGCCGTTTCAGCGGATATGAACGACCCGGCCGCTAACGGAAAGCCGCCCTTCGCAGAACATCGTCACCGCGTCGGGCAGAATCTCCCACTCGCACTGCTCCATGACGCGGCGCTGCAAGACCTGCGGCGTGTCGGAATCGAGAACTGCGACCGTCTTCTGGCAGATGATCGGCCCGCCGTCTGTCTCGGCGGTGACGAAGTGCGCCGTCGCGCCCGTGACCTTAACGCCGTAAGCGAGCGCGGCTTCGTGCACGCGCAGGCCGAAAAAGCCTTCGCCGCAGAACGACGGAATCAGCGACGGGTGGATGTTGATGACCGCGTTTTGAAAGCGCTCGCAGAACGAGGGGCTCAAAATATACAGAAAGCCGCAGAGGACGACGAGATCGATTTTCTCCGCCTCCAAAAGCGCGGTAATCGCGTCGGTATAGGCCTGCCGCGTCTCATAATCCTTCGGGGAAAGCACGCGCGCGGGAATGCCCGCGCCGGCCGCGCGCGTCAGCGCATAGGCCGTTTCGCTCGAAGAAACGCAGAGCGCGAGCGTTCCGCCGCCGAGACCGCGGCTTTTCTGCCGGTCGATCAGCGCCTGAAAATTCGTTCCGCCGCCGGAAACCAAAACCGCGATTCTCATCGTATCGAAATCCCTTTCTCGCCGGCGCGGCAGCGGCCGAGCACAGCCGCCGGAATTCCAAAGCCCCGCACCGCCTCCAAAGCGCGGTCCGCGTCGGAGGCGGAGACGATCAGCGCCATGCCGACGCCCATGTTGAAGGTGTTGTACATCTCGCGGTCGTCAATTTGACCGACCTTGGCGATATAGGAAAACACCGGCGGAACAGGCAGCGCGCGCGAGTCGACCTCGGCGCAGATCCCGTCGGGCAGCATACGCGGGATGTTTTCATAAAAACCGCCGCCCGTGATATGCGAAGCGCCCTTGATCGATACGGATTTCAGGATTTCAAGCACGGGGCGGACATAAATGCGCGTCGGCGTCAGCAGCTCTTCGCCGAGCGTGCGGCCGAATTCGGCGACGTGAGTAAACACGTTGTCGGCGGAGACGTTGAGAATTTTGCGGATCAGCGAGAAGCCGTTGGAGTGTACGCCTGAGGAGGCGAGGCCGAGAATGACGTCTCCGGCGGCCACCGTCGAACAGTCGGTGATCTTGGAGCGGTCGGCGACTCCGACGCAGAAGCCGGCGAGGTCGTATTCGTTTTCCTCGTATAAACCGGGCATTTCAGCCGTTTCTCCGCCGATCAGGGCGCAGCCGGCGTCGATACAGCCGTCTGTCACGCCCTTGACAATCGCGGCGACGCGCTCGGGGCGGTTGCGGCCGACGGCGATATAGTCGAGGAAAAAGAGCGGTTTGGCGCCGGAACAGACGACGTCGTTGACAGACATGGCCACGCAGTCGATGCCGACGGTGTCGTGCTTGTCCGTCAGGAAGGCGATTTTCAGCTTGGTGCCCACGCCGTCGGTGCCGGACACGAGCACAGGCTCGGTCATGCCGGTGAGGTCGGGCGCAAAGAGCCCTCCAAAGCCGCCGAGCGAGCCGATCACGCCTTTTGTAAACGTCCGCTCGACAAGCGGCTTCATCTGCCGGACGGCCTCGTAGCCCGCGGTAATATCGACGCCGGCCTCCTTATAGCGGTCGCTGTATGAATCAGTCATTTTCGCCGATTCTCCTTTCAAAAATGGAATGTCCCGGCCGTGAAGAGGGCGGAACAGGGTAGTTTCCGTTAAAACACGCCGTGCAGAAATCAAGGCGGCAGCTCTTGGCCAGCTCGGCGAGGGCGGCCTCCGAGAGGTAGCCCAGCGAATCGACGCCGATCATCCGCGCGATTTCGTCGACGCTGTGGTTGGCGGCGATGAGCATTTTTTTGTCGGGAACGTCCGTCCCGTAATAGCAGGGGGCGACAAAGGGCGGACTGGAAAGGCGCATATGCACTTCGGTTGCGCCCGCCTCGCGGAGCAGCGAGACGATGCGCGCGCTCGTCGTTCCGCGGACGATGGAGTCGTCCACCATGACGACGCGCTTGCCGTAGACCGCGCTGGAAAGCGGGTTGAGCTTCAAGCGGACGGCGTTTTCCCGCGCGCCCTGTGTGGGCTGAATAAAGGTGCGGCCGATGTAGCGGTTTTTGACCAGACCGACGCCGTAGGGAATACCGCTGCGCGCCGCGTAGCCGATGGCGGCGCTGAGGCCGGAATCGGGCACGCCGATGACGACGTCGGCCTCGACCGGGTGCTCGTCGGCGAGAAACTCGCCCATGCGCTGCCTTGCGAGATCAACGGAGAGCCCGTCGATCACACTGTCGGGGCGGGCGAAATAGACGTATTCAAAGACGCAGAGGCTTGTCCGCTCCGCCCGCAGGCCGCTGTCGATAAAGCGCAGCTCCCCGTCCTCGACGACGGCGAGCTCGCCCGGGCGCAGATCGCGGAGAAACTTTGCGCCGATGGAGTCGATGGCGCAGGATTCGCTCGCAAAGACATAGGATTTTCCGAGCCGCCCGACGCAGAGCGGGCGGAAACCGTTGGGGTCGCGGACGGCGATCAGCTTGCGCGGGCTCATGACGACAAGGGAATAAGCGCCGCGCAGACAGGCAATCGCGCGGGCGATGGCCGTTTCGATATCCGGCGCTGAAAGGCGCTCGCGGACAATCAGGTATGGGATGATCTCGCTGTCGTTTGTGGTGTGGAAAATGCTGCCGTTGCGTTCGAGCACGTCGCGGAGATCGGCCGCATTGGTGATCTGCCCGTTATGCGCCAGGGCTAAATTGCCCTTGATGTGGGAAATGACGAGCGGCTGCGCGTTTGTCTCACAGTTGGTCGCGCTTGTGGTATAGCGAACGTGGCCGACTGCGGCCTGTCCGTGCAGCGAACGAAGCTCCCGCTCGGAAAACACGTCGGAGATGAGGCCGACTCCTTTTTTTAAGGAGATGACGCCGCGGTCGTTGACGGCGATTCCGCAGGCCTCCTGCCCCCGATGCTGCAAGTTATAGAGCGCGGTATGGGTCAGATAGACCGGATCATAGGCATCCTCCGGGTGGACCCAGATACCAAACACGCCGCATTCTTCGTGAAGTTTTTGGGAAAGACAAGGGAAACAAGACATATTCACTTCGTATCCCGCTGAAA
>QAMX01000094.1 GCA_003149835.1 Clostridiales bacterium
ACATAAGAGAAAGCGAGGAATTTCAATGCGCAAACGTCTCCTGAGCATGCTGCTGGCATGCGTGATGCTGGTAGGACTTCTGCCCGCTGCTGTCAGCGCGGCGGGAACGGACATCACCGTCGATGTCGTCATCGTTCTCGACCGCTCTGACAACATGAACACGGAAATCCTGACCTGCACCAAAGACCACTCTCATCTCCCGACCTGCTACGAGCGGAAGATGAAGCCCGCACGGGAGATCGCCAAGGACGTCGTTGACGCCGTGCTCAACGGCAGCGACAACGCCCGCGTCGCGATCGTCTCCTTTGCGAAGGAAGCAACCGTCTCCTATCAGTTCAGCAAGAGCAAGACGCTTCTGAAATCGACTATCGGCGCAATTCTTCGTTCCAACGACAACGGAAACGTCGAGGCCGGCCTTTTGAAAGCGACGCAGCTCTTCCAGGAAAAAGGGCGCGCGGGAGCCAAGCAGGCCGTCGTGCTGCTCAGCGCCGGCAAGACGCAGTTTTACTATGACCCGACCGACTCGACCGTGCTCGGCACCGGCCTGTTGGAGACTGACGCAGCCGCCAACGCGGCGCTCGACCAGGCGCATTTGATGCGCGACTGGGGCATCGACATCCACACCGTCGGCATCGCGATCGCGGACGGTTCCCGCGGGGAAAAGCTGCTGTGCGCGGCTCAGAACAAGGGCTATTACACGCACACGCAGTCCGGCATCGCCGCATCGATCTGGGCGGCGATGAACGCCGAGGAGAGCTTTGACACCGCGACGGCGGGAACCAAGTGGACCGCGGGCTTCGGCAAGGAGAGCATTATCCCGACCGATCTCCCCTTCCTGAGCTACAAGCCCTCCGACCTGCCCGACACGGGCCTGCTGTACAGCAAGAGCATTTTCGGCGAGGACCTTTCATTTAACGTGAGCGACCTGACCGGCACAATCCGGACGGCAATGGACGCTTACTCCGCCATCGATACGACCTATGCGGCGTATCCCGAGGCGGCGCGCGAGCAGTTGAAGGCGTCTTTCAAATCCTTCCTGAACCGCGTTATCCCGCTTGACCCGCCGTTTGACCCGGCGACGATGGTTACCTATTCCGCGACCTTTGACGCCGACTACGCGGCCTATACGGCCGACATCGCCGCCAAGCTGGCGACGCTCCAAGCGGCTCTCGGCACCGACGGAGAGGCGGACGCCGTTACGGCGTTCTGCGATTCGCTCCCTGTCTATTCTCTGCCGGAAAGCGATTACTGGATGGCCGGCTACGGCAACGACAAGCCCTGTCTCGGCTACATCGACACGGCCTATGCCCGCGCGGTGTACCTTGACGACAATACGGGCCGCGGCGGCGTGCTGCTGATCGCCGTTGAGTCCGTCGGCATGAGCCGCTCGACCATCAATCAGATGCGCGACAGCCTCGCGGTTTTCGCCCATGAAAACAACATCCGCGAGATTCATATCATGTGCGACCACAATCACGCCATGGTCGATACCTTCGGCATGTGGGGCAAGCTTCTGCTCGACGCCAAGGATCCGCAGCACATGGAGCAGGTCTCCGCGGCCGTCAAGAACGCGGCCATCGCCGCCTTCAACGCCCGCACCGACGGCTCCTTCTTCGTCGGCAACGCCGACGCGAGGGATCAGTCGCAGTATACCAGCCCGCTGATCGAGGACACCCGTTATCCGTATGTGACGGACAACGCCAATATCCTGACGCGCTTCCGCTTTGTCCCCGACGACGCCAATAAGCGCGAGATCATGCTGATTCACCTGCCGGCGCACGTCGAAGCGCTGTACGGCCCCAACCCGGCGGCGAGCGCCGACTACCTCGCGCCGCTGGCGGACTACCTTGAAGAAGAGGCTGACGCCGACTTCGCGTTCTTTGTCGGCGCGATCGGCGGCCTGATCCGCACCACCAAGGAGCACGAATACCCCGACACCTTTGTTCCGAGAAACGACCGCCACAAGTTCTGGATCATCACGCAGGTCACCGGCCAGCGCATCGGCGAGCTGACGCTCAGCGTCGACAACGAGTTCGAGCTCGTGCCGAAGCTCAACTTTACGACCACGACCTTTGAGACCGCGCTCGACAACTTCCTGCTCGGCGCCGTCGCGTCGCTGGGAATCATCGACACGCGCGTCTACATCAAGGATGTCTCCACCGGCCTGCGCGAGACGGCCGAGGGCTTCGGCAATCTGTCGCTGATGACCTCCGCGCTCGCCGACGCCGTGGCGATCTATAACCAGTACAAGGATAGCGGCCTGAGCACCGGCGAGCTGCTCAGCTATTCGCTCGCCTCCTTCGCGCAGACGTATTTCAGCATGGTGCAGGACAATCTCACCCTGTGCGCCACCACTGAAATGAGCTATATGGAATTCTATCAGAAGAACGGCACGCGGACGAAGGCCGTTGTCCTGACGCCGGGCGAGATGTTCGCCGAGCTCGTCTACGGCGGCCTGCTCGAAGAGGTCACGGGCGATCTCAACACCGACCCGCACAACCCGAGCGCCGAGAACCCCGAGACGTTTGTGGAGATCGCGGCGCGCTACGGCAAATCCTTCGGCGCCGGTCACGAGGATCTGCTGGTCTTCGGTCTGTCCAACGACATGACCGGCTACGTCGTCCCGCCCAACGATTTCGTCCTCAACCCGACGCTGCCGTATATCAACGACTACCGGGTCACCCCCGACCGCAAGCACTACGAAGAGACCAACTCGGTCGGCCCGAACATGGCGTATGTCATGGCGGAGAATTTTGAAGCGCTGCTTGCCGGCATCGGCAACTGACGCGTTAAAACCGGCCCCTTTCAAGCTGCGGGAAACGGCTCTTCGCCGTTTCCCGCAGCTTTTTTTCGGCGGCGGTCTTGCGTTGCGGCGCTTCGCCGTATGCCGCCGCCGGGCCCGGCCGGAAGAGAAAGCGCATCGCCCCCTCCGAAAGCGGGCGGACAAGGCTTCGGGCCCTCCCAAAAAAAATATATAGCCGCCCTGTTTTCCGGCTGCGGCGGCCGCCGTGTTATGATATAATATGGTAGCATCAAAAGGCTCCGCAGGCGATCCTAAAACCAACCCGGCGGGGCGGGCCGTCTTTCTGCGCCGTATGCAGCCCGCCGGGCGAAGAAAACAAACACAGAAGAGAGGTTTTCGAGATGATCAACGCCGCTCACTGGGACGCGTCGCGCCGGTTCGGGCTGTTTCTCCACTGGGGCGTTTACGCGCTCTCCGAATTTCACGAGCAGTATCAGTTTGTCATGCAGATTCCCCGCGAGGAATACGAGCAGTTTCCCAAGCGCTTCAACCCGACCCGCTTCGACGCGCGGGAAATCGTCTCGCTCGCCAAAAGCGTCGGGATGCGCTATCTCTGCGTCACCTCCAAGCACCACGACGGCTTCTGCATGTGGGACACCGACGAGACGGACTATAAGGTCACGAACACGCCGTTCGGCCGCGACGTCGTCGGCGAGCTCGCCGCGGCCTGCGCCGAGCAGGACATGGCCTTCTGCCTCTACTACTCGATCCCCGACTGGCACCATCCCAACGCCTATAACCCCAAAAGCTCGCACCAGATCGCGCCGCGCCCGACAGACGAGCCGGACATGAGCCGCTATATCGCCTATATCAAGCGCCAGATCACCGAGCTTCTGACGCGCTACGGAAAAATCTCGGCGCTGTTCTGGGACATCCCGCCGCAGATTCACGACCCGAGCGTCAACGAGCTGGTGCGGAAGCTGCAACCGGAGATTCTGATCAACGACCGCGGTTTCAGCGAAGGCGACTATTCGACGCCGGAGCGCACGGTTCCCGACGGCAAGAGCTTTGACCGCCCCGCCGAGGCGTGCCAGTCCGTGGGGCGCATGAGCTGGGGCTACCGGCGCGACGAGGACTATTTTGCCGACCGCTATCTGACCGGCGAGCTCGACAAAATCCTCGCCATGGGCGGAAACTACCTCCTCAACGTCGGCCCCATGCCCGACGGCTCGATTCCGCCGCAGGCGCGCGGCGTTCTGACCCGCGTCGGCGATTGGTACCAGCGCGTCGCCGAAGCCTTTGAAGGCGCGGTTCCGTTTCATGCGCCGCTCGGGCGCGACGAAAATCCCGTCACCCGCCGCGGCGATACGCTGTATATCCATTTCCCGTCCATCCCCATCTGCGGCGGGCTGATTCTCAATCCGCTGACGAAGCTGCCGAAGGAGTGCATCCTCCTCAACGACGGCCGGCGCATCGAAACGGCGCTCGACCGCTTTCCAACCTGGGTCGATTATTCGCGCACGACGCGCGAATACCTGCACGTCAAAAATATCCCCGTCAACGAATTTGCGCACGAGCCGATCGTTTTAAAGCTCGTTTTCGAGTCGCTGGACGGGCTGGAATGAGGCGGGCTGCATCGGCGGCAAAGCCGCAAAAACGCCTCTCCTCTCTGTATAAGAAATATTTTTTCTAAAAAACAGATTGACAGCTATATCGCATTATGATATAATAATTAAAATAAATTGAAAGTGAGGTGGGCAAAATGATAAGCTTTTACCTGATAAAATCAATCGTCGTTTTGTCCGCCGCTTTGGCTGTACGCCCATAGGCCGCCTTTTTTTGCGGACAGAAAAACGCCTCTGATTTTATCAGGGGCGTTTTTTGTTTCCAAAATACGAAAAAAAAGAGGTCAGACAATGAAAGAAAATCAAATCATTACCATCGAAACCGGCAAATATCTGACAAACGAGCTCGCTGTAAAAATTGCAGCGGCGCAATGGCATTCCACCAAACCGGAATGGGTCAATCGCATCCGTGAAAGCATCTATCTCGACAGCTATTTTTATGATTGCTTTTGCGTTGTGGCAACAAATTCATGCGGCGACGTGGTCGGCAGACTGTACTGTATTCAAAACGAGAACGACAAAAGCTTGTGGTATTACGGCGATCTCTTTGTAGCGGTTCCATACAGGCGCATGGGCATTGCCGGCAGAATGATTCGGGCGGCTGTCGGACATCTGAGCGAAATCAACGCGAAAAGGCTCCGCTGCTATGTCGAACCGGAGAATACGCCGAGCATCGCCCTTCAAAAGAGCATGGGATTTTATTGTAAACTCAATACTATTCTCAATCACACAGAGGTCTATCACTTTGAAAAGGGCAAATTGATACTGCATTTACGGTACGATTTTGAAAGCAATAAGTTTTGCGATACTGTTGGGCAAAAGTTACGATACTACCGACAACTCAAAGGCTATTCAACCCTTCAACTTGCAGATATGGTTAGTGTTGTTCCTGAAACGATAACACTATATGAAAACGTAAGCATCCCATTAAATACAAAACGGCAGTATCTATTGCCGAAGTGCTTAAAATTGACCGAACATTATTGCTTGACGATTACACAACTTTTGTAGATTATCCTTGCAATAAACTTTTGCAAGAATTAAGGCAAAAATTAAACTTAAATCAAAGTGAGATAGCCGCAATGATCGGTGTTGCACCCAACTCATATTCCGCTTGGGAAAATGCAAGCAGAACACCACGCAGGCAGGAATATAAAAACATCTTACCACTACTTCAAAAAGCAAATATTACATTATAAGGAAATCCGAGAAGAACTGTTGCAAGTTTTTCTCGGATTTTTTATCCGCACATTCGTAAAGAAAACCGCCTTTTGCTACAATGTAGCTGCCGATGGGCATAAGGTATCCATAAACTATACATATTGCCTTACAGTATAAATAAAAACAATATTTAAGGGTGAGATTCCGAAAAACGAGATCTCACCCTTAAACTGTACACTTATAGCGGTTTCAGAATTCTTCGTGCCGTAGATGTATTTTTATTAAAATGTTTATGAACCAACGAGCAACTGATTAACAGTTAGTGTGGTCCTCTCGAGAATTTTTCCATTACGGATTCATCATCCAAAACCACTTATTTACAAACTTTTTACGAACTTCCTTTCCAACATGGACTTGTCTCAAATCCACTTCAGAACAATCGTCCACAGTAATTCAAGTCAGCTTTGAGGTCAAAATCTCATCCGTCAAAGTCATAAAAATCAATGACAATTTGTAAAACGCATAGTTACTTTATTGTATTATAACATCAAAATAAGGATTGGGTTTGTCGAAACTTTAATCATTGATAATATTGAGCTTGTGCATTCCAAAGTTCATAGTATTTACCAGTTTTATTCTTCAAAAGTTCTGTATGGCTACCATCCTGTATAATCGTTCCGTCGTCAAACACAAATATTCTATCACTAAATGTACACGCAGCCAATCTGTGAGAAATAAATAGGACTGTTTTATTTGTTGCTACATCATTAAATTTTGAATATATGTCATTTTCTGCAACGGGATCAAGGGCAGCCGTAGGCTCATCCAAAATCACAATAGGTGCATCTTTGTAAATAGCTCTAGCAAAAGCAACTTTCTGTGCTTCCCCTCCCGACAATTCAATACCGCCTTCATCAAAATCTTTATACAATGGAGTTTCAAGCCCGTCATTCATATTATTGATTAAGTGCTCTAACCCTGCTTTCCTTGCAGCATCCATAACTCTATCATCATCTACAATTTCGCTTACAGCGATGTTCTGGCCTATAGGAAATGAGAATATCTTAAAATCCTGAAATACAGTACTTAATTGTTTAATATAAAAGTCATAATCATAATCATTTATATTCTTTCCACAAAAGTAAATAATCCCCTCATTAGGAGTATATAATCTGCACAATAATTTTATCATTGTCGTTTTCCCACTTCCGTTTCTTCCAACAATTGATATGCGCTCATTAGGATAAATTTTAAATGATAGATTTTTGAGAACATAAGAACTCGTATTCGGATAGCAGAAAGATACGTTTTCAAACTCAATCAAAGGGGATTCGGTGTCATCAACACAATCAACATTACCATTCTTGCGATTTGATGGCATTTCAAGATATTTGAAATAATTAACAAGATACTTATTGTTATTAAAAAGCGACTGAAACTGTGAAATCATCCCACTCATTGCTCCAACAAAGAGTGCTATACAACTCACATACTTTGTAATATCACCTATAGCAATACTCCCAGCTAAACAAGCATTAATTACAAATGCATAAATTACAATATTGAGAAGACCTGATGAAATACTACTTAAAAAAACATATTTGAGTGTTTTCTTTTTGTTCGTCCACAATGTATCTGTTAGATACTGATTCTGTTCTCTTTGTATTTTTGCAACATATTCGCTCAGACCAAATAAGCGGATATCCTTTCCCGCATTGTAATCTTCATGAAAATCATTATAATAATTAAACTGAACGTTAAATGGTATCAATGTTTCGAACATTTTCAAGTTAACTTGGTTCGACTTTTCTGTTGTGTAATAATTAATTGCCACGACAATTGCAACAGCTATTAATATGATCGATTTAACAAAGAAATTGATGCTCGTGTCAAAAAATAAATTTGTACATAGTATAAGTGATGTAAGCATCGATGAAATACTACCAATTAATTGACCAGAGAACATGTTCAAAAAAAACATATTATATCCATTTTGGCTTTCATTTTGTATTCTTTCCAGTAAAGCATGAATGGACGGATCTTCGATTTGTTCAAAATCCATTAACATGGATTTTTCAGCAAACAACATCTTCTCGTTTTTATAAAATTGATTTAAATGGAAACTCTTAAATTGATTTAACGCCGAGAGAATGATTGAAAATAAAAGATTTCCAACAATTGTTATCACAACATATAGCAAAAGAGTAAAAGTATCTTTTTTTCCAGCAAGTTCATTAAGAATCTTAGCCATCATAAATATATTAATATATGGTTGTAACGGAGCCATTACGGAAGTTACTATATGCAATATTGTATATAACTTCTCAATTTTACATAGATATGTTAATCCGCGAATTAAAATATGAATATTGTTTACTATTTTATTCATAGCACTCCACCCCGCTTTCAACATAATACTTCTTTTGCATATTAAATAATTCCGCATATTTACCATTAAGTTTAAGTAATTTCTCATGAGTGCCAGACTCTGACAATTGACCATCTTGAAGCAATAATATCCTATCACAAAATCTCGTCGATGCTAATCTGTGAGATATAAAAATCACTGTCTTTTCTTCAAATAACGAATTATATTTCAAATACAACTCATTTTCAGCGATAGGATCAAGTGCAGCTGTTGGTTCATCCAAGATAATTATCGGAGAATCTTTATAAATTGCACGCGCCAACAACAATTTTTGATACTCACCGCCGGACAACTCAACGCCCTCTGCATTTACCTGCTTATTAAGTAAAGTATCCATCCCGTTTTTAAGCGAACGTACTTTTTCGCAAAGACCTGCCTCTGTTAAGCATTCGTCAACGCGCCCTCTATCAAGCATGTCCGAATTTGTAGAGGCAACCGTTTCAGCTATCGTCACCGGCATAAAGTGTTGGTCTTGAAAAACAACTGAAAACAACTTATAGTACTCTTCAATGTTGTAATCTTTCACATCTATATTATTTATTCTAATGCAACCTTCGCTTGGAGTATACAATCCACATATCATCTTTATGAGGGTGGTTTTGCCTGCTCCGTTTAATCCAACAATGGCAATCTTTTCACCCTTGTTTATTTTAAATGAAACCTCTTTGATAGTTTGTTCGTTTGATTCCGGATAGGTAAAAGAAACCTTATCTATATCTATAGTTGGATTATTTTTTGCCCTGTTGATGATATCGGAATCAGACGAAAGTCTGTTGAACTTTTCCGGAAAACCTAAAAAATCTCTTAGGTCACAAACTATTAAACTTGTCGAATTTATAGATGCAAATTGACCAATTATGCTGCCGACCGCACTAGTGAAAGAGCCAACCGCGGAGAAAAACAAAATAAAATTGTCAATACTTATTTGCTCATTTACAACCATATATATAAGTATAATATAAGCAACGCCATCTCTGAAAAGTATAATTACACCATCTATAACGCTTGCTATAAAATGTTTTTTTGAAAGTCTCACATCCCATTTTAGACGTTCTTTTGTGAAATATCTAAACATATTTATAAGCCATGAATTCATACCATATATTCGAATATCTTTTGCGGATTTGTAGTTTTCAGCATTAGACGCAATATACCATAATTTCTTATCCAATGGGATAGTTTCATTCTTGCTTTTATATTGAAATTTTTGTATCGATCTGATCACAAAATAATTTATCACCGGCATTATTGTTAATATAAGTATAATTATAGGATGTGCAAAACTCAGCACAGTTCCAAACATAATATATCCCAGAATGCTTGTAAGCAGCGCGATGCTTCCTTTGCTCATTTGTTCAACAGCCGATCCAGTGTTTGAGCCCATTAATGCTTCATCGGCACGCTGCATAAGAAATCTAAATTTTGGCGATTCAATATTTTTATAGTCTGTGTTCAAACATTTTTCCGCTTTTAGGTTTAGAAGACAATTCTTAAACTTTGGAAGTAAAGCAAAATTTATTGTCGCAACAATTTGACTTGAGATATTTAAGAACAAGGTTATTATTCCAATTATCAAAATTGGAAGAAATGCCTTATAAAAATCTCCGCCTGTCATAATTTGTTCAACAACGATTTTGGGCATATATATTCCACAATATGAAATTCCAAGCGATATTGGCACACCCAAAAGCAATAAAAACAATGAATCTTTACTGTACTTCCATTGAAGTTGAAATATGTAACCAATATTGCTAATCAAAGTGTGACTGTGCTTTTTCTTGTTGCTGTTTTTTTCCATTATTGCGTCTCCTGTTCAAGTATTTACGCACTATGTCAAAGCAATTTCTTAATATATAAACTTCATGTTCACGATTATATGAAAGAATATCTATCATATCATTTAACAAGTTGCTTTTACCAGTAATATACCATTTCTTAGATATTGAATAACATTTTTTGATCTTTTCAGACAGCTCAATATACTGATCGATCAGATCACCACTTTTTGAAATACATCCTCGAGTAAGTAGATCAAGTAATTTGAGGGTTTGTATTAAATTTTGACGATGCTCATACAAGCGCAATAGTGACAATGTTAAATCTGTCGCACTAGATTTCAAATCATATTCGTCATTGAGTGTTTTAGAGAGAACTGATTCTAATCCAAACAAACACCCTATTCCAGCATACCGGCTAATAACAGCAGAAACTTCTTTTTTCGCATTGTATCGAGTATATGTGCGGTACTCCACCTCGTATTCATCATTGAGTTTCTTCATCGCTCCATAAATTAAACCACTTTTGCAAACAGACTGATTGTTTAATTTAAATCTTGTGATTGGATAATACCAAGAATATGATCGCCAAAACTCAGTATCCGGATTATTTATGTAATGCTCACGAATATCTTTATAAGATGCCTGTACCCTATCATAAGAAATTTTACATACTTCTGGTTTTCCTGTTTCTTTATTTAATAATGGAGACAAAAACACTTTTTCAAAATCATCATACCCATATATTAATATTTCGTGTATATGAAAATTTCTGTCATCCACAAGCGAAATTTTTGCAATGTTACAATCTATCACAATGTAATAGTTCTGATGTAATGAATTTTTAATGTAGTCAACAATAAAGGTTGGCTTAATTTTTCCAATATCAGTACTTTGTATTTTTAAAATCGTCTCAAAATACTGAAGCGGATATATTGATAACCCATCACCGAACAAAGCATTATTATTGCCGTCTAAAAAAATATTCATATGAGTTGAAAGCCAATTTTTACCAAATCTATTTGTTTCAAGAACACATGTCTTAAAATATGTCCAACATTCTGTTTTAATTGTTGCATCAACTACAATTGGAAGTTCATACATTTATCAGCTCACTCCTCACCCGTGAAATAAGTCAAGCATTGATTGCTCAAATCATCCACGTCTTTTTCATTATCTAATATATACACGTTCTTATTAAATTCTTTTTTTAGTTTTACTATAATTTTTTCTATAGAATTATCATCGTATCTAACGGATAAATCACCTAAAGTATTCCATTTAAAAGTGCGCTGTATCGGGAACACAACAAGTGCAATCACATCACATATTATAATATTCTCAATATAATGAATAGTTCTCCGTATATAGTCAAAATCATCAAATACATTTACCATTAGAATAACAGCATCTGGGTTTGCCCCTAACAAATAATAGTGGTTGAAAATCACCATATCTCTTTGGTTACATAACTTCATAGGAATAGTCTGTGATTGCAAACCCGTAATTATTAAATCAACATCTTGATCTTCTATCATTCCCATAACATAGTTAACTGTTGATATATACTCGTTTCCTTTCTCTAATTTGACTGTGGAATCATACCCCATAGGAAAAACGGCATTAGCGCCGACAAGATATCCAGATGGTTCTGTTGAAATCAATCCCACACGAACTGTCTTGCTTAATATTTTTTTAAGTTGCAGTTGCAGACTGAATTTCCCTTGTTTGGGTGATGTTCCCGCAATACACAGTATTGGCTTCCCAATTTGTCTTAATCTGCCTTCATAACCAAGCGGTACATTATTCTTACTAATTACTGGAGTATATAGTTTTAAACCTGCGGAGTTCATTTGATCTTTTATCTCTTTAGAAACATCATCAAATGCATAAACATTCTTTTTGTATATAACACATTTTTCTATAAAAAATTTCAAATAATCCTTTTGAGAAATATTGCTTAGCTCTTTCAAGTGTCCCAAAATTACCGTGTCAAAATTAGATTCCCATGGAATTGATTCAATCGTATTAATAATTAAATGATTGCCATCACAAATAGGAATATTCTTGCCTATGTTTCCTAAATATTTGACATCAAACACTCCAACCGGCTCGCATATTAGAGTATCTGCATTTCTTAGCAATGTACTAATTTCTTTGTTGTACGGAAAGAAAACCGCTTTTTTTATGGTGAACGGCAATTCTATTGGCTCTTGTTGTTCCGGGCGATATATTTTCTTGGCACTACTCTTCAAAAATTTTAATACATCCTCAAAGTTGCAAGATAAATTTCCGAAAAGAATGTTTTTTACAACAATTCTTGTAATATATGGTGCAGAAAAACTCGAACCTACAACATCAACGAACCGTTTGTTTTTTCCTAACAATCTCTGAGCTGAACCAATAGTCGCAATATTTATAGGAGAGTCTTGCAGAAAATAATGCTCCGTTGTTTTTATTATAGATGCATTACTTTC
Organism: Clostridiales bacterium; assembly: GCA_003149835.1. Lineage (GTDB taxonomy): Bacteria > Bacillota > Clostridia > Oscillospirales > QAMX01 > QAMX01. The sequence continues at coordinate 12,210 of QAMX01000094.1, forward strand.
AACACCAATAACAAAGGGGAAAGCTGCTGGATACGATAAAGAACCATTATTATCAAAGGCACAAACAATAACCGTTCCATTCTTAACAAGATCTTGGCATACCTCTCGAAGAGTATTAATATCATCGCAAAACGAAATTCCCATACTGAGATGAATAATATCAGGTTTTATAAAATCACGCAGATATTTTAAAGCAAAAACGAGCTTTTCTACTTTGATTTCATCCTGCTGATCAAATATTTTTACAATATATAGGTTTTCGTCATCTATAATTTCGCGAATTATATTTGTCACGATTGTACCATGACCATTTTGATCCATTATTTCATTGGTAACAAAATATTCATCGGTGTTTTCATTATGTTCTATACCTACACCATTTATTTGTATATACTTGTCTACACCACTATCAATTATGGCTAGTATCACTTTGTCCAATGACGCAAACCTCCTTAAACTACTTTATATATGGAATGTTTTTTACTACATCTCGATTACGAAGCAAATATTCATAATCATCGATAAACAACTCACTGCAACGATTAGGTTGTCTAAGAATTCGATTGCCTAATGGACAACTGATTCCCATACACTCGGGATAATGATGACAAACCGTACACTTTTTGTCAATTTCGTTACGGCCTATCCATTTTACCATTTTACCCTTATCCAAATCCAAATCTCCGCTTGACGAAATGAATCCGATATTATTTACGGATCTTAATTCAGAATCTTCTACAACCATAGCACATTTATAAATTTGTCCGTCATGATTTATAACAAAACCGTTTTTCTTCGAAGCAATACACAATGAAACGGTTAAATCCGTTTGCTCAAAGCCCATATTAATTGCAAAACCTTTGTTTGATAATACATCCAGCCAATGGTTTGAAGTTTTATGTTCAAAAATCAGATCTCTATTTTTTTCAATCTTTTCTCCACCCCAGTCTCTCACAAACTCCCAAACAATAACAAAATGATTATCATTGCCGAAATTATTGTATAGCCAATCAACAAAATCATTTATATATGGACGCATGTTTGCGGATACATTTACTCGGATAGCAATTTTGTAACTGAACCGTGAAAATTTGTTTTTGATTTCCAATAAATTATTTACAATTCGCTCAAAAGAGTCACTGTTTGTTTTGTGCGGTCTCTGTATATTATGTATTTTTTCAGGTCCATCCAGGGTGATCTGAAAATAACGCACATGATTGACAACCAATTCTCTAAATGTCTTCGCATCCATCTCATAACCATTGGTTGTCATGTTAGAATAAAATGGCTTTTTTTCCTCAAGGCATATTGCTCGTATCTTGTTCATCATATCAACTACGATTTTCTTTGCAAGCAATGGTTCTCCACCAAACCATGAAATAAGAATTCCGGAATATTCATGTAAATGTTTTTTGATAAACAAAATAATTCTATTAACTGTTTCATCCGACATATAGTAATACGGTTCGCTTTGATAGCAATAAACACAATCAAAGTTACATGCATTTGTCGGTATTATGGTTAATTCTAAAACGTTATTCCCATATACTGCATCATTAAAAAGGAAATCAACGATTTGCGCTTCATCCACATAATCATTCACAATAAATCCGCGCTTGTATAGTTCAGAAAAAATAGAGTTTGATTCATCAAAGGCGTTTGGTGTTTCTAAAATCTTTTCTACAATATCAATGTCATCTGCACGCACCTTTAGTATACTCTGCGTCAACGTGTTCTTTAGGATCATCTCTCCATCGTTGTTTTGTGTTTTTAAAACATATGATGATGGTTTATACGACATAAATACTAATCCTCCTTCAATGAGGTTAAGAGTTGGAGAAAATCATTAAATGAAGATATCTTATTTTCCGAAAATACCTCATTCGGAATCTCCGCATCAAATTCGTTCTCTATTTCGCAAATTATAGAAATATAATGTAATGAATCTAAACACAAATCTTCATCTAGATTTTCAACATTCAAAGCAATACCAGATTCCCAAAATATTTTTTCAAGTTTTTGAACTGGGGTTAATTCATTGGTTTCAGTTACATTAAACCAACAATCATTATGTTCAATTTCGTATCCGCTTTTTCTAATATAATCATTTAAATTATCTCTAACATACTTGGAAACAAATGGAAAAGCTTTCGTGGATAACACTTCAGGGTTGGTTTTCTTTTCTACTGCATAAAGTACAACCTTATCTGCCATGGCTTTACTAATAAACGGGAGAGCTGCATTAATCAAACTCTCAGAATTACAATTGTTTTTTATTGCATACTCAACTACTTTATTTGCCACATCAAAACTCACAAACGGAAAGACCTTTCCGACTATTGCCTCAACACTTATAGCATTATCCATAGCTTTATGTGTGACAATGTCGTTGATGGTTTTATCAGTAAATGGATTTATCGCCATCAAGAGAACTTCAATGTTTGCATTTTGTTCTAATGATTTCCTGAATATATTATTTGAAATATCCGAATCAAAGAATGGCAAAAAAACAAGAATTGGCTCCAAGTCATAACCTTCGTTCAACGCAGCCAAAGCAATCTCGTTTGCCCTACCACGATCTATGAATGGAATAGAATTAATTTCATTTATATTTAATCGTTTCATAAACTACCTCCAAGTGAATACAATTCTATAAAATAACAATAGAGAGACCTTCAAAAAGACTATCCTAATATAGTTAATAACCACCTATATAATATAACGTTCTATAGGCACTAGAAATGGGTATTTAGCAGCCGGCATTCCAGTTGCAACAAGTACCACATCCATGTTCAGGGTTAGCAAACAATGTAACCTGGCACACTTTCTTTGCACTCTTTTTTAATTTCACAAGAATTTCCTCCTTTCGTTAGATTAGGTCTCTCTATTGTTATCGGCGAAGTAACAGTCAATGTCATCACATATCGTATCGTCGTATGATAATGTTTGAATATACAGCAAAACATCCTGTATCTTACTACTACAGTAGCTCTTTTTTCTATCAAATGCAGAAAAGTGTTCATATGGGCAAGATACATTCAAACATATGGGATAAATAGGGCAATTCGAACAAAGCCTGACTACATCCGTATTATTTGGACGATCAATCCATTGATTAAGTTTATCTTTTTCTATACCGGTATAAATGTTACCAACGACATTTTTTTCATCATCTAAACACACGGTGCATTTCATTAATTTTCCAAGGGGATCAATTACAATAGATGATGTCTTACCAGCATAACATACAGAAGCCTTTCCGCAAATAAAATCTTTAAAACTCGAAATAAAATATTTTCTGTTGTTTTTATTTATTAAATTTGGCGGCAGGTTATTAAATGAAGAATTTATTAGGTTTTCTGTATTAAGCAAATCTTCCTTCAAATTTTCATTGTTGTATGCAAATGCAATACGACAAACATGCTTAAAGCGGAAATCATGCAAAAACACCTTATCAATAAATTCCAAGTGTTCACTCAATGTGCTTGATAACTTTTTTGTCATATTTGTCCTTATGACTATTTGAAACATCGTGCTTTTAATATTATCTCTTATATCAATAAGATTTTTTACGATTGTTTTGTACGTTGTGCCACCATTTACTAAATGTCGATATTTATCATGTGTGGATTGTAAGCCATCAATAGTTATTTGATATGTCCTTACATTACATTTGAGCAATTTTCTAAATACATCAACTGTTAATAGGTAACCGTTAGTTGTAATATCTGCTATATATGCCTTTCCCTCTCGTTTGCATAGTGACTGGAATTTTTCAGATAATCTAATAATGGTATCGAGTTCAAGTAATGGTTCTCCACCAAACCATGAGATACTCAATGCTTTATAATTTGAAAGCATTTTCTCGACGTATTCAAAAACATCATTTTGAGTGTTTTCTTGCATAACTATATTGGGAAAGGTTTCATAGCAATACGAGCATCGAAAATTACAATTATATGTTGGCAGAAGAATAATGTTCAAAACATCTTTCGACCTGCACACTTTTTGATATAAATTTTCTGTTTCTATAGTTTCTTCTTCATTATTATCAACAAGAAATCCATTTTGTGCAAGATACTGATTAAGTCGATTGTTTTTTGAATGACCATCCAATGAATCTATCAGTAAGCTTTTATTTGTTGCGGAAGTCTTAATTAGTTTTTTGGTTAAACTGTTAAAAACCACAAAATATCCATCATCTCTTTCAACTTTTAATATGTATTTAGACTTCATGATTTCTGCCACCTACCTTTATTGAATTCACCTTGCACCCCAAAATGCCAACATTTGGATTGTTATAGCTTTCATTCGATGCTGCAAAACACATTTTACAATTATTAATCAGTTCACAATTAAAACATGATTCTGTGTCATGAACATTTCTTTTTCGAATACTTTCCAGCATGTGAGAATCTGTCCAATACTCCTCTATTGAAGGATATTCTTCATAATAATGCAGGTGGGTACAAGGAGCGTATCGAAAATCTGTCGTAATATGGCACATTGTTCTTCCAGCTCCGCATCCACTAAATCGTGATTTGAGTTCCAATCCCAAATGCCAAGATAATTCAGGGAAACAATTTTCTATAAATATTTTGATCGGTCCAGAATAATCACTAATTAATCTAACCAGTTCTTTAAAATCATCATCGCTCAATGGCGAATCTATTTCTCTCTTGTGAGTAAGCTTGTTTGAACCTATACTTATAAAAGTTGCACCTTTGGTTTCCAGTAAAGATACTAGGTTTGGCAAGTCAAGGATGTTGTCATGTCTTGCAACCCAGTGAATACCAAACGGAATATCATTACTTTTAAGAATCGACATCGCTGAAATAGCATATTCAAATCCACATCTAGACAAGTTATTAATCGCTTTGTTTGATCCATTAAGCGACACACAATAATTAAAAAACGGGTTATGCAAGTATTTGATTATTTCATCTGTTAACCCATAGCCACTCGAAAAACAATTAACATGAATATTTATTTGTGACAAAAAGCCTAGCAATTCCTCTATGTGTTTGTACAAGAGAGGCTCCCCGCCATTCAAAACTATTTGCGTGGTGCCTCTATCTTTTGCATAAGAAATTAGCGATTTTAAACGGTTTATGTCAGCATCTTCATCGGCCAATGACATTCTATAACATTGCGGACAATTAAACGGGCATCTATCGGTAATTTCAAGTTGTAAAATTTTAGGAAAAGGCAAACAATTATTATTAATAATTTGTGTAGCTATACTCATACTTTTCTCCTTATTTATTGTAATTAACTTTATCTTCACTTATAAGGAATTCATCTATACTGCACCTCAAACACAAAAACAAATTATTTGTGTGATAAAAATCGTCACTTATTCAAAAAAGCACAAAAATCCCCCTTGTAGAAGAAATCTGTGCTTTGTTTTATATATTGAATTTTCACTAATATTCGTTGTAAACTAAAAGTATTCCTCTTTTTTCATACGGCTCTAAATCCCTCTCAACTCAAATTCTATTTTAACAGTTATATTATATCACACTATCGAATGTTTGTCAAGCGTGGATTCACAAATTGAGTTTAACAGTTTATAAGCAATAGCAAATTCTTTGCTTATGGCTTTACCGCAAAGATATTCTGCAAAAGCGGTGTTGTATCACGGATATACTTTTCTATGGTGTTTTGTGCCTTTTCCTCCATTCTCAAATGATTTTCAAATTGACTCACTGTTTCTCTTGTTATTGTTTGTTCTTTCATTCTTCCTTACCTCCGAGTAGTTATAGTTTACCCGAAAAGTACGATTTGATAATTTGTCGGTTTCATTGTAAAAAATCGAACCCATATAAGTCGAATGTACCGGTTTTTGACATAAAGACAGCCCTGTTGGGTTAGCAGTAAAATCTGCTTTCCTAACAGGGCTTTTTCCATTTTGTGCAGGCGGTATCTGCACAATTTTCTATTGTCAATCGGCTATAAATCCTTTAGCTTTTCTTTCATTTTTGCGAGTGCTCTTCGGTAGGTCTTATCGGCAGTATCGGGTGAAGCAAGTCCATGATCTAAAGCAATATCAATAAAGGCTTCTTTTGGCACGGGTATCCTTTTCGGGTTGCCATCTTCGTCTAAATCGTCTTTATCGTAATAATGGGTGGCGTAGCACTCCATACAAAAGCCGAGATGTGCAGATAACATTCGCTTTTCACGGTAATTAAGACTTTCAAAGGCTTCCATAACCTTTTCGGCTCGTTCCATTTTGAAAAATAGCTTTTCTGTATCAGATGTGCCGTCTGCGGCGATTTCCTCTCTGCTCTCCTCACTGTCCTCGTCAGCATATTGGCGGTAGAAATCAATAAACTGTGTGTTGCGTATTCCTGCGGCAATAAGTTCTTTTATCAGTTCAGGTTTTTCCAGAAGCTCGGCAGAAATCCTTTGAATAGTGGCATCGTCTGTCCTTTGCCCGTATTCACGGTAAAGCCGCATTACCTTTCTCAGCCGCAAGTATTCATCACCGCTTTGCACAGTCAGTCCCCGCATAGTGCGGATATAATCATGTACCTCACGCATTGCGGCGTATTCCTTAAAGACTACAAAGGGAACATTATGAGATAGGTCATATTCCATTAGTGCCTTATACATTCCCGTAATATATGCCTGCTTAATATCAAGAAAATGCCCATATGAAATTTAATATGTGTGATTCAGATAAGTGTAGAGAAACCTATACGTTTTAGCTATTTCTATATTTGGTAAATATCGTATTTTTATTTTGTTTCTGGTTTTCTCTGTCTCGTTTTTCGCCTTATATACAGCCCGTTTCCAACACATCTTCTCTCTTTGCCGCTCGCCCGTCTATCAAATTTCCGCTGTCGGCGTTATTTTTTCCGCCGTCTATTTTTTTAATTTTTCGACATAAAAAGACAGGGCGCGGCATAAAATACCGCGCCCTGTAAAAATGCATCAATTTGCCGAATCGCTTCGACCGAAACTCACTGTTCAAAGAACGCGTCGAGCGCCGCGTTGATCGACGCCGCATATTCTTCAACAGCCTGCTTCGGCGTCTTGCCGTCGTAGGAAACGCCGCCGATAATATCGCCGATCAGGTCGTTGGCGTCCGGACACACGGTGCTGATTTTCACCGTGAAATTCGGAATGATATACTCGGCCATCATTTCCTTGTCCTCTTCGGTGCGGCAGCGGCCGTCGTCGAGGATGTTTAGGTAGGATTCGGTGTCGTTGAGGATCAGAGCCCACTCATTGAGGATCGGAACAACCTTGTCGAGATCATGGTTCGTCGACTGGATGATAAATGCGTCCAGATTGTTGTGCATGGAGCAGTATTCCGTCGCATCCGGACCCTTCGGCATCGGGATGATACCGTAGTCGTGCTCGGAATTGTAGATGATCTCGCCGGCGCCGTTGATGTGGCCCATGCCCGCCCAGTTAAAGGTAACCGTGCCGTTGGCAAAGGCCTCGCGAGCCGCTCCCGAAGACTCCGCCTCCATGCGCGTGCCGTCGCCGTAGTTCATGTCATACAGGAACTGCAAGGCGCGGATGCCCGGCTCGGTGTCAAGCAGAAGCCGCCACTTGCCGTCGACCTCGCCGATCGGCTGAATGCCGTTCGTTGCAATCTCGTTGCCCCATGCGGTAGCGCCGGTGCCCCACGTGTCAGGCGTGCCGTCGCCGTTTGTATCCTTTGTTGTCTTCTTGGCAATGTCACGATAAACGTCCCATGTCCACTTGCCGTCGCGGACGAGCTGATACATGTCGTCATAGCCCGCCGATTTGCAGAGTTCTTTGTTGAAGGTGATAAAATAGCCGGTCTGCGCCATGACATATTCACTCGCTACGTTCAACGACCAAGGATGGCCGAACATCTCGCTGCACCGGACGGTCGTCTGATACCAACGGGTCTCGTCGGTATAATCCAGACCCTCATTGACAAGGCGCGGATCGTCCAACGGCAGAATGGCATTGGCCTTTGCCGCCGGCCAGAACTTGTTCTGACGCGCCCACAACAGGTCAAAAAGCTTTGTGCCGCCCATCGAAGCGGCGAGCAGCTGCTCAAGCATATCGCCCGGGAGATACTCGTCCTCGATTGTAACATCAAGGCGATCCTCCAGATCGGCCAGCTGATCCGCCAGCTCTTCCTCGCTCTGGCTCGCATAGGAACCGTCCTCTGCCATGGCCGGGAAAACGTCACCGTTGTTGGCAATCGTCAGCTCATAGCCCTTGAGCTTCGAATAATCGACGGTGGTTTCAGCAGGAGTGGTCTCCGACGCCGGCGTCGTTGCCTCGCTGCTTGTGTCGGTCGCTTTAGACGTGCCGTCTGTTCCGGCCATCGTGGTTTCCGGCTTATCGTCGCCGCCGCAGGCGGCAAACAGCGCCATAACCATCACAGCCGCGAGCAGCAGTGCCAGGAGCCTTGAACGCGTTTTCATGTTACACCCTCCATTTTTTTACCCTCCGCACACCTGAAACGTCTCCCGTACATACACATTTTCGATATGCGTCAAGTATAAATTTGTCACGCATTATACCACCTATCTATGTCGATATCAATGTATATATATCGATTATTTTTTT
>QAMX01000168.1 GCA_003149835.1 Clostridiales bacterium
ACGCTTCCGCTCGGCGGAATCCGCCTGAACCGCCCTGCCGCTCAGCCGGATAGCCGTACAGGTCGAGCGCGCGGCATACCGCGCCGTAGTCCACCGTGCGCACGATGTGGCGGCGGCGGCGGCGCGCCATGTCGTATACGGCGACGGTGCAGAGTCCGCGCCGCTGCTGCGCGCGGCTCTGCGAGACGCTGATGCGGACGAGCTTTGCGCGCGGGATGTAGACGCGGTGGTACAGATAGCCGCGGCCGTACATCACGCAGAGATGGTTTTGGTAGACGCCGATTCCCGTATGGCGCAGGGCGACAAAGCGGTGCGCGCCGACCCACGCCACGGCGGCGCAGAGCATGACGCTCCAAAAGACGATCAGCCGCGTCAGCTCGGGAAACAGCAGCCCGGCGGCCGCGCCGGCCGCGGCGGTCAGGAAGAAGAACAGGAGCGGCAGCGTCATGTAGCGGGAAAAAGCGGCTTTCGGGTCGGTTTTGATCGGACAGGCGAGGGAGCCGAATTCCGGCAGCAGGCGGCGGAGCTGACAGACCGCGTCTTTCAGGCCGCCGGCGGGAATGACCGCCGGCGTAAAGGTTTTCAGGCCGAGCCCGGCTGCGTTGACATAGACGTTGACGCCCGCAAACCAGCGGGAGATCAGCCCGAAGCGAAGGTCGATGGATTCAATCGCGGCGACGCGCGCCTGAAAATGATAGCGCGTAAACAATCCGCCGCCGACATAGAGCGAGCGGCTCGAACGCGAGACGGTGAAGCGGTAGTATTCGGTGAGGTTGCGCAGAAACGCCAGCAGATAGGCGACGAGCAGCGTCACCAGCGGGATGACGACCGCCGGCGGCAGGCCAAAGGAAATGCGGTGCACAAAGCGGGAAGCGGCCGCAAGGAAGTTATCCGCGGCGTTTTCTCCGGCGAAACGCGCGGTATTCGAGAGAAAGGCCGCCGCAAAGGTGAGGCCGCCGACGGCGCTCGACGAGGCCGCCGCCGCCAGCGCCACAGCCGACGGCTTTGCCCGCGCAACGACGCGCACACGGTCGCCGCGCGATTGAAGAAACAGCCGTTCAAGCATGCGGATATCCGAATAATGGACGAGGATGGGGTATAACACCTTGGCCTCCCGCGCCAGCGTTTCCGGCTGAATGACCGCCGCGCGGACGGGGCGGAGATAAAACGGCCGGGAAATGCGGAAGGAGGAGAGCGCTTCCGCAAAAAAAAGATCCTCCGTTTGAAAAAACAGCCCGCGCGAATAGGTCATGCGGCCGTCGGAAAGGCGCAGCCGGCTGTGCCGCCAGCGCAGAAAACCGAGCAGCAGCATGGCCGCCAGCACGCACAGGTCGATCCACGCGCCTCGCAGCCAGTCCATCCAGCCGTCGCCGATGGCCGCAAGGCCGCGCACGAGCGGAATCAGCAGCAGAAACAGATAGCGCCGCATCCCACTCACGGCGTCGAGCGGGTGAAGCCGCACGGTGGCGGTCATTCGGCCGCCTCCTTCCCGCCGCAGAGCGCGACCAGCGCGTCCACGTCCTGCCGGCGCACGCAGTGGAGCACGACGCGGTGCGACGGCAGGCCGAGCGTGACGATGCGGATGCCGAACAGCCGCATCAGCGGCGTGGCGGAGATTGAAACGGCGAGCACATATTTGAGCGGAATGGCGGTTTTTTTCACGCTGACGACGCCGTGCGTGATCAAGACCGCCTCATCTGTGAGCGCGGCGGAATAGCGGCGGAAGTAGGCGGGGATATACCAGCAGCCCCAGATCGCCGTCAGCGACAGCGAACAGACGCCGACGAGAACGCCGACAAAGGGATAGATGTGAACCAGCTCGATCGCCGTCACCAGCAGCAGCGCGGCGCACACGAGCAGACGGATCAGCCAGATGACGATAATTTTCTGCGAATCGGTAACCGGCCGCACAGCGCTTCACCCCTTTTCGAAAAAATCTTTGGAAAAGCCGCACAGAACTTGTGCGCCTGTCCTATTATACACAATTTTTATGGCGGATTCAATCATATCGCGCAAATTTATTCGGAGCAGGAAGCGCCAAGGCGCGGCGCAGGGCCGGCGCGGCGGCTTAACGGGCGGACACACAGGTCCGCCCCTGCGGCGGATTTGAAGGGCCGAGCGAAAAAAGCGGCGCGCCGAACGGCAGGAATTTTGTCAGCGCCGGACATTGCTTTATTCGCGCTTTTTTGATATGATATAGGTCTATGAAAAAATAAAACCGGCCTTGCCGCCGAGCCGGCTCCTTTGCGGCGGCGAGGCGAGGAGCACGAAAGGATTTCCGACATGCAACCGTTTCTGAACCGATATCTCGGCGACAAGCCGTTCTGGCGCGTCACGATGCGGCTGGCGCTGCCCATTGCCCTGCAAAATCTGCTGATCTCGTCGTTTACGCTCGTGGACACGGTGATGATCGGCGGGCTTGGCGACGTCGCGCTCTCCGCCGTCGGCATGGCCGGACAGTGGAGCTGGATGCTCACGCTCGTGCTCTTCGGCTTCTGCTCGGGGACGGCCGTGTTCATCTCCCAGTATTGGGGCGTCAAGGATACAAAGGGCATCAAAAACGTCTACGGGCTGATGCTTGTCAACACGCTGGCGGCCTCGACGGTGTTTTTCATCGTCGGCTTTCTGTTTCCCGAGGGCGTGATCTCGATTTTTAACGAGGACGCCGCCGTCATCAGCGAGGGCGCGGCCTATCTGAAAACGGCCTGCTTCTCCTTTTTCGCGCTCGCGCTCTCCAACGCCTTTTCGACGCTGCTGCGCGCGACCGAAAACGTCCGCCTGCCGATGTACGCCAGCGGCGTCGCCGCCGTGCTCAACGCCGTGCTGAACTACGGCTTGATTTACGGCGAGTTCGGCCTGCCGGAAATGGGCGTGCGCGGGGCGGCGCTGGCGACGTGCATTTCCTCATGGGTGAATCCGCTGGTGATTCTCGCCGTCTCGGCGGCAAAGAAAAATCTCGTCTGCTCGCGCCTCAAAGAGATGTTTTCCCTGCCGAAAGGCCTGATTCCGCACTATTACAAGGTCTGCGCGCCCGTGCTCGCCAACGAGTCGCTCTGGGGGCTGGGCACGTTCTGCTACAACATCGTTTTCGCCCGTATCGGTTATGAATACTACGCCGCCGTGACGATTTTCCGCACCATCGACGGCATCGCCTTTACGTTTTTCATCGGCCTCTGCAACGCCTGCTGCGTCATGGTCGGCAAGTCCATCGGCGCGGGGAAGATTGAGCGCGCCACCGGCGACGCGCGCCGCTTCGCCTTCATCGTCCCGATTCTGTCGCTGCTCGTCGGCAGCCTGATCGCCGTTTTGCGCGCCCCGCTGATCTCGCTGTTCGATACGACCGGAAGCCTCTCGGAGGTCACGCGCGATACCGCCAAGATCATCCTGATGATCTACGGCTTTGAATACTGCTTCCGCAACATCCCCTATATCCTCATTGTTGGGATCTTCCGCTCCGGCGGCGACACCGTGACCGGCTTGAAGCTCGACCTGTTCTGCGTCTGGTGCATCGCGCTGCCCGCCGTCATCGTCGCGGCGTTTGTATTGAAGCTCCCGTTTCCGGCTGTGTTTGCGATTATGCTCGTCTTCGAGGACGCGCTCAAAGTCGTGCTGGCGCTGCGGCGCTTTTTGTCGCGCGGCTGGATCCGTCCGGTGACCGAGGCGGGCTTAGCCGCCGCCGAGGCTGAAAAGGCGCAGGCCGAAGCGCGCCGTTAGGGACATCGCGGAATGGAAAGCCGCGGCGAGAAGAGCTTCTCGCCGCGGCTTTTTCTGCGAAAGTGCCGTCCGCTACTGACAATCTGCCGGCTCACGGGGCCATTTGAGGGATTTTCCTCGATATAAGTTCGCGTCTCGTATAAGTCCTGTTCGCTGCGGACGATATGCTCATAATAGCTTCTCTGCCATACGCGCTTGTCAAACGGAGGATAGTCTCCGCGTTTGACGCCTTTGATATACTCGTTCGTCGTCTGCGTCTTGAACCATTGGAGAATTTCCGGCAGGGGCGCGCTCGCCCCCCCTCGATGAAGAGGAGAAAATGAATGTGATCGGGCATGACGACGCGGGAATCAATCGTCGCGGCCTCGTATTTATTCTCCAACTCACGGAGCCATTTTTCCAGCATTTCATGCGTCTGATTCAGGCGGAAGGCGCCGCGCGGCGGCGGGGACATGGATGGCCCTGCCCCGGCAAGCGTGTCTCCGGCGGTAATTTCACCGAATAAATGGGCGCGATGGTAGGTGCATATGGTGATAAAATAGGCGTTATTCCGGCTGTAATCATAGTCTTTCAGCCGAAGTTGTTTTCTTTTCGGGAAATCCATACGTTCGCCTCCCGTAAACCGCCTGACGGTTTTCTGCATGGGTAACAACCGCCGAGCGCGCGTAGCCGCACCGGCTATGACGATGACAATCCTATTTTATCACAACGCCGTCTGAAAATGAATTGCTTTCAGGCGGCGTCTGCTGATTTTTTTGAATCAGCGGAAACGTCGGCTCCGCCGCTGTATAATCTGTACGCCGCATTGCCCGTATTTCTCTATAAGAGCACACGCTCGACGGTAAAGTTTTCGAAAACAGAACAAGGTTATGCTATATTTAGCAGGGGCGGACCAGCGTGTCCGCCCGCGTTCCGGCCGATACACCGCCGCGGGGCGGGCGCACACACAGGTGCGCCCCTACGGCAGAACGGAACGTTTTTGGATTTCATGAAACGTTCCAACCACCCACACGGGCGAAACGGCACGTTTCTGGATTTGATGAAACGTTCCAGCCGGCCGCGCCGATGTTTACGGACGTCGGCGCAGACCAATCCGTTTTATGTTATGTCCTTCCAATTAACGCTTTTGCCATATGGAATACGCTGCACCGCGGAACGGAGAGGGAAAATTCCCTCTCCGTTCCAACGGTTACGCCGCGTTTTTCAGCTCGTCGGAATAAGCGGTGTCGAGCATATTTTCAATAAAGATGCCGTAGCCGTATTCCGGGTCGCTGACGAGCACATGCGTGACTGCGCCGATGATCTTGCCGTTTTGAAGAATCGGGCTGCCGCTCATGCCCTGAACGATGCCTCCCGTAGCCTCGATGAGTTCGGCATCGGTGACGCGGATATACATGTTCTTTGTGGTCTTATCCGCGCCCAAGAGCTTGACGATTTCGATCTCATAGCTCTTGACGGTCGAACCGGAGACGTTGGCGAGAATTTCCGCCTTACCGACCTTTACCTCGCCGGCCTTGGCGACCGGAACGGCCTCAGCCGACAGGAGGTCGGGATACAGCTCTCCCGCGCCGAGGACGCCGAACAGCCCCGTGTCGAGGTTGTTGTGCAGGCGGCCTGAATCTCGGCTGAGATCAAAGCTGCCCACAAGCTCGCCGGGCGCGCCGTGTTCGCCGCGGTGGACGCCCGTGACCGTCGAGGGGATCAGGCAGCCGGAGCCTAACGGCATTAAAGCGCCTGTTTCGCTCTCGCTGATCCCGTGGCCGAGCGCGCCGAACACGCCGGTGACAGGGTCGTAAAAGGTGATGGTGCCGATACCGGCGACGCTGTCGCGGACGAACGCGCCGATTCTCATTTTGCTGCCGCCGAGCTCTTTACAGGGCGTCATGCGGCAGCGGATGGTTTGACCGCCCCGCAGCACCGTCAGATCGACGGCGCCGCTGGCGCTGTTGACGGCGGCGATCAGCTCTTCCGAGGACGCGACCGCTTTGCCGTTGACATGTGTGATGACGTCGCCGACTTGCAGTCCCGCGTCTCTCGCCGGCGATATCATACCGTTTTCTGTCTGAACTTCCGAAAAATCCGTTATAATTGCCCCGTCCGCATAGATTTTAATTCCTGCCGTGCGGCCGACCGGCACAAGCCTGTCGGCCGTCAGCCGCGCCGGCTTGCACGACGCCTCCAATGAGGCGTATACCGGTTCCGCGGCGGCGGATGAATCAAAATCGAGCGGGGAGGCGAAAATAAGGAGTAACAGAGCCGTGGAGAATGCGGCGGCGCTTCGTTTCAGAACCCGAAACGCGCCGCGCCTTCCTCTGGTTTTTTCATTCGCTCCCAAGCGATACCTCCTTTTTCGCCATGTTGCCATGCCTGTTTTTTCTAATTTTTGCCTTGCTTTGTCTGAGCCGCGCGGCCAAAACCGCGCAAGTTCATTATGCGCCGCCGAGGTCTGTTTCATAGCGTGCCGCCGCGGAACAATGTTTGGCTCCGCTTCCTGAAAAAATTTTCAAAAAAATATCTTGCAGGTTTTACAGAAAAAGGGATTGCAAATTGAAACGAAAACAGCTATAATCATTGGTAAGTAAATTAGTGAAGCAGACCGTCGCATTTAGTATGGATGAAGGAGCTGTAAGTATGTGCATTTTTGAAGAAATCAGTCAGACATTACAGAAGGGCCGGGCGAAGCTGGTGGGAGAACTGGTCGCCAAGGCGCTGGAAAACGGCGAACAGCCGAAGGATATTCTGGAAAAGGGCCTGCTCGCGGGCATGAGCGTGGTCGGTGATAAATTCCAGAAAAACGAAGTGTTCGTTCCGGAAGTGCTGATCGCCGCCCGCGCGATGGATGCGGGCGTCAAGGTTTTGAAGCCTCTGCTCGTCGAAGCGGGCGTGGAGCCGATCGGCCGCGTCTGCATCGGCACGGTCGAGGGCGACCTGCACGATATCGGCAAAAACCTTGTCCGTATGATGCTCGAAGGCAAAGGCATCGAGGTCATCGACCTCGGCGTCGACGTATCGGCTGAGAAATTTGTGCAGACGGCGATTGACGAAAACTGCGACATCATCTGCTGCTCGGCGCTGCTGACGACGACGATGAACGTCATGAAGGAAGTCGTGGACAAGGCCGTGGAGAAGGGCGTGCGCGACAAGGTGAAGATCATGGTCGGCGGCGCGCCGATCACCGAGAGCTTCTGCAAATCGATCGGCGCCGACGTCTACACGCCGGACGCCGCCTCCGCCGCCGACGCCGCCGCGGCGATTCTGACCGGAAAGGCGTAAACAGGCTGCGGCGTTTCCGCTCCGTCTGTTGAGATCCGTTTCTGAAAAACCGCGCCGGCACGCCGTTTTCATTCGGTGTGCCGGCGCATTTTTTTATTTTTTTTGTTTTATTTTTTAAATTGAGGTTGACATGTCGTTTCCGTCTTGGTATACTGTCATCAAATTACCATACAGTACAGAAAGAGAGGCGGTATTATGGGGGACAACATGAGTCTGACGTATCCGAACAGGAAAAAGATCAGAGGACGCGTCGAGACAACCAGCTCGGAAATTGTCGTATTCAAGAAGGGCATGGCGACGCGGCTGCTGTTCGGCGCCGTCGGCGACACGCTGTCGAACGGCAAGGAGACGCTGCGTCTGCCGTTTGACGAAATCGCAGAGACAAAAAGGGCGCTCGATTTTTCCGGACAGGACGCGTATTTCATCACCTTAAAGGACGGCCGTGTCTTCATTTTCACCTTTGAAAACCCGGACAGCAGCATTCGGGCCCTGGAAGCCGAGCTGCACCACCGCGTTCCGGAGGGCAGCGCCGGGGAGCGCCGGCCCGCCTCCAAAAGCAGGAAGCTGTTCGGCTCCGCCGCGCTTCTGTTCGTCTGTGCGCTCCTCGCCGGCGTCACGCCGCTGGTCATCGGCGAGCCGTTTGACGCCGCCGCATTTACAGGCATTTTTCTGATCGCCGCCGTCGTCGCGGCGATCGGAGCCGTTTTACGCTGGCGCGGAAAATAAAAGACCGATTCAAAAGGAACGCCTGACGGAAAGCGATTGCTTTTCGTCAGGCGTTGTTTTATAATAATAAGGCCGCTGAAACGGATGAAAAGCCGGAGCGGCGGCAAGGAGCTCTACGGCGTTTACAGCAGGCTGTTTCCCTCCCATTCGCGGGCGGGCGACGCGCCGAGCAGAGCGGCGACGGTCGGCGCCACGTCCTTGATCGACGCGGCTGCGAGCGTGCGGCCGGGCGCGAACGCCGGGCCGTTCAGAATCAGCGGGATCGTCATGTCCTCGGGCAGGTCGCTGCCGTGCGAGCGGTCATGGCCGCCGTGATCGGCGAGCAGAATGAGGTTGTATTCCGCGGAAATTTCCGAGCGGACGCGGCGGACGCAGTCAAGCGCGTTCGACACGCTTTTGAGATACGTCTCGCTCATCCAGCCGGCGGAGTGACCGCCGACCTCGTCGGTCTCGCCGAGGTAGAGGAAGAGAAAATCCGGCGCTTCGCGGTTGATATAATCGATGGCCGCGCCGGTGATCGCCTGGTCGGTGCCGGCGGCCTTGTGCTGATTCAGCAGCAGCGCGCAGGCGAGATGGTCGGGCCGCGTCAGGTCGCGCAGCTCTTCCCATGTATAGAAAAACGCGCATTTTTTGCCCGCGGCGTCGAGCCGCTCCACAAGCCCTTCGATCGGGCGCACCTGCGGCGTATAGAGATTGGTGACGATGCCGTGGCGGTCCGGGTCGACGCTGTGGAACAGCGACATGTGGCACGGCAGCGTCACAGACGGATGGACGGTTCGCGCGTTCAGCGCACAGGCGCTGGCGGCAAGGAGCTCTGCGGCGTAAGAGTTGCCGCAGGCGGCGAGCGCGTCGGGGCGCATGCCGTCGACGAGAATCAGGATCAGCTTGTTGTCCATATCGTTTTGATTCCTTTCTTTGTCGTTTCGCTGTGATAATCGTAACATAGCATCCGCGAAAAATCAAGAGCACGGGTGCGGATCCGCGTTTTTGACCGGATCTGCCTGAATGATATTAAGTAGGCGATTGTAAAACTCTCGCTTTCCCATTCAAATTCGTTTTTGAGGTGGCTTTGCCGCCTCAAAAACTCGACTTTGGCGAGCAAAGCGAGCCCTCGCGCCGGCCAAACGAGCGCAGCGAGGGCGATCAGCGCGAGTCTCTCGATTGGAAAACGCAGTTTTACAATCGACTGAATGATATTAAGAAAATGGAGGAACCCTTTTTATGAGCGACAATTCCGCAAAACGCAGCAAGCCGCCGCGCGGCAGCTCCGCCGCGCCGGATCATATCATGCTCTCCATCCGCGGAGACGCCAAAACCGGTATGGCCGTGACCTGGCGCACCGACGAGACGGCCGCGCCGGGCTACCTGCTGCTGCGCCCCGAATGGGGCGGCGAACGCGAGACCGTTCGGTTTGACGCGGTCACCCGCCGCTTTGAGAGCGATATCGACGTCAGCCTCATCCATACGGCGGCCGCGGAGGGCCTGACGCCCGGCGCGCGCTATTTCTACACCGTCGGCGACGACGCCTGCCGCAGCGCGGAGTTCTCGTTTGAGACCGAGCCGGAAAGCCTGACGCACTACCGTTTCATCGTCATCGCCGACCAGCAGAACTCCACGCCGTTTGCGACCCCGGAATACGCGCCGGTGCGCCGGATGCTCGGAAAGGCCTTTGAGCGCTGCCCGGACGCGCGCTTTATCCTCACGCTCGGCGACAACGTCAGCAACGGCCAGAACGAGTTGCAGTGGAACGGCCTGTTCCACGGGCTGCGCGGCTTCTGCGAGCGCGTGCCGCTGATGATGGCGACAGGCAACCACGACAACCGCGGCTACCGCGTCTACGATTCCGAGGAGACGCAGTCGGGCAAATTTTATCTCGAACACGCCGACTTTTTCGACGC
>QAMX01000134.1 GCA_003149835.1 Clostridiales bacterium
TGGACGCCTGCGGCGCCGAGGGGCGGAACGTGACGGTCGGCGGGTTCTGCCGCGCCATGGATATCACGCTGGAAACGCTGCGGACGTGGTCGGAGGCGAGAAAAAAGGTGCGGGAACGGCTGCGGACAGGTGAGGAAGCGGAGCGGAAAACGGCGGAAACCGCCGGACAGGACGCGGTTTTTGCGGTAATCGACAAGTTCTGGACGCGGTACTTCGAATGCGCCGAGGCGGGCCTCGACGGAAAGGATACGGCGGGGGCGGCGAAGTTTAAGCTGGAACGGCTGATGAGCTTTTTTGAAGCGGGCGACGAGGCCGCGCCGGAGGACGGCAACATCACCGTGACCTTTGGCAGAGGAGTCGAACCGTACAGCCGATGAACCGCTATGTCGTCGGGACGCCGAACGAGCGCCAGCTGGCGTTTTTCGCGGCGGATACGCGCTATGTCGCCTACGGCGGCGCGCGCGGCGGCGGAAAATCGTGGGCCGTGCGCAAAAAGGCGGCGCTCTTAGCGCTCCGATACCCCGCCTGCAAGATCATGATCCTCCGGCGGACGCTGCCGGAGCTGCGCGAGAACCATACCCGGCCGCTGTCCGCCGACCTCAACGGCATCGCCGTCTACAAGGAGAGCGACAGGACGTTTACGTTTCCGAACGGGAGTCTGATCCGGCTCGGTTTCTGCGGAAACGACAGCGACGTTTTACAATATCAGGGGCAGGAATACGACTTTATCTTCATCGACGAGGCCACGCAGCTCACCGAATACCAGTACATGTGGATTTCCTCGTGCTGCCGCGGCGTCAACCGGATTCCAAAGCGCATCTACCTGACCTGCAACCCCGGCGGCGTCGGGCACGCGTGGGTGAAGCGGCTGTTTATCGACCGCGATTACCGGCCGGGCGAAAACCCGGACGACTACACTTTTATCCCCGCCAAGGCCAGCGACAACGGGGCGCTGCGGGAGCATGACCCAGGCTATCTGGCTTGGCTCGACAGCCTGCCGGACGGGCAGCGGCAGGCGTGGCGCGACGGCGACTGGGACGCGTTCATGGGCCAGTACTTCTCGGAGTTCCGGCGAGACGTCCATGTGATGGAGCCGTTTCGAATTCCGGAAGGATGGCGGCGGTATGTGTCGATGGACTATGGCCTCGACATGTGCGCGGCGCTGTGGATTGCGGTGGCGCCCGACAGCCGCTGCTATGTATATAAGGAAGTTCACAAAAAGGATCTGACGGTCTCGGACGCGGCGGCGGAGATTCTGCGGGTCAACCACGGCGACGAGATTTATGAGTTCCTGGCCCCGCCCGATTTGTGGAGCCGGCAGCGGGAGACCGGGCGGACGACCGCGGAAATCTTCGGGGAGGCGGGGCTTTCGCTCACCAAGACGAGCAACAACCGCGTCGCCGGCTGGCTGGCGGTCAAGGAGGCGCTGAAAATCATTCGCGGCGAGGACGGCGGGGAGACGGCGTGTCTGCGGATCTTCAAAAACTGCGTCAGCCTGATCAAATGTCTGCCGCTGCTGCGGCACGACGACCGCGACCCCTCGGACTGTGCGAACGAACCGCATGAAATCACCCACGCGCCCGACGCCCTGCGCGGCTTCTGCATCTACCGCACCTCGGCGGCCCGGACGGAAAACCCGCCGCTGCGCTATGCGTTTGAAGCGGAACGGCCGCCGGTAAGCGCCGAAGGACAAATGGGCTATGGAGGCAAGGTCACAATCATCTGAATCAAGACCGAAAGGAGAGGCGATATGGCCGTATACAATCTGTCCGGCGGCGTCCCGAAGGACGCGAATTTGACGCCGGAAAACATCAAAAAAGGCGTGACGATCCTCAAAGTGACGGGGACGATGCCGCCGGTCGTCGCGCTGACGCAGGCACAATACGACGCGCTGGCGGCCAAGGATGCCGACACGCTGTATCTGATTACCGCGTAAAGCGGAGCGGGAGGGAGAAAATGACGATTACCGATTATATCGCGCCGGAGCTTTTGCTGATTGTGCCGGTGCTGTGGGTGTTCGGCAAGCTGCTGAAAGAGGCGGCGTTTGTCCAAAACCGCTACATACCGCTGCTGCTGGGCGCATGCGGCGTGCTGCTGGCGGTGTGCTATGTCGCGGGGAGCGCGGAGCACTTCGGTGTGACCGGCGCGTTTACGGCGGTCACGCAGGGCATTCTGTGCGCGGGTGCTGCGGTATATGGGCATCAGCTCGTCAAGCAGGCGGGCGGGAATCAAACGGACAAGGCCGGCGAGGCTTTGGAGAATCAAAAGGAGGACGACGAAAAATGAGCGAGGTTCTGAAAAACGGCATCGACGTATCGGAATGGCAGCGGGAGATCGACTGGCCGAAGGTTGCGGCGTCGGGCGTGGAATTTGCGATGATCCGCGCCACGCACGGGCTGAAACGCGACGCCTATTTTGAGCGCAACATAGAAGAGGCGCTCGACGCGGGCATTGCGGTCGGCGTTTACTGCTGCTCGTATGCGACGAGTCTGTCGGGGGTAAAGGCCGAAGCGGCGTATTTTCTGGAAACCATTTTGCCGTACCGCGAGGAGATCACCTATCCGGCGGCGTTCGACGCCGAGCAGGAGGGGCAGTTCCGGCTCGGAAAAGCGAAGGTAACGGAGCTGATCCTGACCTTCTGCGAAGCGGTTACTGAGGCGGGCTATATCCCGGTCAACTACACCAACTGCAACTGGCTCAACAACGCCATCGATAAGCCGGCGCTGGCCGAGGCGGGCGTTGACGTCTGGGTGGCGTGGCCGCAGGGGGTCAAGAGCTTTGCGGACAAGCCTGCCGACGGCGTGACCAAGCACGAACACACGATGTGGCAGTTTTCCTCGGTCGGCAGAATCGACGGCATCAACGGCAACGTCGATCTCAACGTCAGCTATATCGATTATGCGGCCGACGCGCAGGAGGAACAGGAGATTCCGGAGGGGCGCTATATGTCGCTGAGCGAGGCCGGAGAGATTCTGGCCGGCCTTGGCTGCGAGGGGATTCTGCTATGACGGGCGTCTGTTTGTTTCTCGGATTTTTGGCGGGGATCGCCTTTACGGCGCTCGTTGCCGCGCTGCTGCCGCGGTGGATTCGCTTCGGTATGGAACGGCGCGAGGAGACTGACGAACCGCAGGAGACGCGGCCGCAGCGGGAAAGCAGGGAGCTGACGCGGCTCCGGCGGCAGCTGGCGGAGATCGAGCGCTATAACGGCAGCGCCGCCTATGGAACGGAGGCTGATGAATGAGTATCAGACAACGGAGAGACGCGGACGGATTGGATCACGAACTTACGGAAACGCATATCTGGCGGAAATACCGGCAGGGCGTCGACCATCACAGCCGGCTGAATCTGTATGCCAACACGGAAAAAGCGTTTCGCTTTTTCGAGGGCGATCAGTGGAACGGCGTCTCCAACGCCGACGAGCTGCCGGTCTATAACTTCATCGCGCCGACCGTCGAATACAAGACGGCGATGGTCAGCATGCAGCAGATGCAGATCGTCTATTCCCCGCACGACACTGCCGCGGGCAATGAGGCGGAAAGAATTTGCGCCGATCTCAACGAGTACGCGCGAAGGCATTGGGAGGCGCAGAAGATGGACTATCTGTGTTGGAAGATCGTCCGCGACGCCTGCATTGCCGGGGATTCCTACGTCTATTTTTACAATCGAAACCTCGATGTACAGGTGATCGACAACACGGCGGTCTATCTCGCCGACGAGCAGCAGCCGGACATTCAAAAACAGGCGTATATCGTCCTCTATGAGCGCCGGCCGGTCGCCGACGTCCGGCGGGACGCCAAACAAAACGGCCTGAAAAAAGACCAAATCGAGCTGATTACGCCGGACGAGGACTCGGAGACCGTGGTCGGCGACGACACCGAGGTCGCCAATGACGGCAAGTGCTCGTGTCTGCTCTATCTTTACCGCGCCGACGATGGAGAAATCCATATCGTCCGATCGACGAAAACGGTCATTTATCAGCCGGATACGGAGATCACCGGTCTGCGGAAGTACCCGATCGCCTCGTTTGTCTGGATTCCGAAAAAGAATTCGGCGCGCGGTACGGGCGAGGTCGTGCCGATTATCCCCAATCAGATCGAGGCCAACAAGCTTTTGGCGCGGCGGCTGATCTCCGCAAAGATGAACGCCTTTGCCAAACCGGTGTATGTAAAGAACATGATCGAGAACCCCGCCGACGTCGACAACGTCGGCAAGGCCATCGCCGTAAAGACCGGAAGCGTCCAGAGCGTCCACGACGTGTTTACATACATTGCTCCCGCGCCGATGAGCCAGGAGGCCGGCATTTTACAGACCGATATCATTCAGACCACGCGCGACCTCGCAGGCGCGGGCGACGCGGCGCTGGGCCAGGTCAATCCGGAGCGCGCCTCCGGCGCGGCGATTATCGCCGTGCAGGATCAGGCGGCGATTCCGCTCAACGAACAGATCGCCATGTTCAAGCAGTTTATTGAGGATGTCGCGCTGATCTGGATCGAGATGTGGCGCGCCTACAACCCAAACGGCCTGACGATTACCATGAAACAGCGCGACGGCATGATCCGCAAGGATACGATCGAACCGGCGGCGCTGGACGAGCTGCGGCTGCAAGTGCGTATCGACGCCAGCCCCACCAATCCGTTTTCCAAATACGCCCGCGAGCAGGCGCTGGAAAACGCGCGCGCCGGCGGCAGTATCAGCTTTGAAGAATACGTCGAGGCGCTGCCGGAGGACGCGACGGCGCCGAAGGCCGCCTTCCAGGCGATTCTGGAAAAACGGAGCGAGGCGGCGGCGCAAATGCCCGCGATAGGCGGCGGGGCGGGCGTCCCCGGCGGCTTGCCCGGCGGTATGGGCGCAATGAGCGGCGCGCCGGCGCTGCCAATGGAACCGCAGGGGCCGCTGGTGGAGGCGCCGGGCGGAGCCGTTCCGGCGATGCCGATGGCCGGAGCATAGGCGCAGAGCGACGAAAGGGGAAAAGAATTATATGGAAGAAACATTAAACTCCGTAACCGGTTCCGTTTCCGAAGGCGGAAGCGGCGACGCGGGGCAGTCTCGGGTCGTGGACGGGCAAGGCGAAACCTCGAACGCGGCGCAGGCCGCGGGCGCGGGGCAGCCCGAAGTCGCAGGCGGGCAGACAAAAGCGGCGCAGACGCGGGCGGAAAACGCGGCCTTTAAGCGGATGCGCCAGCGGGTCGAGGCGCTCGAACGCCAGAACGAGGCGTACCGCGCCCAAAGCGAAGGCGCGGCGGCGGACGATGCTGCGGACGCTCAGGCGGAGACGCCGCAGACCGACGCGGCGGCGAAGCCAGCGGAGGACAGCAATCCGGCGGCGTATGCGTTCGGCGGGGCGAGGGAGACGCCGGAGCACGCGGCGCTGCGGCAGGAGCTGCGGCGATATCAGCGACAGCTGCTTTCGTACCGGCAGCTCCGCGATTTCGAGGAGATCCGCGCGCATGACCCGACGGTGACCGCGCGCTGCATCGACGACCTCGGGGCGGAGTACATCAAGCTGCGGTGCGCGGGAATCGGGAACCTGACGGCGTATGAGGCGGTGAAACGCGCTCGGGAGAGCGGGAAAAAGGCTGCGCCGCCGGATACGGGCGCGGTGGGACTGGACGCTGTTCAAGCGAAGGAGTATTACAGCCCGGAGGAGGTAGACCGGTTGAGCGGAAGAGAGCTGGACGACCCGAAGATCATGGAGCGAGTGATGAAATCAATGACAAAATGGAAGAAATAGGAGGAGCAGAAGAAAAATGGCATACGAAAATTTCAAGCCGACGGTATGGGCGAAAAAGATTCAGCGAGAGCTGGAAAAGCTGTGCGTGATGCAGGAGGACTGCAACACCCAGTGGCAGGGAAACGTAGGGATCGGGAAACGAGTGAAGATCATCGGTGCGTCGCGGCCGACGGTGCGGACGTATGAACCCGGAACAGACATCGAGAACGCGGAGACGCCTGCGGATACGTCGATCTTCCTGGATATCGACCAGTACAAGTACACGCACTTCATCGTCGACGACATCGACGAGGCGCAGTCGACGGACGGTTTGATGAACGCGTACATGAAGGGAAGCGCGGAGGAACTGGCGGAGCAGCGGGACACCTACATCGGCAGTGTCGCGGTGGCAGGAGCGGGCGGCAAGAGCGCGTCGACGGCGGTGACGACGTCGGACAAGGCCAAGGAGCTGATCGACGCGGCGTTTGTCTGGCTGTGGGACAACAGCGTGAAGATCAACGCGGACGTGTCGATCGTGATGACGCCGTGGTATTACAGTCTGTTCAAGGACAAGCTGACGGAGCTGTACACGAACAACGAGGAGCTGATCAAGAAGGGAATCGTAGGGATGTACAACAACGCGATGGTGAAGCTGTCGAACAACCTGCCGAAGGAAGGGGGCGACGCGTGCATGGTGATCCGGACGAAGGACGCGGTGGCGTTTGCGCACGGGATCGAGAAGGTGGAGCCGTACCGACCGGAGAAGCAGTTCGGGGACGCGGTGAAGGTGCTGGACACCTACGGAGCGAAAGTGGTGCGTCCGAAAGAGATCTATGTGATCAGAGCGCATCAGTCGTAAGAAAAGAAGGAGGAAAAGGAAAATGGCAGCAGGAAACGTGACGAGCGCAAGACTGGAATGGAACACGGCAGGAAGCATGACGCAGACGGCGGCGGACACGACGGAAGGAGCCGTGGTGAGCCCGGGACCGGACGAGTCGACGGTGCTGGTGCTGACGTCGAGCGGAGCGCTGACGGCGACGGTGAAGTCAGGGGACGGAATCCAGGGGACGGGCGACCTGACGGTGTCGTTTACGGCGGCTGGGACAAAGTATCTCGCGTTGGAAAGCGGGAAATACAAGCAGACGCGTGGAGCGAACGCTGGGAAGATCATAGTGAAGACGTCAGCGGCAGGTCTGACGGTAGGGTGTCTGATTCTGCCGAGATAAGGGAAGAAGTCGCGGAAGAGGGGCGGCCGGTGAAGCCGGCCGCCCCTTATGATAAAAGAAGTCGATTGTAAAACTGCGTTTTACGATCGAGAGACTAGCGCTGATCGCACACGCTGCGCTCGTTTGGTCGGCGCGAGGGCTCGCTATGCTCGCCAAAGTCGA